>JAKABB010000003.1 GCA_021802045.1 bacterium
GGTCAGCATTCCGTTCCTTGAGCGGAATGAGGGCGTTGTCAGTGAGCTGGATGTGCTCCGGGCAGACCTCGGTGCAGCACTTGGTGATGTTGCAGTAGCCGATACCCGCCTCCTCTCGGAGCATGGGCACCCGGTCAAGCACATCCTCCGGGTGCATCTCCAAGGAGGCCAGCCGCACCATGAAGCGCGGCCCGAAGAACCGAGGCGTGCCAGCATGCTCGCGCAGCACATGACACACGTCCTGGCATAGGAAGCACTCGATACACTTCCGGAACTCGGCGGCTCGCTCGATATCACGCTGGGCGATCGTGAAGGGGGCCTGCGCGCCCGCCGCGGGGGTGAATTGGGGAATGCGCCGGTTGACAGTGTAGTTCCAGCCAACATCCGTGACCAAGTCGCGCACCAGCGGGAAAGCCTGCATCGGCTCGACCACAACCGGCGCACCGCCGGCCGCCACTTCCTCAAGACGAGTCTTGCACAATAGCCCTGGCCGTCCATTGATCTCCGCACTGCAGGAGCCACACTTGCCCGCCTTGCAGTTCCACCGACAGGCGAGGTCGGAGGCGCGATTCGCCTGGATCCAATGGACCGCGTCGAGGACCACCATCCCCTCGACCAACGGGACCTCGTAGTCCGCGTAGCCCTCCCCTTCGCTGCCCCGGTTGACCCGCAGCACAATTCTTTGGTTGGTCTCGCCGTCCCCGTAGGAGATGCGAAGGTTCGTCGGCAGCTCTTCCGTCGCCGCTGGCGTGGCGGCGACCGGCACCGTTGCCGCGCCGGCGGCACGGAGCCGTGCATCGGCTGCGTCAGCGATGGCGGTGCCCGCCACGCGTGTCTGCCCCTCGGTCAGGCGACGCAGGGCCTCGGGCATCTCGGGCAGCGCCTTGGGGACGATCTCCATCGTTCCCCGGGCCCCCTTCCGACTGATGAAGTTGACCTTTCCAAGCTCCGGGTCCAGCTGGAGGAAGTCAAGCCGCCACTGAGCGCCTCTGCTCTCCCTCCGCTCCAACGCCGACCGGACAATTGCCTCGCTCACAGTCAGCATGAAGAGGTCGTCGCGGGCCGTGCTAAAGCCCGGGTTGAATGCCGGCCCTCCAGGCACCGACAGGCGCTCGGAGCGCTCCCGCAGCCCCAGAATGCCCTCGAGGGCCTGCCGCAGAGACTCCTCCGTCCGGGCGATAGACGCTCCCGACTGCATCACCTCCTGTAGCTCGCGGTGAAGGGAGTAGGGATTCTCCCCCTCGGGCCGATCGAGTGGTCCCAGCAGAATCGCCCGCTCCTGTTCTACTTGGTGCTCATCAATCGGCGCCAGTCGTCCCCGGGTTTTGGCGTGTTCCGCCGCCGCCATCCCGGCCCGTCGACCAAACACCAAGATGTCCCCAAGCGAGTTCCCGCCGAGCCGATTAGCTCCATGCAGACCGGCGGCAACCTCACCCGCCGCGTACAGTCCGGGCACGGTCGTGGCTGCGGTCTCCGCCTCAACACTCACGCCCCCCATGGTGTAGTGAATGGTGGGGGCGACCTCCATCGGTTCGCGGGTAATGTCCACCCCCGCCAGGGAGTGGAACTGCTCATACATGGACGGCAGACGTCGTCGAATAACGTCGGCTCCCAGATGGGTCACGTCGAGCAGCGCTCCGCCGTGGGAAGATCCGCGGCCAGCCTGCACTTCCTTGAAAATGGAGCGGGCCACAACGTCCCGCGAGGACAACTCCTTCTTTACCGGATCGTAACGCAACATGAATCGCTCACCGCTGGAGTTGCGCAGGAGACCACCTTCCCCGCGTACAGCCTCTGTCACCAGGATGCCGCGGGCGCCCGGAGGCCACACCATACCGGTCGGATGGAACTGGACAAACTCCATGTCCTTGAGGTCGGCTCCGGCCTCATAGGCCATCGCAGCCCCATCCCCTGTTCCCTCCCAGGAGTTGGACGTGATGCGGTACATACGCCCCCAGCCACCCGTTGCCAGGACCACCGCACCGGCCCGAATGGTGATGAAGTCCCCCGTGCCCCGGTGATAGCCGAAGGCACCAGCCACCTCCTCACCCGCCTTCAGCAGGCGTGTGAGGGTGGTCTCCATCAGCACCTCCACACCCTCGGTATGTACCATCCGATCCTGCAGCGTGCGGATCAACTCCAATCCGGTCCGGTCGCCAATGTGCGCTAGCCGGCGCCAAGAGTGCGCCCCGAACGCCCGTTGGCTGATCAGTCCATCTGGAGTCCGGTCGAAGACGCCGCCCCACTGCTCGAGTTCAAGCACCCGATCGATCACTTCGCGAGAGTACAGATCCACCATGGCCCAATTGTTGACCATGGCCCCGCCACGCAGGGTATCCCCAAAGTGGACCTGCCACGAATCCTCAGCGTCCAGATTGGCAAGGCCGGCGGCGATCCCTCCCTCAGCCATCACCGTGTGGGCCTTCCCCAGCAGAGACTTGCACACCACACCGACGCGGCATCCCGCCTCCGCGGCCGCGATCGCTGCCCGCATCCCAGCCCCGCCGGCACCGATCACCAGCACGTCGTAGCTGACCTCGCGCGTCATCGCTCCCTCCAGCCGATCCCGCTGTTTGCCCGTAGCATCAGAAGCCCAAGTGGGGATCGTGCAGCACCCCGAACTGTAGGAGGCGGAGGTAGGCATCTGTGCCGATGAGAGTGAACAGACTGACCCACGCATAGGTCGAGTGACGCAAGTTGAGCCAAGTGCTAAACCGCCATAGACGGTACCGCTGCCGCCCAAACTTAGCGCATGAGAAGCAGTCCAGGCTGCCCCCGATCAGATGACGCAGAGAGTGGCACGACACCGTGTACAGGGTGAGAAACAGGACGTTGACCAGCATCAGGACACTCCCGAGCCCTACGCCCCAGTGACCGCGATATGAGAACGCGTTGAACGCATCGATCCAGAGCACCACCACAAAAGCCAATGCGAAGTACAGGAAGAATCGGTGCAGATTGTTGAGAATGAACGGCAGTGCGGTCTCTCCTCGGTATCGCGCTCCGCGTCCAGTTGGCGAGACAGCCGCCGCCAGCCGTGGTTCCTTCACGGCGCACCCGGGCGGATCGTGAAAAAAGGCGCGGTAGTACGCCTTTCGGTAGTAGTAGCACGTAGCGCGGAAGCCCAACGGGATGTAGAAGATGAACAACGCCGGTGAGAGCGGTGTGCGGCCCACAGCTACCTGCGGCGAGAAGAACGGGGAAACGTATCCATGGAATTGATCGTGAGTGAAGAACACGATCGTCCAGAAGCTGTAGACGCCAAAGACCGTCAACCAAACGACGACGTTCGTCGGATACAGCCACCACCGATCGGCCCGCCGGGGGGCCGCCCCTCCCCGGGGTGGGACAGTGACCCCCGGGGCGGCCATCAGCCCAGTACCGTCAGTAGCTGGCGGACGGCCTCCGCGGATCGTTCGAGCGCCAAGCGCTCGTCAGGGGCCAGTTCCATCTCCACCACCCGCTCCAGGCCACCGGCGTGAAGCTGGGCCGGGACGCCCATGACCACACCATTCAGACCGTACTCACCGCGAAGCTCAACGGCGCACGGCAGAATGACGTGACTATCGAGCAGGATGGCCTCCACCATCTGGGCAGTCGCCGCGGAAGGGGCGTAGAAGGCGCTGCCTGTCTTGAGGTACCTCACGATCTCCGCGCCACCATCCCTGGTACGCGCAACGATGGCCTCCACGCGGTCTCTCCCCAGCAGGCGGCTGATCGGCACCCCGGCAACCGTGGTCATCCCGATGAGTGGGACCATGGTGTCCCCATGGCCACCGAGCACGTGGGCCTGCACGTTCTCCGCAGCCACCTCCAACTCCTGGGCCACGAAGCAGCGGAACCGAGCCGTGTCCAAGACCCCAGCCATCCCGACAACGCGCTCACGCGGCAGCCCGCTGACCCGGAGTGCCTGATGAACCATGGCGTCCAGGGGGTTGGTCACCATGATCAGCACTGCGTCTGGTGAACCCGCTACGACAGCCCGGGTCACCTCACCCACAATCCCGGCATTGGTCCGGACCAAATCATCACGGCTCATGCCCGGCTTACGTGCCAGTCCCGACGTGATGACCACCACCTGAGATCCAGCGGTCAGTGCGTAGTCGGTGCCCCCAACTACCCGCGAATTGTGACCGATGATTGGGCCGGCCTCCAGCAGGTCAAGTGCCTTGCCCTCGGCCAGTCCTTCGACGATGTCAACCAAGACCAGATCTGCGATATCACGCTCGGCAAGGCGCTGGGTCAGCGTGGCCCCCACATTGCCGGCACCGATGACGGAAACCTTGGGACGCATAACTCCTCCCCGGGATGTCCCTCTCCCAGCCCGGGACTAGCCCGGGCCACTTGCATGATCATATCGGGGCGGCCCTACTTTCTGCTTGGACTCCGCTCCTCGCTCAGGACCGGGCCCCGTGCGCCCGGCGGTGGGCCGCTCGGCAAGCCTCTACCGCCTCGGACGCCGCGACCCGCCCCTCCCAGCCGCCGACCTGTACCTCCTTATCATCCTCGAGCTGCTTGTAGGTTTCGAAGAACACCTCTATCTCCCGCAGCCAGTGCGGAGCCAGGTCGTGGAGGTCGCGGATCAGATCGAAGCGCGGGTCTCCCGCCAACACTGCCAAGAGCTTGACATCCTCGCCATGCTCGTCCGCCATGTGCAGGAGACCGATAGGGCGCACTTCCAGGTGGCACCCGGGGAACGTCCCCTCCTCCATGAGCACCAAGGCGTCCAAGGGATCCCCGTCCGCGGCCAGGGTCCCCGGGACGAATCCGTAGTCGGTCGGATAGTGGACTGACGAGTGCAACACGCGGTCCAGCCGGATCCAGTGATGATCGTGATCGTACTCGTACTTGTTGCGGCTACCTTTGGGAATCTCAACAACAACCGGGACGGTGCTGTCTGCCTGCGCGGTGTCTCCCATCCGACCTCCCGTAGGTGAAGCCTGAGCCAGGCGCACTCCCCTGCTCTCGCCTAACCGTGAGCCAGAGCGTAGGCGAAACCCGCCGCGCTCTCGCCTGGAAACATGCGCAGTCGAGGCAGCTGCCACAACCCAGCGGTCGTCTCTGTCGAGCTCTGCACCTGCTGATCCAGCACGCCTCCGACGTACCCCATCGACGCAAGGGTATGGAAGACGGCCACCTCAGCCGGCCCCGCCTGGGCCGCGCTCGGCAGCGGATAGGCCCCGCTATATGCGATGAACTGCACAGCGCGACCGGTGTGTCGCATAAGTGTTTCCGCTGTCGTCTTGACCAAGGGCTGCAACTCAGGTGCCGACAGCCCCCAGAGATCGATACTGTCAAACAGGGTGTGGTCCTCGACCCAGAAACCACTGTTGGCCAGCTGACTCACCTCCGCCCACGTGACATAGTGCTGCACCCGAACGGTCCGGCCCACCAGACCTGCCGGCACGAAGAACGTAGCCGTGAACCCGTCGCGTCGCAAGATTGGTACAGCATAAGTCAGCGGACTCAGCCGCCCGTCGTCAAAGGTGATGACTACCGCCCGTGGCGGCAGTGGCAACCCATAGAGGAGAGCGTCACTCAGCCGGGCGAGCGAGATGGCACTGGCGTGTGCCGCCACCAGCGCGGCCATCTCGCTGGAAAACTGACCAGGGGGAACCGTGAGCTCGTACGCGAGTTGGTAACCATACTGAGTGCGGTGTTGGGCCGCAATCGGCAGAGGACCCACTCGGTGGTACATGAGGATGGGGACATGTACAGTCCGGCTCGGAACTACACCCGGCTGGATGATTGGCGCATCCAGCGAGGCCGGCCCTTCCCCCACGATCTGCCCCGGCTGCCCTCCGCTCGGCGCCCGCACAGCCAGCGTCAGATCCTGATACAAGCGCGCCACGCCGGGCGGCGCCACCACGCCCGAGAACCGGACGCCGACCGGCACCGTCCACACAGCAGCCACCTGACGCGCAGGGTCCTCTCGACTCGTCCAGCTCCTGCCTGGCTCTGGTGTTCCCAACTGAAAGCTGCTGGGGCGCGCCGCCGCGAACTTGGCGCGCAGCATTGAACTGCGCGCGACGGCTGACGGCCACTGGGCACGCGCCGCCGCAGCCAGCATGGACCACTCCGCTTGGTACTGGCCAGCCACGAACTCGCGCATAAATGCTGCGGCGACCCCTTGAACATCTTGAGCAGTGGGGCTGGTCACTGCCTTCGGCCGCGACGTCGGCCCGGACGCTGGGAGCCGGCTCGTTCCGCCGGTACCCGCGCAGCCGGTCAGCGCTAGCACACTGACGACCACGACCAACACGACCGATCCGACGCGGCTAAAGGGCCGCTCTCCTCTACACCACAGAGGGGGACCGAGCCTCGCGCCGCTGCCTCTCACCGTGACCCCGGCCTCTTTGCTCCACCGCCCCATCCCCTGGGGCGATCCTCGCCCAGCCGCTCCCCAACTGGCCCCGAAGCTGCGACCTGCCAGGACTGCCTCGTCTTTGGAGCCGCCAGGCCCGGGAGGCGCGATGCCCACCCGAGCCCCCAAGCGATGCCGAGCCCACCCATGGCGATCATACCCTCCGCGACCTCCGTTCCAACCACGCCGAGGTGGCTTCGGATCTCAAGTCCGGTGAACCCCACGCCCACCACTGCAACGGAGCCCACCACGCTGAGCACCGGCCCCAGCGGCAGTCGCGCCAGCCACCGACCGACCACTGGCCATCGCGGCAGCGCCGTCCCGACTAGCGCGCCTGACGCGAGCCCGACCCCTACTCCGGCGATCACGTCCAGCGGCCAGTGGATTCCCCCTACGACGCGCGCCCAACCGACTCCCAGCGCCAGTACCGCTCCCACCACCGCCAGAGGGCGCCGCCCCGTCACCCACAGACTCCCAACTATCGCCCCGGCGAAGGCGAGATGGTCGCTCGGGAAGGAGTTGCCGTGCGCCGCTGGAGCCAATCTCGGCAGGTGGTACTGCGACAGGTAGGGACGTGGCTCGAACCAGACCTGGCCAAGGACGTGGTTCACCACCAACGCCACCAATACCGCCACTCCAGCGCCGACCGCAGCGACTCGGGCGTCTCTCGGGGTTTCACCGAAGAAGAAGAGAGCGACTAGCATAAACGCGAGAGGAAATACCCCCCACTCCGCCAACGCCGTAGCCGCCACCCACCATGACCCGCCGTGCGGCCCGTCCGTGACCAAGAGGTGGTACGTGGAGTAGTTCCATAGCTGCAGCCCGCCCGGGACCGCTGTCACTGCGAGTGTCTGTATCAACGCGCGACTCCCTGTTTAGTTGCACTGCGCATATGGGGCGATCCAGTCCCCGCGACCGTGGTCGGCGGTGGCGCGCCTCGAGGTTCATCGCCTCGACGGATCCAGACGCCAGCATAACCCGCAGTGTAGACATGGACAAACTCTTGCCGCAAGTAGGGAATGATCTGGGGATACTCCGCAAGGGACGACTCCGTCGTGATCACCACCAACGGTGCACCGCTACGCACACGCCTCATTACCCCCTGCGGGCCGAGCCAGAGTTCATCCACGTAGAGTGCGGGAGTCGGAAGCACCGGGTGTAGCTCTCCAAGAAGATACGGCCACGCATCCGATGACCACACCACGGCACGCACCCCGCTGAGGTGGTGGGCTCCCAACCAGGCAACGGCCTCGGCCTCCGATGTCGCTCGGTAGTTAAAGGTGTTGGAATACGCTGTGCTCGAAAGGTCTCCGGCCATGTACTTCACGAAGTTCGGGTAGTAAGCTGAAGTCAGCCGAACAGTGTAGGTGGACAGGGGGCCGTGGCTCACGAGCATGCCCCCCCAGACGGTCAACGGGATCATCGCGGCCACGACCACTGCGCCACGCGACGGTATCAGGTCCGCGGCCCCCGATAGCCACCTTGAAGGATGCGGTATCGGCGCGGCCGACAGAAGCAGGGCTAGCGGCACAACCATGGGGACAGTGAAAAACACGTACGCGCGATTTGGCAGTATTGCGGTGATTACGGTCGCCGCGAGCCAAAGCCAAATGAGTCGCCACTCCGCCCCTCGATCGCGTCGGCCCAAGACCGCTCCCGCGAAAAAGGCTCCCATGGCCAACGCACGTGGCAAAATGATCCCGAGCGACGGACTTATTCCATGCCGCGCGTACCCCACGTAGGACGCCACTAGAAAATACCATACATTGCCGGGCCCTGCCCACACTAGGTAGGGCGCGATGGCCAGTCCCACGATGGCCACGCAGACGCCAAGCATCGCGGTCAGCGCCCGCCACCCTCGACGGTCCGGCAACAGGGCCAACCAGATAGCTGCCGCGCCGAGATCTGCAAGCGCCGTCTGTTGGTAAAGGATCGCGACTGCGAACCATGCACCAGCCAGCGCGCCCAACGCCAAGTCGGTACGGCCTACGCGCCTGCGCGCCAACGTCAGGACCGCCAGAATCCCACACGTCGCTGGGCCAATGAGGAGATTCTCCGGCAGTGCGAGATCACCGTTGACGATGGGGCTCCCCAAAGCCACGGCCGCCAAGAGAACGGCGACCGCCGCGCGGCGGTACCCAACCAGATTGCAAGCAAGGCGCCAAAGAGCCAGCAGAGCGAGCAGTTCCCAGAGCATGGACATCAGGTGGAGGCCGAACTCGCTCGGCCCGAAGAGGGCGAGCACGGCGCCGTATGTCCAAAAGAGAAGCGGAGGCTTGTTGTTCCAGACAGTGCGGTACAAGATGCCGCCATGTGTCGACAACCACGCGGTCGTCGCATACCCGGCCTCGTCGGTGTACCAGTGGGGCTCAAACATCGAAGGGATGCGAAGGGCCACGAATAGCGCCACCGGGACCAGAAGCCACGGGCCGCTCCCCGGCGGACACAGCGCCCGCCACGCTCTGGCGGCCAGCGTCCCTGCCCGACCACCCCACCGGGCGGCGATGGCGACAGCCGTGAGCGCAGCGGTGGCATCAGGAACGGTGCCCAAGGCCGCAGGCTCCAGCGCCGCGGCCTCGCGGCGAGCCCGGCGGCTACGACCAGCTACGAGGGCAATCCAGCCGACCAGCGCCTGAGGAAGGGCCACCGCCAGGTCGAGGATCTGGACCTCCAGGCTGATAGCAAGAGCGGCCGGCAGCGGCCAACCGGCCAGCGTCAGCGCGCCGGTCCACCACAACTGTGATGTCCCCAGCCCTCCGATGCCCTGGACCGGGAGGGCAAAGAGGAGCGTGCGGACCGCCAACGCAAACCAGACCTGCCAGAAGGAGATGTGAGTGCCGAGGGCTAGGAATAAGGCCAGATACTGAAGCGCCGTGAGGACCCGGGCTCCGACCGTGCTGAGCACCAGCCAAGCCATCGCGCGGCCAGAGCTCAACTCGTCCAGCACCTGCTCGGCCCGCAGGGCGAAACGCCCGACCAGTGGAAGCCGCTCGGCCCACGCCAGCACAATGCGGCGCGGATGCTGCCAGAAGAGGACCAACAAAGCGAGAAGGAAGACGCCACCCAGGCCCAGGGCCGAGGCCCGCACCGGTGCCGGCAAGTGAACTCTGGCCACGTCGGCCGACACCAGCAGGATGAGGATCAGCGTCATGAGATCCAAGAGACGGGCCACGAGGGCTGCCCCGGTGGCTCTCGCGACCGGCGCCTCCAGATCGCGGCGAGCCAGCCAGATGAAGGTGGCATCGCCTCCGGGTCCCGGCAGGACCAGGCCAGCACCCCAGGCACTGGCCGTGACTGCCAGGGTCCGGCCTAGGGGACCGCGGCCGAGCAGGAGACGAAAGCGAGCCGCCCGCAGGACCACGTATAGGAACGCTGCCCCGGCTCCGGCCAAGACCAGGGGGAGCGACGCATGAGCGACCGTGCCCAGGACCGTAGCCAGGGAGACCTTCCGCAGAACCAGGAAGAGCAAGATCGCGGCTACGACCACAGCCAACGCGGCGCGACCCGATCGCCCCACCATCGGTCGCCGGCCCCCCGCCCGGTCCGAATTCGTCACCCTAGACAAGTCTCCACGGCCGGCCCCACTCTGCCTGAGAGGGGGCTGAGATCACGCACGCCAACTCGGCCAGCACCCTTAGTATGGCGGGCATCGCGTCGTGTTGCCGAAACCATCTGGACTCACGCGGTCGGCCCCTGGGCCTCGCACGCCAGACGCGACCACCTAGGAGACTTCCCATGGAATCACAATCGCACCCCCTGGCTCGTGTGGTGGTCACCGGCGGGGCCGGATTTATCGGCACGCATACCGTGCGTCTCCTGCTGGAGGCCGGCTCTGCCGTCCTAGTCCTCGACGACCTCCGCCACGCGTGTGGAGAGCCGGTCCCTCCGGCGGCTGAACTGGTAACCGCCGACATCTCGAGCCCGCTGGCCGCCGCCGCCATTGCACGATACCGGCCCACTGGCGCCGTCCACCTAGCTGCCCAAGGCGGCGTCAATCGGTCGATGCAGGACCCCGCCGCCGACGCCACTGTCAACGTAGTGGGGACCGTGGCTCTCCTCAAGGCGCTCGCCGACGCCCAGTGCCGCCGCGTCGTCTTTGCTTCCTCAGGGGGCGCCATCTATGGGCGCGCCCGCCGCCTCCCCAGCCGGGAGGCCGATCGCCAGCAGCCCCTCTCCCCCTACGGTGCTGCCAAGCTGGCTGGCGAGGGCTACCTGGGCATGTTCGGACGCACCCTGGGCCTTCGCTCAGTGGCCATGCGCTACGCCAACGTTTACGGGCCGCATCAGGACGGCACCGGTGAGGCCGGGGTCGTAGCTATCACCTGCCAGCGACTCCTCAGCGCCCAGCCACCGAGGATCACCGGCGACGGCGAGCAGACGCGAGACTTCATCTTCGTCCATGACGTGGCCAGGGCCAATGTCCTCGCTCTCGGGTCGCGGGTCCAAGGTCCGCTCAACGTGGCCACCGGAATCGGCACCTCGATCAACCTGGTTGCCTCCACCCTCGCTGCCCTGGCAGGCCAACCCTCCGTGGTCGAGCACCTACCGGCCCGACCCGGCGAGGTCCGACACACATTCCTCAGCCCGGACCAAGCGGCCGCCAAGCTCGGCTGGCGAGCAACAACCCCCATCGCAGAGGGACTCAGGCTGACCTTCGAAGCCTTCCAGCACGCCACCAAGCCTCCGACAGCCACACCGGCCCCCTGATATCCGGGCCCTGCCCCACTCCCGTTTCTGGCCGACGCCTCTCAGCCCCCGGCCGACGGCCGCACCGGGCGCCACTCCCGAGCGATGCGCACCCGCAGCCGCACCAACTCTCGTACCGCGCGCAGAATCGGCACCAGCCGTCCTCCGGACCGCACCCCCGCAAGCCGCCGGTGGTGCGGCACACCTGCCTGGGCCACCCGAAACCCGCAGCGCCCCGCCTTGAAGTACAGTTCCGTATTCAGCAGTGCGGCCCGGGCCAACAGCGGCGACACCGCCTCCAACACCTCACGCCGCATCAACTTCAGCCCACAGTCGACATCGCGGTACCGGATCCCGTACAACACCCGCACGAACACATTGAAGGTGCCGCTCACCACCGATCGGTGCCAGGGATCTGCGCGATGGATCCGCCAGCCCCCAATCAGATCGGCGACCGGTAACAGCGCCACCAGCTTGAGCAGGTCCCCTGCGTCGAACTGTCCGTCCCCGTCCATGAACGCGACATAGTCCCCTCGGCTCGCCCTCAGTCCATCAGCGACGCTGATCCCGTATCCCAGCTTCTGACCGTGTCGTACCACCGTGAGCCGATCCGCGTCATCGCCCAACGCCTCTCTCGCGCGCTCTACAGTCCTGTCGTGGCACCCATCGTCGACTAGGACAACCTCGAAGTCCGGTGTAAGCCTGCTCAACACATCGCGGCTGCGCCGCACCACCCCCGCGATGTTTTCCGCCTCATTGTGCACCGGGATGACCAGGGACAAGGCTCCGTTCAGCGTCACCCCCGCCTCTGCAGCCCTCATCCCGTCACTGCGTGAATGCCCTGGATCACCCCGTATACGACCGTCGGGAAGATTCCCAGCACCAGTGTCGCCGCGGCTGCCGTAAGCACCAGGACGCGTCCGGGCAGGGTCCACCCCGCCCGGCGGTCGCCCGTCTGCACGGCCCAGCTCTCCAGCTGGTCGCCACCGGTGCTCCCCGGGTCCATGCCCTCAGTCTCACCGGCCTGGCCCAACATCAGCAGCGTCACACGCAGGTAATAGAACACTGACACGGCCGACGTCACCACGCCCCACACGGCCAGAGGGACTTGCCCGTCGTGAATGGCCGCCGAGAACAGGAAGAACTTCCCAAAGAAGCCGGCGGTCAGGGGAAAACCGGCGAGGGACAGAAGGAAAATGGCCAGCAGTCCCGCCAGAAACGGCTCCCGTCGCCCTAATCCCCTCAAGTGCCGATACTCGTCGCACTCCCTGCCACGGCTGCTCAGGATCGTCAGAACGGCGAACGCGCCGGTGTTCATAGCCGTGTAGGCCGCCAGATAGTACAACGCCGCTGCAGTCCCGTCGGGTTGTCCTACCGCCACGCCGATCAGGATGTAGCCAGCCTGCGCGATCCCGGAGTACGCCAGCATCCGCTTCATCGAACGCTGCGCCAGTGCCACCACGTTGCCGAAAATCATCGACGCGATCGCCACGAGGGCCAAGGGCACCGTCCACCCGCTCTGGGCGCTCCCGAACGTCGTCGAGAAAAGCCGAAGGAAGGCGGCAAACGCCGCGACCTTGGTCGCAACAGACATGAACGTCGTGACCACCACCGGAGATCCCTCGTACACGTCCGGCGTCCACCAGTGGAACGGCGCAGCGGACACCTTGAACGCCAGCCCGATACCAATCAACCCGATCCCCGCCATGAGGAGCGGACTCACGTGTCCGGCAGGTACCGCCTCCAGCAGGACCCGGTGGATGGCGGTGAGATTGGTCTTGCCCGTATCGCCATAGACCAGCGCCATCCCGTACAAGAGGAATGCCGACGCGAACCCTCCCAGCAGAAGGTACTTCATCCCGGCCTCTTGCGACCGACGCTCATCTCGCGCGAATCCCGCCAGGACGTACAGCGGGATGGACAGCAGCTCCACTCCGAGGAAGATCACGATCAGATTGGTGCCACCGGCCAGTGTCAGCATGCCGACCACGGACGCTAGCAACAGAATGTAGTACTCGCCCGCGTGCAGGCCCCGCCCTGCGAGGTACGGCGGGCTGAGTAGGACCACCACGATCGCGGTGCTCAGGATGAGGGCGTCAGAGAACAGTCCAAAGCGATCAGCGACAAACGATCCGTCAAACGTCGCGTAGGCGTGGGCAGCCCCACCCCACTGCCAGATGACCGCCACCAAGGCGGCACTCAACACGGCCGCCGTCCCGACCGCCAGGATGCCCCGGCGGCTAGGCGGCACTAGCAAGTCCGCGATGAGCATCAGGACCATCCCCGCCCCGACTATCAGCTCCGGCAGTGCCGAGAGAAGGTCGACCGCCGGAACGAAGTGAAGGGGGTACCATGGCAGGGCCCCCACCGACCATCCGGTCATGGTGCGCTACCACCGCCCGGGGGTTGAGGGGCAGATGAGGATGCGACACCGAGCCCCAGTGTCGGCATCAGAGCCTGCGGCCCCCGCCCATCGAGCCGCATGTACTGGCTTGCATTGAAGCGAATCGTACTGATGATCGGGCTGGGATAGATCCCGACCCCTATGCACACAGCCACCAGCGGCGCCAACAGTGCGATCTCGAGAGCCCGCAGATCGCGTACTCCTCCCCCCGACACCGAGCCACCGGCACGCCTCTCCTCCCCACCGGTGCCCGGGATCCGCACGGCCCCCTGGGTAAGTCCCTGGTATAGGCGCAACATGTACCAGCAGGCGATGACCACCCCCAGGCTGGCCGCTACGGCCCACGCGGGAGAAACCTGGAACACTCCCAGCAGAATCAGGAACTCGCCCACGAAGCTGTTCATCAGGGGCATGCCCATGCCCGCGAGCACCAGAACTAAGAACATCCCGGCCATGATCGGCATCGGCCGCGCCAAGCCACCCATCCGCCCCAGGTCCCGAGTTCCGAATCGCACCTCCAGCATCCCCACGCACAGGAACAGCCCAGCAACAATGATCCCATGGTTCACCATCTGCACAATGGCTCCACCCAGCCCGTCGACGTTCAGGGCGAAAATGCCCAACACCACAAACCCAAGGTGGCTGATGGATGAGTAGGCCACAATCTGGCGAATGTCACGCTGCCCGAGCGCCATCAGGCCACCGTAGAGGATGCTAGTCACCCCCAAAGCCAGCATGACGGGCTGGAAGAAGTGGCTTGCCTGAGGGAACAGTGCGAGATTGTAGCGAATCAGGCCAAACGCGCCAAGCTTGCTCACAATACCGGCGAAAAATATCAGAAACGGAGTCGTTCCAGAGCCGTATGCGTCCGGCAGCCAGGTGTGGAACGGCACAAGCGGCACCTTGATCGCAAAGGCCAAGGCAAACGCCAGGAACAGCCACTGTTCCGGCGTTAGGAACGTGAACACGTGCCCGAAGATGGTCAGCGATGTCGGGTGCTGCCCGATGACCTGCGTAGCCATCGCGATCTGGGTCGGTACGTCAAAGGTGTAGACGCCTGTCTCGGCCCCCGTGATGAAGTAGAGACCCAGGATGGCAAGCAGCATGAAGAGACTGCCCGCCACCGTGTAGATGATGAACTTCAGGGCCGCCGCACCTCTCCTCGGCCCGCCCCATCCCAACAACTGGAAGTACAGCGGGATGAGAGCGGCCTCCCAGAAGAAGTAGAAGAGAACCAGGTCCAGCGACACCAGCACGCCGATCACCCCGGTCTCTGCCAGGCCCATGAGAATCAGGAAGCTCCTAGGACGATCCTCCCTGCGTGACAGGGCGACCGCCGCCAACAGAAATAGCAGCCCGGTCAGCGCGACCATCCACACCGCCAAGCCATCTACACCAATATGAAACGAGAAGTTTATTGGCGGCGCAAACGCCTGATTGACCCCGTTGTTCCCCTGGTTCAGAGCCTGCCTGAACTGTCCCAATGCCCGGGTCGATCCCAACCAAGACAGCTGCTCCTGGAACTGGAACGTGATGGGCGACGCCACATGTGCCAAAGATCTTCCGTGCACCGACCCGCCCAGGACCGCGGATCCAACCTTGGGGGTTGCGTAGAAGCTCACCAGCATGACTAGGGACAGTGCAAACGTCGCCGCCGCGAAGGCTATCCCGACAGTGCGCACTGCCATCGTCCGTGACGCCGGGATCAAGGCCAGCACCGCGCTACCAAGCAGCGGCAGGAAGAGGGTGATGCCCAGAATCGGCCAGGTCATGTGAGGTGCAGTCCGAGTACGAGCAACCCGATCACGGCGAACACGAAGAACACCAGGGCGTAGTCGCGCAGCAGGCCGCTCTGAAACGTCCGAAAGTCATCGGCGAGCGTCTGCACGGCCGAGCGCACGCCGTCGACTGCCCCATTGAACACCCCCGGCTCTATCACCCGACGGCACGCCGTGGCAAGTCCCACCATCGGTCGAGCCAGCATGGCATCGTACACCTCGTCCCAGTAGAACTTCTGCAATGAGAGTTGGTAAACCCAGGGCGCTCGCCGCGGCACGAGATCTCTCGCGATAGCTTGCCGTCCATACACGAGGAAGGCCAGCCCGAGCCCTCCCATGCTGAGCGCTGTCCCTACCAGCAGCGCCAACAGGGCCACACCTGGCGCCGGCACCCGGGCAATCGGGCCGAATACGGGCGCGAGGAAGGTCGCAACGATGGTTATGGGGTGAAATGTCCCGAAGTCGATGTTGGTGAACCCGAAGAGGGCCGCCAGCGCCGCGAGCACGAGCACCGGACCCACCATGACTCGCGGCGCCTCGTGGGCCTTGGACGCCTCCTCGCCGTGAGCTTCCCCGTGGAACGTGACCCAGAGGACGCGAAAGCTGTAGAACGAGGTGAGCACATTAACAACCACTCCCGCCACCCACAGCCACGGGGTGGCCGGGCCGAGAACCAGCCCGTTCCCAAGCAGCTCCTCCTTGCTGAACCAGCCCGCAAACAGTGGTATTCCCGACAGCGCTAGCGTCCCGACGGCGAATGCCGGATAGGTGAATCTCAACCGCCTCCGCAGTCCCCCCATCTGCCGGATGTCTTGCTCGCCGCCGATGCCGTGAATGACGTTACCAGCCGCCATGAACAGCAGGGCCTTGAAGAACGCATGCGCCACCAACTGGAAGATCGCGGCCGAGTAGGCGCCGATGCCAGCCGAAAAGATCATCAACCCTATCTGGCTCATCGTGGAGTACGCAATCACGCGCTTGATGTCGAATTGGGTACAGCCAATGATGGCGGCCATGAGAGCCGTCCCCATCCCAATGACGGCCACGACGGCTCCGGCCGTCGGTGCCTGCTCGAAGATCGGATGGAACCGGCAGACCAGATAGACGCCCGCCGTCACCATCGTCGCGGCGTGGATCAGAGCCGAGACCGGAGTCGGGCCCTCCATGGCGTCCGGTAGCCAGGTGTGCAGCGGCCACTGCGCGGACTTCGCCGCCGCGCCAGCGAACAGCAAGAGGCCGATCACCGTGACCAGTCCGGACCCCGCAGGTCCCAGTCCATTGTGGAAGTGCGCGCCCGGCCCCACGTTGGCAAAGATGGTCGCGAAATCCACAGTGTGAAGCAGGTTGCCTGAGCGGCCCCGCAAATTGAGGAATATCAGGAAGGCCGCTAACACCAAGCCCACGTCACCGATTACCTGCGTGATGAAGGCCTTGCGCCCAGCAGCCACCGCCGTCGGCCGCTCATACCAGAAGGCGATCAGCGCGTAGGAGGCGAATGCGACCATCGCCCACCCGATGATGAGGAAGACCAGGTTGGCACTCAGAACCAGAACGAGCATGCTGGTGATGAAGAAGTTCATGTAGGCAAAGAACCGATTGAAGCCACGATCCTCGGCCATGTAACCAACGCTGTAAATGTGGATGAGGCCACCCACACCAGTGATCACCCCCATCATCACCAGCGACAGGGGGTCTACCAGGACATTGAAGGTTGCACCGAACCCACCGTGCTTGCCGCCCAAGCTGAGCCAGTGCCAGAGGGTCACGGTGATGCTCCGATCGGCCGGAGCCCGCTCCAACACCCCGACCGTCAGCAGGACCACGCAGGCGAAGGCGCCCACAATGACCCCCGGACCAAGGAGCCGGACCACCCTCCTAGGCACTAGCGTGCCGCCCAACGTGACCACAAGGAATCCCAGTGTCGGCAGTCCGAGGATCCCTGCGACCAGAAGGCGCACGGTGGCTGCGTCCACGATCACTCCCTCATCTCCGAGAGCTCGTCAACGTCAAGGCCCCGGCCACTTCGGAAGACGCCCGTAATCAACGCCAAGCCCACGACCACCTCACTCGCCGCAACGGTGATAACGATCAGGGCAAACACCTGCCCGTCCATCGTGTGGGTGAACCGCCCGAAGGCGATCAGCGCCAGATTACCCGCATTGAGCATCAATTCGATGCACATGAATACCACTATGGGATTGCGCCGGACCAGCACCCCGACTGCCCCGATCGCGAACAGGGCGGCAGACAGCCCGATGAAGCCGGGGAAGAGATTGTGGTTCACGATGCTCGCCGACGCCGTGAGAGATAGACCGCTCCCACCGCCGCCACCAAGAGCAGGAGGGAACTCAGCTCGAATGGCAGTAGGAAGGTGGTGAATAGCTGCTCCCCGAGCGTCTGGACCTGGCCGTGCCGGTCCACCAGGACTGGGGCAAATGGGCCCAGACGGCCATAGAACCGTCCACTGGCGGCGACACTGACGCCGTTCAGGGTCAGCCGAGCCACCACGACCGTAAAGGCCACCGCGGCCAGGCCCCCGATGAGCACTCGCGCCTCAAGCGGGTGGAGTCTCTCCTGGGCGCCAGGCGACAGCAGGGCGATAATGAAGACAAATAGCACCATGACCGCGCCCGCATACACGATGATCTGCACGGCTGCCAAGAACTGCGCATCCAGGGTCAGGAAGAGCACGGCTAGCGCGACCATGTTCGCAACAAGGGCCAGGGCCGAGTAGAGCGTACGCTGGGCCACCACTACCCCCAAGGCTGCCACCACAGCTACGGCCGCCGCCAGACCGAAGATGACGCTCATGCCGGTGGGGTGTCCGCAGGATCACCGCTGGCGGCGGGGATCACCGGCCGCAGTCCAGGGGCCCTTCCAGCCGGACCGCTGTGCGGCGACCCCGCCCCCATCGGAGTCGGTTGCGACGCCGGCCGTCCTAGGCCCGGCGCTACCCCTTGGCTCATCGTCGTGAACCCAGACCAAGCCTCCAGGAGGTCGTCCTTCGTCGCGATCAGCCGTTCCCGCTTGTAGTCTACAAGATCCAGCCGGGGCCCCATGGTGATCGCCTCGGTCGGGCATGCCTCAGTGCAGTATCCGCAGTAGATGCACCGCATGAGGTTGATCTCATACCGCACGGCGTAGCGCTCGCCCGGAGACACCGGATGGGCCGGGTCGTTGGCCGCGGCCTGCACGTAGATGCATCCAACCGGGCAGGCCCCCGCGCACAGCTCACAGCCGATGCACTTCTCGAGCCCGTTGTCGTAGCGGTGGAGAATATGCCGCCCCCTTGCCCTCGGCGGCACAGGCCTCTGCTCCTCTGGGTATTGGATGGTGATCGGCCGTGAGGCCATCGCCCGCGCCGTCGCTCGCAGCCCTCCCAGAAGTTCGCGAAACACCCCTACACCTCCCCCGCGGTGCGAGGCCGCCAGACCACATCTGTAGTCGCCACTATCGCACCGCCACGAACACGGCCGTGACAACGATGTTCGCCAGACCCAGTGGCAGAAGGACCTTCCAGCCGAACTGCATCAGCCGGTCATACCGCAGACGCGGGAACGTCCAGCGCACCCACATCATTACGAATAGCAGCAAGCCGGCCTTCGCCACGAACCATATTGGCCCCAGCCAGCTGGGCAGGAACCACACCGGTGCCAGCCACCCGCCCAGAAAGAGCACCGTAGCGATGGAGCACACCGTCACCATGTTGATGTACTCAGCAAAGAAGAACAGCCCGAAGCGCATCCCCGCGAACTCCGTGTGGTAGCCCGCACCGAGTTCACCCTCCGCCTCCGGTAGATCGAAGGGCAGGCGGTTGGTCTCAGCGAACGCCGCCGTGAAGTAGAGCAGGAAGCCCAAGGGCTGGAGGAATATGAACCACAACCCCTGCTGCTGATGCACCATCTGCTCCAGGTTAAGAGTTCCGGCCAGGAGGATGGGCCCGACAATGGCGAAGCTCACGGCCATCTCGTAGCTGATGAGCTGGGCCGAGCTCCTCAGCGCTCCAAGAAGCGAGTACTTCGAGTTGCTCGACCAACCGCCGAGGAAAATCGCGTAGACGCCCATCGACGTGACGGCCAGTATGTACAGAAGGCCGATATTGACATTGGCTAGGTCCCAGTGGAGAAGGTAGCCACCGGCGCAACTCACGGACAGCGGACCTGCGCCGCCATGTCCACCCACACAGATGGTTCGGTTGATGGGGATCGTAGCGAACGCGAAGAGGGCGGCTCCCGCGGCCAGCGCCGGAGCGATCTGGAACAACACCCGGTCTCGGCCGGCAGGTGCGGCCTTCTCCTTGAAGATCAGCTTGACCCCATCAGCGGCTGGCTGCAGCAGCCCTCCTGGGCCCACCCGGTTCGGTCCGATCCGCAGTTGAATACGCGCCGCGATCTTGCGCTCGAGCAGGGTCAGGTAGGCTGCCGCGGTTGCCAACGCGAACACCACCAGAACACCCTTGACCAACGCGACTACTAGTGTCAGCGGCAGGCTGACCGGCGCACGGACCACCGCGAGGGTCACCACGCTCACCGCAGCTTGCCCCATGCCGCACGGAGTCCTCCGGCGGTCGCGGCGTACGACGGCACCGCAGTGCGAATCTCCTCCAAGACAGCCGCTGGCGCGGTCGGAGCCGGCCGTGCCGCCCCCAAGCACGCCCCTAGGCCTGCCAGAAGTCCAACCTCCGACGGCACCGCGATGTTGGGATGGACCGCGATCCGAACGGTCTGGACCCGTCCTTCGCTGCTGGTCACCGTCCCGGCCTTCTCCGCGATGGTCCGCCCCGGTAGAACCACTCCCGCGTGCCGCCAGAACGCGTCCCGCACCGGCGTGATCGCGATCAATAGTTGCACGGCCGCACAGGCCCGGTCCAGATCCGCACCCGCCTCGACCGCTGGATTCGGGCCCACCGCCAGAAGGGCGCGAATTTCACCACTCTGGCACCCCTCAAGGATGCCACGCCCATGCAGCCCGACCTCGGCCGTCGCAACATACCCGGGCCTGTAGTTCGGCAAGAGCCCAAGGTCCTTGCAACCTCTGCCATTTACGCCGACCGTGATCGTGAGACGACCCACCGATGCGCCCGAGGCCACGGCGATGGCCGCTACCTGTGCAGCCAGCCCGCGATCACGCTCGTGGCTGATCACGCCAACGCGGCTGGCCCCGGCGATCCTCCTCGCTGCCTCCCCCGCCTCAATGTCTCCCGGGACACGACTGACTCTGCGCCCACTCTTGCGCTCCGCCTTGTACAGTCGAAGTGTCAGCACTGGGGCGGTCGCCTCCGCCTGTTCCCCGACCACCAGTATGGCATCGCACGCCTCGATCTCCTCTATGCCAAGGCTGAACTCTGCCGGCGACAGGTCGGTCCACGGGAGCAATTGGTGGTCGACGTGAGGTGTGCCGATGACCTCGCGGGCCAGCCACTGGAGGACAAAGGCCTCCTCGTTCGTCATCAGGGGCGTCCCTAGCACTGCCACCCTCTCACGTCCGTGCTCGCTGATGACTGAGGCTAGGGCTGTGGCTGCAGCCTCGATGGCCTCACTGTAGGCCATTGACCGGCCGGGGCCGCCCAGTCGCACTTCAGGGCTTCGCACCCGATCCGCCCGGTTGAGGTCGCCCGATCCGTACCGGCCCCTGTCGCAGAGCCAGCCGTCATCGACCTCCGGCTTGTCACTGCTCGCGAAACGAACCACCTCCGTTTCCCGAGTGTCGATGTTGAGATTGCACCCATAACTGCACCCTGGGCACACGCTCGGCGTTCGCCTCAGGTCCCAGGGTCGGGCGCGGAAGCGGTATTGCGCGTGGGTGAGCGCCCCCACCGGGCACACCTCGGGGAGGTTGCCCTGAAACATGGACTGCAAGGGCCGTCCCTCGAACGGAGCCACCACGGTGTGCACGCCACGCTCCTGCAGCACAAGCTCCTTCTCCCCGGTCACCTCATCGTAGTAGCGCGTGCAGCGCCAGCATAGGATGCAGCGCTCTTGGTCGAGCACAATCTTGTCGGACAGGCGTACCGCCTTATTGAAGTGGACCTTTGTCGTAATCGCTCGCCTGGTCCGGCCAGGCCCGTACCGCAAGGCGAAGTCCTGGAGATCGCACTCGCCGCCGCGGTCGCACACGGGGCAGTCGAGTGGATGATTGAGGAGCAGGAACTCGAGGTTGCCCTCGCGAAACTCCCGCACCTTCTCCGTCCGTGTACGCACCTCCATCCCATCGCTCGCGACTGTGGCGCAGGCCGGCTGAAGCTTGGGCAGAGTGCCGATCTCCACCAGGCACATCCGGCACACGGCCACCGGATCCAGCTTCTTGTGGGCGCAATAGACCGGTACAAAGACCCCGGCCTTCTCGCACGCGTCCCAGACGAGCGTCCCCACCGGTACCTGGACGGGGCGGCCATCCACGATCACAGTGATCAGTTCCGGCGATCTTGCCACATCTGTCATCCTGCTCGAGTCCTAGCCATCACGCGGCGGCTGGCCGCGCGGCACGCACCGGGCAGCGCCCCGCTCCGCAGTGCGCCAGGAACTCATCGGGGAACATGCGGTAGGCCGACATCACGAACCAGGTGGCGGTGTCCCCCAACGGGCAAAAGCACCGGCCATCCATATTGGCGCAGATGTCGCTCAGCGTCGCCAGCTCGGACTCGGACGCGATGCCCGCCTCCAACCGGTGCATCAGCTGGCTCTCGAAGTAGGTTCCCTCGCGACAGGGAGCACACTTCCCACAGGACTCATGGTGGTAGAAGTCCACCAGCCTCTTGGCGACGTCGACCAGGCACGTTGTCTGGTCCATGACCACCAGCGCCCCTGCCCCGAGCGACGAGCCGGCGTCGGCCACCGCCTTGAAATCGAGGGGAACATCGAGGTGCTGCGGACCGAGGATCTGCATCGATCCACCGCCGGGCTGCATGGCCTTCAGCGCTCGGCCCTTCCAGACACCCCCGGCCTTCTGGAGGAGGTCTCTGAAGGTCGTGGTCCCCATGGGGACCTCATAGTTGCCCGGGCGTTCGACGTGCCCACTGACGCAAAACACGCGAGTTCCGGGGCTCGCCGCTGTGCCACGCTGGGCGTATGCGGCTCCTCCTTCCAGAACAATGAACGGCAGGTTGGAAAGGGTCTCGACGTTGTTGACAACCGTCGGGCTCCCGTAGAGGCCACGGATTGCCGGAAACGGCGGCTTCAGGCGGGGCTGACCCCGCAGCCCCTCAAGGGAGTCGATGAGGGCAGTCTCCTCTCCGCAGATGTAGGCCCCGGCACCGCCATGTACGATCACCTCACAATCCCATTCCGTGCCCAGGATGCCTCGGCCGGCCAGTCCCGCCTCATAGGCTTCGGCCACGCAGCGGTCCAACAACTCCCGCTGGGCACGGTACTCGCCCCGGATGTAGATGAAGGCGTGCGACACGCGGAGGGTGAACGCCGCAATCAGCACCCCTTCAAGTAACTGGTGCGGAAGCTCATCGATCAGGTAGCGGTCCTTGAAGCAGCCAGGTTCTGACTCGTCGGCGTTGACGCAGAGGTAGCGGGGAAACACGTCCCGGGGCAGAAAGGACCACTTGGTACCGGTCGGGAACCCAGCGCCGCCGCGGCCCCGCAGTCCAGAGCTCTTCACCTCGTCGATGATCTGCTCCGGCGTCAGGGTTACAGCCTTGCGAAGCCCCAGGTAGCCGCCAACTCTCTCATAGCCCTCGAGGGTGGTCACCCCGGGCCGCCCCACCAGCCGGGTGAGGACCAGGTCATCAGCCACCTACGAGCGCCCCCCCGGCCCGCCGTCACGGCCTGGCTCCACCGGCGGAGCAGCACGCAGGGCGGCAATGATGTTGTCACAGCGGTCGGGGGTGAGATCCTCGTAGGAGTAGCGGTCCACCTGCATCATCGGGGCACCTCCGCATCCCCCGAGGCACTCCACCGTCCCCTCCAGGGTGAAGAGCCCGTCGGCCGTCGTTGCGCCGTCCTCCACCCCGAGGACCCGGCCCAGATGGGCAAGGATCCCATCGGCGCCGCGGAGCGCGCATGAAACGTTGCGGCACACCTGGACGAAGTGCTGCCCCGGCTTGTGGGAGAAGTACATCGAGTAGAAGGAAGAGACGGCAGCCACTTCGGATGGCACCAGTTCGAGCTCTTCGGCCACGGCCGCCACGGCGGCCGACGGAAGGTAGCCGAATTGGTCCTGCACCGCCCAGAGGGCCGGGAGCACGGCTGACCGTCGGGAAGGATAGCGAGCAGCCACGGCCCGCACCCGGGCCAGGGTGGCGGGACTCAAGAGCCCCGGCTCCGCCGTTGGCGTGGAGGGTGGCTCTTCAGGCATCGACCCGAGATCGGAGAAGCGCGAGGTCCTGCGTCCCTAGCAGGGGATCCGGCCCACTGCCGGGGAGGAGGCATCCGCGCTCACGGGGCTGCTCAGTCATGCTTGCCGTCACTCTACCAAGGCGGTCCGGGGTGACGAGGGGCATGACCCCACATCGACCGCCGGCCCGATGGTCCCCCCGCGCCGACACGGGGGTACCCCGTTTCTGGAGGATAGGCCGGTGGCACCCACCCCTGACGTTCCCCCGGGAGTTCACCCAGATCGGCCGGGCAGGCGGCCCCGGAGGCTGCGGCCCCCGAGACGCCCTGCCCTCCGCCGCTTCCTCAGATCCCCGACCATCAGGAACAACCTCTACTACCTCCTCGGCATCGGCGGCTCCGGGGCCGGAGTGCTGATCGCACAGGCGTACGCCGCACACTTCCTCGGTCCGACCGCGAATGGGGTCTCGACCGCGATCCTGGCGCTCCTCAACCTCCTCTACACGGTCACCTTCATCGTCGCCGCCTCCACCGCCCGGCGGGTGTCACAAGCGTTGAGCCAGGCGCCGGAGGCGGAGGTGCTCTGGCCGGCCGTCAGGGCCAGGGCCTGGCGGCTGGGGATCGTTCTGGGCGCCTCCACTGTGCCCGCCGTTCCCCTCCTGGCCATGGTTCTGCACCTCCAGAACATGGCGCTCCTTCTCGTCGTCATCGTCGCGGGGCCACTGGCCGCTCTCGGGGGCGCCCAGCGAGGCTTCCTCCAAGGGACCCGAGACTTCCGACGGCTGGCCACCAACTTCCTCCTCTACGGCGGCCTCATGGTCGCAGTTACGGTGGCCCTACTCCACCTCGGCCTCGGAGCCGCCAGCGCCCCCATCGGGTCGGTGGCGGGCGCCACCGCCGCAGCGATCTACCCACGCCACCGACGACTGTCCTCGGCGATGGCCAGCCTCCCAACCAGCTCCCATGGGTGGACCACTGCCATGGCGGTCGTGGCCGGCGCGGCTACAGCCCCTCTCTTCAACAACTTCGACGTCATCGCCGCCAAGCACGTGCTCCCGCCTCACCAGGCCGGCCTCTACGCCGGGCTGTCACTGATGGGCAAGATCGTCTTCTTCGGCACCAGCAGCCTGGCGGCGGTCATGTATCCGCGTGTGGCGGCGACGTCGGACCCACTAGTACAGCGGCACCTGCTGCGCCAGGCGGCGACGGCCCTCGCGACCCTCGATGCGATCGCCCTGCTCGGATACACCGTGCTCGCCGCCCCCCTCTTGCGCGTTGTCCTGGGGCCCGCCTACGCGGGCGACGCCCGCCTGCTCACACTCTTCACCCTTGGCGTTATCGCGCTGACCGTTGTCAACCTGCTGGTCTACTACGCCATGGCCGTAGGAGCGCGTCGCTTTGCCCTAGCGCCAGCCCTCGGCATCCCTCTCCTGGCGGACTGGCTCTTCACCTCGCCACCAGCCGTGCGCGAGTTCGTGCCACGGATCGCGCTGGCACTGGGCCTGCTGGCGGTGGTTGAACTCGCGCTGGTGGGACCTCTGCTGCGCTCGTCGCCACACCGTCAGCGGTCAGACCGGCCGACGGCAGCGCCGCCGAATCCTGACGCCCGTCCCCTAGCGGTCGACGTCACCGAGGATGATGTCGATGCTGCCAACCACAGCGACGGCATCCGCCAGCAACTCCCCGATGACCATCTCCGAGAGAGCGGACAGATTGCTGAATGACGGGGCGCGGACCTTGCAGCGGTACGGCCGGTTGCCGCCGTCGCTCGTCATGAAGAATCCAAGCTCTCCCCGAGCGCTCTCGGTGGCCACGTAACAGCCGCCCGGCTCCGGGCGGAACCCCTCCGTCGTCAGCTTGAAGTGATGAATCAGCGATTCCATGGAGGTATCGATCTCGCTCCGAGGCGGCAGGCTGACCTTGCGGTCCGAGGTGTTGACGGCGCCGCCCGGCAGACCGTCGATGGCCTGCTCGACAATACGGCAGGCCTCCCGCATCTCCCGCACTCGGACCAAGTAGCGATCGTACACATCGCCGTTGATGCCCACCGGCACTTCGAAGTCGAACTGTTCATAGCCGGAGTAAGGCGCTGCCTTGCGCACGTCATACGGAACGCCTGAACCTCGAAGGGTCGCCCCCGAACAGCCATAGGCCAGGGCCCTGGCAGCATCGATCCTGCCCAGTCCAATGGTCCGCTGGCGCCAGATGGGGTTGCTGGTCAGGAGGCCCTCGTACTCATCAACCCGATGGGGGAAGTCCTCGATGAATTCACGAACCATGCCCTCGAACTCGACGGGGACATCCGCCATCACGCCGCCCACCCGGATGAAGCTGGTCATCATGCGGACCCCGGATATCCACTCCATGATGTCCAGAATGCGATCGCGCTCCCGCCAGCAGTACATGAAAACCGTCGTGGCCCCCAAGTCCAGGGCATGCGTGCCAAGCCAGATCAGATGGCTGGCAATACGGCTGAGTTCGGCAATAATCACTCGCAGGTATTGGCCCCGCGGGGGAATCTCGATCCCCAGCAACTTCTCCGTCGCCAGGGCAAATCCGAGGTTGTTCATCGGAGGCGCCAGGTAATCCATGCGGTCCGTGAGCGTAATGCACTGCTGGTATGTGTGTGACTCGAAACTCTTTTCGAACCCCGTGTGCAGGTACCCAATGTCCGGCACGCAGCCTCGAATACGCTCACCGTCGAGGGTCAGCACCAAACGCAGCACGCCGTGCGTACTGGGGTGCTGAGGGCCCATGTTGATCTCCATGAGCTCTTCGGTGGCTTCAATCTTGTCCAGGAACGAACCCTCGCCGCCCGGATGGATGCGAGGGATTCCCTCCTGCGCGGGCACGGCGTCCGTCGGCAGCCCGGTACCAGGCGGTCGACGCCGGTCGGCCATCAGGCTCGCTCCACCGAACCCCGGGTAGCCCCAGGGATGTGCTCAGGGCGGTCTTGCGGCGAAAGAGCCCACTCCATGTTGTGTGTGAAGGCGACGGGCTCCCCGAACGACACATAGTCCTTGCGCAGGGGATGCCCCTCCCAGTCGTCCGGGAGGAGGATGCGCCGGAGATCCGGATGGCTGCCAAAGCGGAGCCCGAAAAGATCGAAACACTCCCGCTCGTGCCACTCCATCCCCGAGAACAGACCGGCCAGACTCGGCACTTCCTGGTCCTCCCCGACATGCACCGTGATCCGGGTCACGTCGTTGCGGAACAGGGAACGCAACACATAGACGACCTCGAAACGCTCATCCCGCTCCGGCCAGTCAACACACGTCATGAATACGGGCATCTCGTATCGCCCGTCCGGATCATCTCGCAGGAGCCGGGCCACTTCGACCAACCGCTGCACGGGGACCTGAATGCTGACCTGACCGTGCTCCACGACAGCGGCGACGATCGCTTCCGGGAGGTGGCGGGCCACCAACGCGTGGGCAGGGGCGCCCGTCGCAGTGGCGGGAGGCGTAGGGGTGGTCGAGTTCAGGAGTTCATCCTCTGAGACTGGTGGGAGCCTCGGCAGCGATCTTTTGCTGCAGCTTGATGACGGCGTCGAGCAATCCCTCTGGTCGCGGGGGGCACCCTGGGATGTACACATCGACGGGAACGACCTTGTCGACCCCCTGAATGATCGCGTAGTTGTTGAAGATACCGCCGCAGGAGGCACAAGCGCCCATCGAAATGACCCACTTCGGGTCAGGCATCTGGTCGTAAATCTGACGAAGCACCGGACCCATCTTCTGCGAGACCCGGCCGGCCACCACCATCACGTCGGACTGCCTTGGCGACGCGCGGAACACCTCGGCGCCGAACCGTGACAGGTCGAAGCGAGCGTTGCTCGCGCCCATCATCTCGATGGCGCAACAGGCGAGGCCAAACAGCGCCGGCCATAGGGAGGAGTACCTCCCCCAGGCGATGACCTTGCCGACCGTGGTGGTGAGCACCCCCGCCCTGGCCGCCGCCTCCGCCAGTTCCTGCTCTCCGGGCCAAGCCCCGGGGATGGCCGGGACCTCAGAGGCTCCCGCCATCCCCGCAACCCAGAGTGCGTCCGACCCCCTGTCGAGCCTCGCTGAGTCCGGGGTTCGGAGGGGCAGGTCCGAAGTCAGTCCCACTCCAAGGCCCCCTTGCGCCAGACATACGCGAGCCCCACCGCGAGCAGGGCGATGAAGACCAGCATCTCGATGAGCCCGAACAGGTGGAGGGTGCTCCGCAGGAGGACCGCCCACGGGTAGAGGAACACGGCCTCGACGTCGAATACGATGAAGAGCATGGCTGTCAGGTAGAACGTGACCGCGAAGCGTCGTCGAGCGCTGGCCGACGGCACGATGCCGCACTCGTACGGCAGCCCCTTCGCCTTGGTTGGGTGCCGGGGGCCCAGCAGGTTCGAGGCCGCCGTGATCCCCACGCCAAAGGCGAGGACGATCGCTAGGAAGACGAGGAGCGGGATGTAGGCACTCAGCATCAAGGATCAGTCTACCAAGCGGCCCGGCCTTGGCATCCGGACCCCAGGACGGACCTGCGGCGGCCGAGCACCCCGCCGGTGGTCGCGATATGCTGCGAGTTCGCGCGCGGGAGTAGCTCAGCTGGTAGAGCGCTAGCCTTCCAAGCTGGATGTCGCGGGTTCGAGTCCCGTCTCCCGCTCCCCCGGAGCCTCGCGCGGTCAGGAAGCCGAGTTCGCCCGCCGCCCGACCCGCGAGGCGGGGGCGGCACTCCCGCTCGGCCTGGCCCCGCCCGCTACCCGTCCGGTCCGGTCGCGGCCTAGGCGCGGAGGTGGGGCGGCGCCCAAAGGCCCGCTGGGAAGAGGCTCGGGACTGAGGATGGCGGTCCGCCGGGCGGTGTCGGGTCATGGCGGGCCGCACAAGCGAGGTGTGGCGCCGTGCGGCACCAGCAGCGGGAGCCAAAGCCTGCGGGGAGGGACACCTGGAGCGGGGCCGAGGACGCGCCGGGTCCGAGCGGAGACATGCCCTGCGCGACGCTGCCTGACCCTGCTGCCCACGCCGCCCGGGCAGCGACGGCCGGGCGCGCGGAACCCAGGGCGACGGGCTCAGCCCCCACGTGGCGTTCGACGCCGGCGGCCCGGCCACCACCTGGGGTCGCCCGCACACCCAGCAGGGCAGACCCGAAGCGGCGGGGGGGATGGCCCGTCTCCGCGGCCCGGGGACAGGCGGCGGGATGGACACGGCCCGGCGCCGAGAACCAGCAGGATGGCGGGCGGCCGGGATCCCCTGCTCCGCCCCGGGGGCCCGTTCGCCCGCGCGCCTGACCGGAGCGGGCTGCGGGCACGCCCCTCCCCTGCCCCACCCCTCGGCACCCCGGTCGCCACGTTCGCTCCGCATGCCCGAGTGACGGCCACCGCCGGGCAGAGCGACCGCGATGCCCCCCTTCTCTTGGCCCCTACCCAACCGCGGGCAGCCCGCGCCGGTCTCACCGACCCGCGCTCGCTGGGTCCACCAGTTCCTGCCCGAGGTGGAGACTGCCTCGACTTGAGGCGCCTCCCGCACCATGGACCGATCAGGATGGGACGGACGGCGGAAGGCGAGCGCGGCCGGCGGGTACGGCTGAGCCGTCCCTCAGGCCGGCGCCCCTACCGGAGGTCGACAATGCCCGCTCCAGGCGGTGCGCCGCCCCACCGAGAATCCGTGGCAAGGCCCAGCACCGGCCCAAGCTCAGACCGGCCGGCGGCCCCAACTCATCTACGCAGTCCTCACCTCATCGCCTTGACACGCCCTGGGACCGCCTCTAGACTCCCGCCAACGGACAGGACCATTCCGCCGACGGCGGCGAAGGCGCATCCCCACTCATAGGCGCTGGGAGAAGCCATGCGCCGGATCCCCCGAGGCGTCAGGACGCCGGAGCCACCAACGGCGGCCAGAGGCACGCGCGCCGCGCTGGAGCGTTGAAGGCGGCTCGCCCGGGCCGGCGCTTGCTGGACGGCACCTGATACCAGGCCAAGTGGAGGAAGTCGAGGTGATGGATCAGGCACCGGCGAAGACGGACACGGAGGTCCTTCACGAGCTGGGCTACGCCCAAGAGCTGCTGCGACGCATGAGCGGCTTCTCCAACTTCGCGGTGTCCTTCACGATCATCTCCATTCTCTCCGGGTGCCTCACGCTCTACGGGTACGCCATGGCTACCGGTGGGCCAGTGGACATGACCATTGGCTGGCCAGTGGTCGGAGTGTTCGTCCTTGTCGTCGGGTTGGGCATGGCGGAGGTCGCGTCCAGCTTTCCGACCGCTGGAGGCCTCTATTACTGGGCGGCGAAGTTGGGGGGCGAGCGCGGCCCAGCCTGGAGTTGGTTCACAGGCTGGTTCAACCTCCTGGGCCAGATCGGCATCACGGCGGGGATCGACTTCGGACTGGCCTTCTTCGCGTCGGCGCTCCTCAACCTGGAGTTCGGCTATCCAACCCATCCCATCAACGTCATCCTCGTCTACGCGATCGTGCTGTTCATCCACGGCCTTCTCAACACCTTCGGCATCCGGCTGGTGTCGCTTCTGAACGACGTCAGCGTGTGGTGGCACCTGGGCGGCGTCCTCTTGATCGTGGCGGCTCTCACCTTCATCCCGCACCACCACCAGTCCGTCGCCTTCGTCTTCACCAAGACGGTCAACGAGACGGGGTGGGGGTCGATCGTCTATGTCATCCTGCTCGGACTGCTCCTGGCGCAGTACACCTTCACCGGATATGACGCGTCGGCCCACATGTCAGAGGAGACCACCGGCGCCCAGCTCTCGGCGCCGCGGGGCATCGTGATGTCCATCGTGGTCTCCCTGGTGGCCGGCTGGATCCTGTTGGTCGGGCTGACCTTCGCGATCCAGCACTACCAGGCAGAGCTCACCTCCCCCACCGGCGTGCCGGCGGCGCAGATCTTCATCGACGCGGTCGGGCGCACGGGCGGGATGCTCCTGCTCCTGATCGTCGTCGGGGCCCAGTTCTTCTGTGGCATGTCGTCGGTCACCGCCAACTCCCGAATGATCTACGCCTTCTCGCGGGATGGGGCCGTTCCGGCTTCCGCCTTCTGGCACCGCATCAACAAGCGCACCCGCACCCCGACCAACTCGATCTGGCTGGCAACCGGGGGCGCCTTCATCCTCGGTCTGCCCTACTTGGTCAGCCCGACCGCATACGCGGCCGTCACCTCGATCGCCGTGATCGGCCTCTACATCGCCTATGTCATCCCCATCTTCCTGCGGCTGCGCTTGGGCGACCGCTTCGTCCGCGGCCCCTGGCACCTCGGTCGATGGAGCACGGCAGTGGGTGTGGTGGCCTGTGTGTGGGTGGTGTTCATCACCATCCTGTTCATCCTGCCCACGGTGTCCCCGGTGACCCCGGACAACTTCAACTACTCCGTGGTGGCCGTGGGCGCGGTGCTCCTGTTCTCCGGCGGTTGGTGGCTCCTGGGTGCGCGGCGCTGGTTCAAGGGCCCACGGCTGCAGGGCACGCCAGCGGAGTTGGCCGCCATCGAACGGGAGCTCGCTGGCATCGGGCAGGCGCTGCCGACCAGGCCACCGGACGCTATCGGGTAGAGCCGCACTCGTCGAGAGGCTGGCGGCCCACCCGCGCCGGCGGGCCGCCGGCTGTCTGGTGCTGCTCTCACGCACCAGCGTGGGCGGCGGAACGCGAGCCGCTGGCGGACTCGCCCGCCGCCCCCCCAGCGGCTCCCAAGGGGCGTGGCGTCACGCCGGGAGTCGGCCCTGCCCCAGGCTGACCGCCTCGCCGGGGCCGATGACAGCCCCCAGCGTCGCGAGAAGCCGGTCCACCTCGGCCGCCGTGTTGTAGTGGACCAGCCCCAGCCGAACGAGCCCGCCCGACTCCCGCAGGCCGAGCCGCTCGATCAGCGCCCGAGCATAGAAGTCCCCGTCCCACACGAAGATCCCACGCCGGCCCAGCGCCTCGGCGATCGACCGGGGATGGCGGCCGGCGACGGTGATGGCCACCGTGGGCGTCCGGTGGGCTGACCGGGCGGGATCGGCAATCCCCCAGACCCGCACCCCCGGCAGGGCCGTGAGCCCGGTCAACAGCCGTTCGCAAAGGGCGGCCTCATACTCGCGGATGCGGTCCATAGCGCGCCGAAGCCCCTGGCGGCGGCCCGCCCCTGGCCGCCCAGCCTCCGGCTCCACCGGATCGGTGCCGATCGCCTCCAGATAGGCCAGGGCGGCCGCGAGCCCGGCCACCGCCGCATGGTTCTGCGTGCCGAGTTCCACGGGGTCTTCGGCCGGCCGCACCTTGTAAGTCGGCAGCTCGGCCAAGACCTCCTCCCTCGCCCACAGCACCCCGAGGTGGGGACCGAAGAACTTGTAGGCCGAGCACACGAGGAAGTCGCAACCCAGGGCCTGCACGTCGATCGGGCCGTGGGGAGCGTAGTGCACCGCGTCGACGTAGGTGAGCGCGCCCAGCCGCCGCGCCTGCCCGCAGATCGCCGCCACGTCGTTGATCGTGCCAACGGCGTTGGAGGCGTACCCCACCGCGACCACGCGCGTGCGATCGGTCAGCTTGGCCTCCAGATCGAGGAGATCGAGGGTGCACTCCACAGGATCGACCTCCACCTTCACCACCCGCACCCCACGCTCCCCAAGAGCCTCCCACGGAGAGACATTGGCCTCGTGATCGAGCCCGGTCACCAGCACCTCATCCCCCGGACGCAGGGTCGCCCCGATGGCTCGGCTGAGAGCGAACGTGTGGGCGGTCATGTTGGCCGCGAACTTGATCCCAGCGGGGCCGGGGGCCCCGAGGAAATCCGCCAACGCCCGCCGGGTCTCCCTCAGGAGATCGTCGGTGCGGCGACTGGGCTCGAAGGCGCCCCCGGTGTTGCTGTTGCACTCCCGGTAGTAGGCGACGACCGCATCGATCACCCGCTGAGGGACCTGGGTGCCCCCGGGCCCGTCGAGGTAGACGGCGGGCGCACCTCCGACCTCCCTGCTCAGCGCCGGGAACTGACCGCGGACGGTCTCTGGATCGAACACTGGCGAGCACCTCCATCACGTCGGCCGCATCCGGCGGCGCATCGGACGCCATCCCCAGCGCGGGCCCATGGTGTCGATTCTGCCAGCGCCCACTCCCCCGCAATGTAGGCCCCGCCCGTTGCCAGGCTCGTCCACCGGTGGGCGGACCCGCTCACGGCGCCCGGACCAAGCCCCTCCGGACACTCGCCGCCAGCGCGATCGTCGCCAGGCCGCACCCGGCCCGTGCCACCCCGCCTGGGCGTTGTGCCTCCCGGCCGGAGCGGACGCCGACCCCGATCCGTGACAATCGGCATCGGCCGGGTTTCGATCCCGACCCCACCTACCCCGGTGACGAGGGGGATCGGGCCACCAGCCTGCGGTAGTCGGGAGGGCGGTGATGCGAGCGGCCATTCTTCGGGCCTACGGCGCCACCCCGGAGATCGGAGAGTTCCCCGAGCCCGGGGTTCCCGACATCGGACAGGTCGCGGTGGACGTGGTGGTGGCCGGCCTGAACCCGGTCGACGTGTCACTGGCCAGCGGCGTCTTCTACGCTGGGCCCCCGCCGGTGCCCTCGGTCGTCGGGCGGGAGGGAGTCGGACGCACCGCAGGCGGACACCTGGTCTACTTCGACGGGCCCATCGCCCCCTTCGGATCGTGCGCCGAACGGGCGCTCATCGATGCCACCGCCCAATTCCCGGTGCCCGACGGGCTCGATCCGGCGATCGCGGTCTGCCTTGGCATCTCGGGACTCGCCGCGTGGCTGGCGTTGGAGTGGCGGGCCCGGGTCCAGCCGGGCGAAACGGTCCTGGTCCTCGGCGCCAGTGGGGTGGTGGGACTGATCGCGGTGCAGGCGGCGCGCCTCCTCGGGGCCGGCCGAGTTGTGGCCGCCGCCCGCAGTGCCAGCGGGCTGGAGCGGGCGCGAGCGGCCGGCGCGGATGCCACGGTCCGGCTCGGCCAACCGGGCGACCTCCCGGACGCCCTGCGCGCCGCCGCTCACGGCGGGGCCGATGTCCTGATCGACCCGCTCTGGGGAGAGCCGGCAGCGGCGGCCCTGGAAGCCCTGAACCCCGGTGGGCGGGCGGTCCAGCTTGGGCAGGCTGCTGGACCGTCGGCCACGCTGACCTCCAGCACCATCCGGGGACGCATGCTGACCATCCTTGGGCACACGAACTTCGCGGCCCCGGTGGACGTCAAGGCGGCGGCTTTTGGTCGCATGGCGGCGCACGCGCTGGCCGGCGAGCTCACCGTCGAGGTCGAGCGGCTCCCCCTCGCGGAGATCGGGGACGCCTGGGCCCGTCTCCAGCGCAGCGCCAATCGCAAACTGGTGCTCGTCCCGGGCAACTGACCCCCACCCCGGCGCCGCGCTCGGGATCGGGATCCGGTCGGGCCCACGCCACCCGACCCCGTGGATCTGGACGCGCCGCCGCCGGCGCGGCGCGGGGCCTCGTGCCGACGCCTCCATGCCATCTCCCCTACCCGAGCCTGCAGCAGCCGGGACCAGGCCGCGCAGGTTCGCAGCCCCGCAAATCGCACACCGGTGACGCAGCCCAGCGACACCGAGAGGCCAGGCCGCTCCGATCGGCCCAGTCTCCGCAGGTGGCGCCCGATTCCCGGGCGACCAGCCGCTCTCTGGCGCTCTCATAGGCCATAACGTCCAACGCAGGCCGCACAGATTTCGACCGGCCATCGAAGCCCCTTTGGACGTCGAGTCTCTATCGTTGGAGCTGCATGGGTAGTGAGCGGGTCGTCGTCACCGGACTGGGGTTTGTCACCCCCATGGGCAACGACATCGAGACGGTCTGGAGCAATCTGGTCGCCGGTCGCTCCGGGGTGGGTCCCTTGACCCGGTTCGACGCCTCGGCCTACCCCACCCGGATCGCAGCCGAGGTCCGGGACTTCACCGCTGAGGAGTACATGGACCGCAAGACGGCCCGGCACGCCTCTCGCTACTGCCGGTACGCGCTGGCGGCGACCCGACAGGCGCTGGACCACGCGGCCCTTGACCCCTCCGGCCTCGACCCAGACGCCGTCGGGGTGCTCCTCTCGTCGGCAGTGGGGGGGATGGAGGAGATCGAACGAGGTCAGACCACCCTCCTGGCGCGGGGTCCGCGATGGATCAGCCCCTTCACCACGCCGATGATGATCGCGGACATGGCCGCGGGGATGATCGCCATCCACTTCCGGGCCGGGGGGCCGAACTTCGCCGTGGTCAGCGCCTGTGCCTCCAGCGCCCACGGGATCGGTGAGGCTGCCGAGATCATCCGCCGGGGCCAGGCCGCGGCGATGATCGCTGGAGGGGCGGAGGCGGCCATCACCCCGCTGACGATGGCCGCCTTCTGCCAGATCCAGGCGGTCAGCCAGCGCAACGACGACCCCACCGGGGCCTGCCAGCCCTTCAACCTCGGCCGGGACGGATTCGTGATGGGCGAAGGGGCGGTGGTCCTGATCCTGGAGGCGGCCGAGCACGCGGCCATGCGCGGGGCCCGAGCGCTGGCCGAGATCGTGGGCTACGGCGCCACGGCCGACATGCACCACTTCACGGCTCCCGAGCCCGAGGGCCGCGGCGCCGCCCGGTCCATGCAGCAGGCCCTGGCCCGCTCGGGGCTCGCCCCGAGCGACGTCGGCTACATCAACGCCCATGGCACCTCGACCAAGCTCGGGGACATCGCCGAAACCAAGGCCATCCGCACGGTCTTCGGGGCCCACGCCGGGCGGCTCGCGGTCAGCTCCACCAAGTCCATGTCAGGGCACATGCTGGGGGCCGCCGGCGCGTTCGAGGCCGCAGCCACCGTGCTGGCCCTGGATCGGGGCGTCCTGCCGCCCACGATCAACCTCGACGACCGCGACCCCGAGTGCGACCTCGACTACGTGCCCAACCAAGCCCGCCCGGTCCGGGTGGACCTCGCGCTCAGCAACTCGTTCGGATTCGGAGGCCACAATGCCTGTCTTGCGATTCGCCGCGCCGATGCCGCCTAGGGGGGTTTGACCACCGTGAGCACCGACCTCGACTTCCGCCAGCTGCAGGAGCTGGCCGCTGAGATTCTGGGCACGGACCCAGAGAAGGTGCAACTCGACGTGAGCTTCGCCCGCGACCTGGCCGCCGACTCCCTTGACCTCGTCGAACTCATCATGGCGATCGAGGAGACCTACGGGGTCAAGCTGCCCGAGGAGGAGCTGGCCCGCATGCATCAGATCAAAGACCTCTGGGCCTACCTCCAGGCCCACGAGGCCTCCGCCAGCGGGGAACCACCAGCCGCCTCCGCCAGCGCGGCCTCGTGACGGGCACCCCTCCAGCGATCCGCCAATGACCGTCGCGCTGGCCGACCCGGTGGCGCTCCTCTTCCCCGGGCAGGGGGTGCAGCGGGCAGGGATGGGTCGCAAGCTGTACGACCGCTACCCGCTGGCGCGCACGATCTTCGAGCGGGCCAGCGATGTCCTCCACCTGCCCATGGCACGGCTGTGCCTGGAGGGTCCGACCGAGGAGCTGAACCGCACCGAAAACCTCCAGCCGGCGGTTCTCACCGTCAGCTGGGCGGCGCACGAGGTCTTCCGCCAGGAACGATCGGCGGCCCGCGTGTCGGTCGTGGCCGGGCACAGCCTGGGGGAGCTCGCGGCGCTGGCGGCGGCCGGAGCCCTGCCCTGGGAGACAACCCTCCAGCTGGTCCGAGCCCGGGGCGAGCTGATGGCGGCGGCCGCAGCCGACCGCCCCGGCGGCATGCTGGCCATCGTCGGCCTGCCTGAGCGCGCCATCAGGGAGCTGCAGGCGGCGACGGTGGCGACCGGCCAGCTCTGGGTGGCCAACCACAACGCCCACGAGCAGTTCGTCCTGAGCGGCGAGGGCCCCGCGATCCGGGCGGCGGAGCAGCTGGCCCTGGGCATGGGGGCGCGCCGGGCCCTCATCCTCGCCATCCCGCTCCCCGCCCACTGCCCGCTGATGGAGCGTGCGGCCGCGGCCTTCGCCGTGCTGGTCGAGCGCCTGCCCATCAGCGCCCCCCTGGTTCCGGTGCTGGCCAATGCCAACGCCCGAGCGCTGACCACGGCAGCGGCCCTGCGGCGCGAACTGTCCGGGCACCTGCGCCGGCCGGTGGAGTGGGCCCGTACCATGCTGGCGATGCAGCGGATGTCCATCCACACCGTGGTGGAGCTCGGACCGGGCCGGGTCCTGGCCAGCCTGGCGGCCAAGTACATGCCGGGGGTCGAGACCTGGAACGCCGACGAACTGCTCGTGGACTTCGCCGAACCGGCGTGAGCCTGGAGCTGGAGGGGCGGACCGCACTGGTCACCGGTGGGGGCAAGGGGATCGGCCGGGCCATCAGCCTCCAGCTGGGAGCGATGGGCGCCCGGGTGATCGTCAACTTCCACCGGGACCGGGCTGCCGCCGAGGAGACCGCCGCCATGCTGAGCGGCGCCACGGTGGCCCAGGCCGATGTGGGCGACCCCGCCCAGGTGGCCGCCATGGTCGGCGCTGCCGGACCCGTCAGCATCCTGGTCAACAACGCTGGGGCGGTCCGGGACGGCCTCATCCTGCGGATGACGGCCGCCGACTGGGACGACATCATCCGCACTGACCTGACCGCCGCCTTCCACACCACCAAGGCCTGCCTGCCCGCCATGCTCCGGGCTCGCTGGGGCCGCATCGTCAACATGTCCTCGATCGTGGGCCTCGGGGGCAACGCTGGCCAGGCGAACTACGCGGCGGCCAAGGCCGGGCTGATCGGGCTGACCCGGGCTACCGCCAAGGAGATCGGCTCGCGCCAGATCACCTGCAACGCGGTCGCACCCGGCTACGTGCGCACCGAGCTGACCCAGGCCAGCCTCACCGAGGAGCTGATGGCGGCCCTGGTCGCCCGGACGCCCCTACGCCGCGAGGGCACCACCGAGGAGATCGCCGCCGCGGTGGCGTTCCTCTGTAGCCCCCAAGCCGGCTTCATCACCGGCCAGGTGCTGGTGGTCGATGGCGGCCTCTCGCTGGGCTGACCGACCGGGCCGCGACTAGCTGGCCAGCGCGGCCCGGATGGACTGCGTCAGCGACCGGGTGCTGGCGGTGACGGCCGTGGGCTCGTAGCCGCAGTGCGCCATGCAGTTGGCGCAGCGAGGGTTGCGGCCCCGGCCGTACTGGTCCCAGTCGGTGGTCTCCAGCAGCTCGCGGTAGGAGGAGGCATAGCCGTCGGCAAGCAGATAGCAGGGCCGCTGCCAGCCCAGCACCGAGTACGACGGGATCCCCCAGGCGGTGCAGGTGAAGTCGACCTTCCCCTCCAGGAAGTCGAGGTAGAGGGGCGAGTGGTTGAGGCGCCACCTCTGGCGGCGGCCCTCCGCGAAGGCCTCGCGGAAGAGGGCGCGGGTCCGCTCGACGCCGAGGAAGTGCTCTTGGTCCGGGGCCCGATCGTAAGCGTAGCCAGGGGCGATCTGCATGGTGTCGACCTGCAGCTCGTCGTTGAGGAAGTCCAGGACCTCGCGCACGGTACGGGCGCTGTCCTGGAGGAAGAAGGTGGTATTGGTCGTGACCCGGAAGCCGCGACGCTGGGCCTCTCGGACGGCCGCCACCGCCTTGTCGAAGACCCCGCGCCGGCACACCGACTGGTCGTGGCGCTCGCGCAGCCCGTCCAGGTGGATCGACCAGGCGAAGTAGGGGCTGGGCTTGAACTTGTCCAGCTTGCGCTCCATCAGGATGGCGTTGGTGCACAGGTAGACGAAGCGTTTGCGCTCGACCAGGGCCGCCGTGATCTGGTCGATCTCCCGGTGGACCAGCGGTTCGCCCCCGGCGATCGACACCACCGGGGCGCCGCACTCCTCAGCCGCGTCGATGCACTGCTGAACGCTCAGCCGGCGGGCCAGGATGGCGTCCGGCTGCTGGATCTTGCCGCAGCCGGCGCACTTCAGGTTGCACTGGTAGAGCGGCTCCAACTGGAGCACCAGGGGGTACTTCTCCACCCGCCGCAGGCGTTGCCGGGCAATGTAGGCTCCGATCCGCAGCTTCTGGCGCACGGGGATGGACATGAGGGACCTCGTCACGGGCCTCCGGGGTTCAGGACTACCCTGAACCTTGCAACGGTCGTAGAGTCAAGGGTATGAGGACAAGCCAGCGGCCGGCGCCGACCAGCACCGGCCCCGCGCGCCTCACGATTGGGGAGGTCGCGGCCCTGACGGGGATCACGCCCGGACGCATCCGCCACTACGAGGCCCGGGGGCTCCTCAGCCTGGCCCACGCGCCCAGTGGCTATCGCTTCTTCCGCGCGGCCGACGTCCTGCGACTGCTCCACATCGACCTCCTGCGCAGCCTCGGCTTCGGGCTCGCAGAGATCCGGGAGTCGCTGGGCCCGGACGAGCACGGGCTGGTGGCGGCGCTGGCCCGACACCGCCAGGCCCTCCTGGCCGAGCGCGCCCGCCTCGATCGGCTGGTGGAGGCGGTGGACCAGGCCCTGGCCCACCCGGACCAGCCCGCCGAGGCCGTCGCCGCCCATGTGGCCTCCGCGCACCGCGACAGCCTTGGCATCTTCGGACGCCTCACCGAGCCCCTGTCGGACCCGGCGGCCGAGACCTACGCCGACCTCCTGGGAGGCTGGGAGCTGCCGGTCTCGCCGGTCCTGGGACGGCTGATGCTCCCCGCTCCAGTTACGGGGCTGCTGGAGCGCCTGGCCCAGCACCCCGGGCACCCGCTGGTCTTCGACCGGATGCGCAAGCTCGCCGCCGAGGTCATGTCCCTGAGCCAGGACCCGCAAGCCACCGAGTCGGACGCCGACCACCTCGCCCGCAGGTGGGTGGATGGGCAGCTGGCCCAGCCTCTGCCGCCTTCGATCAGCGCCATCTTCGAGGCCGTCGTCCCCCGGATGCCCCAGTTGGACACCGTCAATCAGGGCTTCCAGCTGTGGGCCGAATCAATCTCCCCCCTGGCGGCCCGGGTGCTGCGCACCATGCAGGCCGAGGCGCGGCGGGCCGGCGCATCCCTCCTCGGCGCCATCGTTGTGGGCCCCGCCGAGCCCCGGCGCCACCCAGCCAGACCCTTGCGAAGGCTCCACTCCACCGCGTCCGCCAACGGCGCGCGCGCCACAGCCACCCGCCCGAGCCACCCGCCAGCCACACCGCCCCTCACCCGTTTCAGTGGAGGATCTTGATGAAGCGTCCCCGGGAATTCCCCCCCATAGCCGTCTCCCCCCTGGGGGCCGATCTGTTCCTGGTCAGGGTCGGCGCGCGCACTCGGCACCGGGTCCGAGCCAACGCGACCGTCCTCGACCGCCTCCGCGCCGAGGGTGAGACGGACGCCGACGTGATCCAGCGCGCCTTCAAGTTCCTGCTGGAACGTGAGCCGCCGGAGGCCATCCTCTCCGCCTTCGCCATCGAGGACGTGGCTCGCTACTTCCCCAGCTTCTGGACCGCGATGGGAGCCAGCCTGCCCCAGCGTGCCGCCGAGGGCGGAGGGGGCTGAACCCGAGCCAGGCTAGGCAACCGGAGGGGCGGAGCCGGCCGGAGCCACCGCCCGGTAGGCCGCGGTGGACTCGGCGACCTCCGTGCGATAGGCGGCGGCCGTGCGCCAGGCCACGTGCAGCAACTCCAGCCGGCGCCGCATCCGGTCAAGTTCGCCGACGATCACGGCCCCGGCCTGTCGGGCTGGCGCATCCTCCAAGGGCTCGACGGCGTTGATCAGTCCGCTGACGGCCACCCGGGCCGTCTCCAGCGCGCCGAGCGCGTCGTCCAGGGTGTCGCTGGTGGCTCTCATGTCCCTCCAAGTCCCACGGTATCGCGAGTCTGAACGACCGATGTCCCCGGCACCGGGCTCACTGCGGCAAACGCCGTCCGCCCTCGGAACGTTTCGCTGGGCCGCCTCCATGGCTCGCACCGGTGCCGTCATGCGACGATGCCCCAGCCGGGACCCCCGGCCCAGCGGGTGACGGAGGGAGCGGCCATGAGCGGGGCGGTTCTGGGAATCGACATCGGGGGGACCGGGATCAAGGGTGGCGCCGTCGACCTGGGGCGCGGGCGGTTGGTTGGCGACCGCCTGCGGGTTCGGACGCCGCGGCCGGCGGACCCCGGGGCCGTCGGCCGGGTCGTGCAGCGCGTCGCGACCGGCCTGATCGCACGGCACCAGCTCGCTCCGCGGATCGGCTGCACCTTCCCCGGCGCGGTGGTGAACGGCGTCGTCCGCAGCGCCCCCAACCTCTCGGCGGCCTGGGTCGGTGTCGACGCGGCGGCCGTCCTCGGCGCGGCCGTCGACGCCCCGGTGACAGTCCTCAACGACGCGGACGCGGCCGGCCTGGCCGAGGTGGCCTTCGGGGCCGGAGAGGGGCAGGCCGGTGTGGTCGTGATGCTGACCCTGGGCACCGGCATCGGCAGCGCGATCTTCCTCCACGGCGAGTTGCTGCCCAATACCGAGTTCGGCCACATCGAACTCCACGGCCACGACGCCGAGCGGCTGGCCTCTGACCACACGCGCCAGCGCAAGGCGCTCTCCTGGAAGCGATGGGCCCAGCGTCTCAGCGACTACCTGCAGCACTTGGAGGGGCTGCTGTACCCGGACCTCTTCATCCTGGGCGGGGGCGTCAGCGCCCACGCCACCGACTTCATCCCGCACCTCAAGACCCAGGCGCCGGTCGTCCCGGCCCGCCTGGGCAACGCCGCGGGCATCATTGGGGCAGCGCTGGCCGCCGCCCCGCCCGACCGCCGCCCGAGCCAGCGGCTATCGTAGGGAGACCGGGGCCGTCGCCCGACGACCCACCCGGCAGGGCAAGAGTACACAGCGGGAGGACGAGCCGTGGCTGAGAGCACAGCACAGGTGACGTGGACCGGCGACCTCCGCAGCGGGCGAGGATCCGTCCAGTTCCAGCGGGGAGCGCTCCCGGCGGCCGCCGTCAGCTGGGCCGGGCGCACCGGCGAGACCGACGAGGGGACCACTCCCGAGGAGCTCCTGGCGGCGGCCCATGCCGCCTGCTTCTCGATGGCGTTCTCCAGCGGGCTGGCCCGAGGAGGCCATCCCCCCACGACGCTGCGGGTGAGCGCCACCGCCACCTTCGACGCCACGGCCGTGCGGATCACCCGAATCCACCTCGCCGTGAGCGGGCAGGTCCCCGGGCTCGATGCCGCCGGCTTCCAGAGCGCTGCGGCGGACGCCGCCGCCAACTGCCCGGTCTCCAAGGCGCTGGAGGGAAATGTCGAGATCGACGTGGAGGCGGAGCTCCTCACCTGAGGACCGGCCCGCGCTGCACTGTGCCGTACCCTTGGCCCAACGCTGGGGCGTCGCCAAGTGGTAAGGCAGGGGACTTTGGATCCCCCACTCGAAGGTTCGAATCCTTCCGCCCCAGCCAGTTTGACCTCGCCGATGGGGCCACTCAGCCCCCTCCGGCGGCACTTGCCGTCTGGATCGCGGTTGGTGGGGCGACCCCTGAGGGTCGTCCCCAGCGCGATCCGCCGCGCCACCCCCCGACGCCCCATGTGGCCTCTCGCTCCCCAGGCCGACCCGGTAAGGCCCCCCTCCCGCGGGCGAGTTCACCCGGAGCCATCTGACGCTCCTGGCGCCGCCGCTCAGCGGTCGCACCCGGTGTTGAGCCCCTCTGCGAGTCGAGGATCGGACCCCAGAACCCCACCACGGCTCCCAGTCCGCTGCCGGTGGCTCGTCGCACCACCCGCCGCCTCGGCTCCGGGGCCCGCAGCCACTGCCGCCAGCCGTGGGCAGGCCCCCCGGCCCAGGGGCCCCGGAACGGGACCCGCGTGCCCGTCACCCGGCCGGGCCAGGCTCCACAGGGCCCTGGAGCTCGTGGGCCAGCGCCACGAAGGGGGCCAGCGCCGCCACGTTCGCCACCGAGCCGGGGTTCAGGATCGCGCCCGGGTCCAGGCCCTGAAGGATGCGTTTCACCGGCACCTCCAGCTTCTTGCCATTGAGGGTCTTGGGGATCTCCGGTACCGCGATGATGCGGTCGGGAACATGGCGCGGCGACACCGTCGTCCGGATCTGGCCCGCGATCCGCGCCTCCAGCTCCGGGTCCAGGGCCCGCCCCGGGGCCAGGACCACGAAGAGCGGCATGAATTCCGGCCCGTTCGGCCGCTCAACGTCCACGACCAGGCTGTCGGTGACCTCTGGCAGGGCTTCGACCGCCCGGTAGATCTCACTCGAGCCCATGCGCACGCCGAGCCGGTTGATGGTGGAGTCCGACCGCCCGTAGATCACCACGCCCCCATCCGGGCGGATGCGCACCCAGTCGCCGTGGCGCCAGACCCCGGGGAACATCTCGAAGTAGCTGGCGCGGTAGCGGCGCCGCTCGGGGTCGTTCCAGAAGCCGATCGGCATCGACGGCATGGGGGCGGTGACCACCAGCTCGCCGACAGCGTCGCTCACCGGACGGCCATCGGGGCCGTAGGCCTCCACCCGCGCCCCCAGCGCTCGGCACTGGATGACCCCCGCACGGACCGGGAGCCAGGGGGCGCCCAACACGAAGCCGGTGCAGACGTCGGTGCCGCCACTGACCGAGGCCAGCCACAGGTCGCGCTTCACCGCCTGGTACACCCAGCGGAAGCCCGCGGCCGGTAGCGGCGACCCGGTCGACCCGACCGACCGCAGCCGGCTGAGGTCGAAGCGCTCCCCGGGAGCCAGCCCCGCCTTCTGCGAGGCGGTGAGCTGGCCCGCGCTGGTCCCGAAGAGGGTGACGCCCGCCGTCTCGGCGAGCTGCCACAGCGCACCGGCATCGGGATGGGCCGGACTGCCGTCGTAGAGGACGATGGTGGCCCCCAGGAGCAGGCCGCTGACCAGGAAGTTCCACATCATCCAGCCGGTGGTGGTGAACCAGAAGAACCGGTCCTCCGGACCCAGGTCGTGGTGCAGCCCCAAAGCCTTCAGATGCTCGAGGGCGATGCCCCCGTGGCTCTGGACGATCGGCTTGGGGAGCCCCGTGGTCCCCGAGGAGTAGAGGATCCAGAGCGGGTGCCCGAACGGGACGGGCTCGAACCGCAGCGGCGCCGGCTCGCGGAGGAGTTCATCCCAGAGCATGTGCCCGGCGCCATGGGGGAGCTGGTCGGCGGCGCCCAGGTAGGGAATCCAGACCACCCGCCGGACGCTGGGCAGCTGGCGCGCCAGCTCCACCACCACCTGCCGGCGGTCGTGGTCCCGACCGGCGTACCGGTGCCCATCGGTGGCCAGCAGCAGCACGGGCTCGATCTGACGGAACCGGTCTGCCACGCTGGGGCCACCGAAGTCGGGGGAACAGCTGGACCACACCGCCCCCACGCTGGCACAGGCCAGCAGGCCCACCACCGCCTCTGGGATGTTGGGGAGGTAGGCGGCGACGCGGTCGCCGGGCTGCACCCCGAGCGCGCGCAGCCCGGCCGCGGCGGCGGCCACCTGGGATCCGAGCTCCGACCACGACACGCTGTCCAGGGGCCGCACCTCGGAGAGGTGCACGATCGCCGGCCGGTCGCGGTCAGCGTGCCGCAGCGCCTGCTCCGCGTAGTTGAGCGTCGCCCCCGGGAACCAGGCCACGTCCGGCATCGTCCCGGGCGTCACCACCGGGCCCGGCGGTCGTGTGCCCCGCACGTCGAAGAAGCGCCACACACTGTCCCAGAAGGCATCGAGGTCCCCAACCGACCATCGCCAGAGGGCGGTGTACTCGAAGCCGGATGGCGCCCCGGCGGGCCGGGCGGCCATCGCGAACCGCGTGAGCGCGCACCCCTCCCGCAACGCAGCGCTCGGCTCCCATAGGACCTCGGCGGTGTCCTCGCCGCCCACCCCGCTGCCCGACCCGTTCATGCCAGCCTCCTCTGATCCTCTCGCGCGCTCCCCGGACCCCATGGTACGGAGCGCGAGTGGCCGCGCCGGCGGCGGCGGGGGCTCCTCCGCGCGAGCCGGAGCGGGCAGCCGGCCATCCGTCGATCCGCACCGGTGCTGCCCCTGGTGGCGCCAATCCTGCGCCACGCCGAGAACAGCCTTGAACTTGTGGCCGCGGCCGCGCCGCGGGTGGCGGCCCCGCGCCGGGTTCGCCCTGGCGGGCCTCGACGCCCGCCGAGTCCCAGGCCTCGGATCGTGCTCCTCGGCGCGCCGGGAACCGCTGTCCCCGCCTGTGATCCGCCCGCGGGATCGCGGCCCTGCCGGTGGTCGCCGCCCGGGGGCGGTCCGCGGCGATCGTCCGCTGGTGGCCCTGGCCCAAGTGCTGTCGCCGACCCCGGCTCGCCCGCTCATCGAGGGCACGGACTGGGACCGCCCTCCTCCCGGGTCGAGGCCGCCCCGGGCCCCAACCGGTTGGTGCGGCACCGGCTACTGCGTGACGATCGCTCCCGAGGCGGCCGCGCGGCCCGCGACGCACGGCCCGCACCGCGCGGCCGCCCCACTCGCCCGGACGAACACGGCCCTCCTGTGGCCACGGATCCACGCAGCGGTGGCCGTGCCCCGGGCCCAGGCAACCCTCCGCCAGGCGTTGGCCGCGGGCTGCCGGGCGCGGCCCCGCTGGCGCCCGCCGTCGCCCGCGGCCATGGGTCGCCGCCGGCTGCCGACAGCCGCCCAGCGGTGAGGGGATGCGCTCAGCTGAACCAGCCGACGACGTCGATGACCACGTCGGTCCGACCGTACGAGTTGTAGACGTCGATGGCGCCCGCCGCCCCCAGGGTCGCGACCGTCATGTTGGGCACGGTCTTGCCCTTGACCCAGTTGACGTCCGACGCCGTCGGGCGGGCGGCCGTCCCCGCCGGGTACACGGTGAGGAAACCTGCGGTGGTGGTGTCCGTCACGGTGACGTTCATCACCACGGCGCTCGCCCCGCTGGACGGGACGCCGGCCAACCCGGCCACCGGCACCGTCAGCACCTGGCCCGGACCCAGCGTCTGACCGGTCAGGCGGGTGTCGAGCAGGCGGTGGGGCGCCAGCGGGACCAGCAGGCCATCCGTGCCGGGGGTCACCGAGCCGTCGGTGAAGTACCCGTTGACGTCGACCACGATCTGGGTGTCCCCGTAGGAGTTGTAGAGGGTCACCTGCCCGCCGGAGCCCACCGGAACCATGACCCGATTGGCCACCGTCTCCCCCTTGACCCAGTTCACGTTGGACGCCGTGGGCCGAGCCTCGCCGGTGGGGTAGGCGGTGAGGAACCCTGACCGCGTGGTCTGGGTCACGGTCACGTTCATCACCACCGCCGCCACCCCGCTGGCGGGGACCCCGCCGCGGCCGGTCACCTGGAGCGCGATCGTCTGCCCGCCGGCGATGGGCCCTGTGATCCCCCCGGTCCCGTTGCGCGTGTCGAGGATCCGGGCGGGGACCAGCCCCGCGTACTGGCCGGCCCCGGAGGTGGGCGCGGCGTAGTAGCCCTCCACGTCCACCACCACGTCCACCGATCCCGCCGAGTGGTCGGTGATCCCCACCGTGCCGCCGGGGCTGAGGGGCACGGTGACCAGGTTGGGCACCGTCTGGCCCTTCGCCCAGTTGAGATTGGAGGTGGGGGGGGAGGCGGAGCCCCCGGGGTACACGGTCAGCACCCCGGCTTGGCTGCCCTGCGTCACCGTCACGTTGAGCACCGCCACCACGGCCCCCGCCGGGACGGCGTCGGAGCCAGTGCCGGTGCCGGTGACCTGGAGTGTGACGCTGCCGCCGGGCGGCAGGGCACTGGACTGCCGGGTGTCCAGGATCCGGTACGGCGCCAGCGCCGTGTAGGCCTCGCCGGCAGCGTTGCTCAGGTAGATGTACTGGTCGTAGGCCTGGTCGCTGGTGCCGGTGGCGGTGGTCGCGGTCACCAGCACCGGCCCGGCCGCGTGCGCCGGGACGGTCGCAGTCAGGCGGGTCGGCGACTGGACCGCGACGGCGGGGGCCGCCGACCCGCCGAAGGACACGCTGGTCGCACCGGCCACGAAGTCCGTCCCGGTCACCGTCACCTGGGCTCCGCCCGCCGTGGAGCCCGAGCCCGGGGTGACCCCGGTCACGGTGGGAGCCGAGGCCGTCAGGCGGGCGATCTCGGTCCCCCAGTTCCAGAGGGTGCCGCTGCTGCCGACCCCCTGGTTGGTCGTGACCTCGCCCGCCACCCACACGTCGCTGGGCGTCCCGGGGTCGATGGCGGCCCCGCTGTAGTCGCCCCAGCGGAAGGAGCTCTGGCCCGCCTGCTCCTGGTAACCCACCGGGCCCGCGGCCAGGGTGGGGCCCCCGATGATCTGCCCTGTCGCCGGGTCGAAGGCCAGGCTGCCCACGGAGGGGTAGGTCGCCGGGTTCAGGCTGGAGAAGCCGTAGGTCATCAGGAGGCTGCCGGCGCTGTCGAGCCCGAAGGCCGGGTAGTAGAGGTCCGTGCCCGTCTGCCCGATGTTGACGTCGGTGCCAATCGCGGGCGAGACGCCGGGGCTGACGGCGACGCTCATGACCCGCAGGCAGGCCTGCTGGGTGGTCTGACCGGAGGGGACACAGGCCTCATTGCCGGCGGTCCAGAGCACCCCGCCGCGCCAGAGCGCCTCCAGCAGGCGGTTGTCGTCCGTGTTGAGGGCCGGCCCACCACCAGGCTGGGCGGCCAGCGGCGGCGGGGCCATCTCGGAAACGGCCCGGGTCCACTGGCGCATGGTCACGTCCCCCGCCGCCGGGGTGCCGGTCACAGCCACCACCTGCAGCGCCGATCCAGTCGGGGTGCTGGCGACCAGATACTCGGTGGAGAGCGCACCCAGCGCCTGCACCGGCACCAGGCCGAACTGGCCGGGGTTGGCCGGGAACGCGTCCACGGCCACGCTGGAGCTGCCACTGACGACCTCCGACTTCTGGAGCACCCAGGTCTGGGCTCCGGTGAAGTTGCGGCTGCCGTTGAAGTCATTGGCGGAGATGGCCACCACGGAGGAGTCCACGCCGACCTTGGGCTGGTCGGCGATGACCGGCTGCAGGCCTCCCACCCGGTAGACGGTCCACCCGGCCGAGGCGTCGCTGCTGGTGGACACCGCCAGGTACACCTGACTCTGGGACGTGCTGGGGTCGAAGGAGAGCGTGCTCATGAACCAGCGGCCGCTGCCAGCGTCGTAGAGCGCCCGGGGGTCGGTGGGTTGAAAGCCGCCGCCGATGCCAAAGAAGGTGGCCAGCCCGGTGTGGGCCAGCAGCGTGCCGCCCTTGCTGTAGACGGCGACCGTGTCGTTGACGGCCTCCAGCAGCTGGGTGGGCCCGGCGGCCAGCTGGGTGTCGGGCGGCTCGGTCGCCACCCCCATGGCACTGTACTGGGCCGCGTTGCTGATGCCGGCGAACTTGGTCAGGATCTCGACGGCCGTCGGCGTGCTCCCCGTCAGCGCTCTTGGCCCCGTCGAGCCGGCCGGCACCAGCCGCGGCGACCCGCCGGCCGACGCCGGAGCGCTGACCGCGGTCGACCGCCGGGTGGTGAGCAGCGGCAGCGGCCGCAGCAGGCGCGGGGCGGCCCCGGCCGCAGGGGCCTGGATCATCTCCCCCAGGCCCCTGACCCGCGTGGCCCAGCTCGCGACCGGCCTGGTGACCGATCCGGGAACGGTGTTCGCCCGGGCCGCGACGGCGGGCCCCAGGGCGGTGGTGGTCAATGCCAGGGCCACGGCGCCGGCCACGCTCAGCCGCCCAGCCCATGCATGCATCGCCTGCAGCCTACCGTGCCCGCGACGCGGTGGGCCGCGCTCGAGGTGACGATCCGCTGACCACCGCGCCGACGACCGCCCCGCTCGGGGCTAGGACCTGCTGCCCCGGAGCCCTCCACCGCCACGGGCGGCGCTGTTGAGGTCGTCGCGGTACTCGTGCGCCGGCTGGATCAGCGCCCCCTCCGCGAAGCGCTCCGGGCGGAAGGGCGCCAGGTCCACCGTCGTGGCCCGGCCGTCACCGACCAGCTCCGCCACCGTCAACCCCACCGCGGGCGAGATCTTGAAGCCCATCCCCGAGAAGCCCGCCACCACCAGGCAGCCCGACACCGTGGGCACCGGGCCGATGAGGGGGCGCGTGTCCGGGGTCATGTCGTAGACGCCGGTCACGCTGCGGGCGATGCCGCCCTCGGCCAGGCTGGGGACCCGCCGGCTGGCGGCCGCCACCAGCTCTGCCAGCTCGGAGTCCGGCGCTCGCTGGGGGAAGGCGTCCGGATCAGCGCCGCGAGGCCCGTAGAAGCTGCCCACCAGCGTGGTCCCGGCGACATCCGGGCGGAAGTAGGTGTGGGTGACGGAGTCGATGCAGGAGAGCTGCTCGGCGCCGCCGGTGCCGCCGCGGCGCACGATGGCCACGGCGTGCAGCTCGGTGTCGATGGGCGGGTCCCACCCCACCGTCCGCAGCAGGGGACGGCTCCAGACCCCGGTGGCGCAGATGACCAGCGACGCCTCGATCGGCCCCGCCTGGGTGGTCACCCCCACCACTTTGTCCCCCTGCCGCCGCAGGTCCAGCACGCGCGTGCCCGGACGGTACGTGACCCCGAGCTCCCGGGCCCGGGCGAGGAAGTCGGCCGCCACCTGCCCGCCGCTCCCGTACCCGGCCTCCGGCTCGTACGCGGCCAGGGGGACATCGTCCACGTCCCAACCGGGGGCCAGGCCTGCCAGGGTGTCGTGGTCGATCAGCTCCACCACCGCCCCGCAACGGCGCTGCATAGCGACGTTGGCCCGCAGCGCCTCGAGCTCGTCGGGGTCGACGATGCGCACGAACGGCACCGGGCGGAAGACCGGCAGGGCACCCATGACCTCGGGCCAGGCGCGAAAGGCCCGCAGGCTGTGCACCGCCAGCTCGACCTCGCCCGGGAACGTGTAGTGCATGCGGATCAGCGCCGACGACCGCCCGCTCATACCCTCGCCCACCGACCCCTGGTCGCACAGGACGATGCGGCCGAGACCGCGCCGGGCCAGGTGGTAGGCGATGGCGGTCCCGATCACCCCGGCGCCGACGATGCAGATGTCAGCCCCGTCGGCCCGGACGGCGCCACCACCCGCCGACCACCCCTCCGCGGCGCCGCCGCGCGCCTCGTCCACAACACCCTCCACGCCGACCGGGCGCTCCCCAGCCCTGTGCCGGTGAGGATAGCTGAACCGGCCCCGGGCCCGGCGCGGCCCTACCATGGCTGGCAGCGGATCCGGCCTCCGGGAGCGCGCCGGCCAGGGGCGGCGCCACTGGAGCGGCCCGTGACCCCGTCGGCGGTCGCAGAGCTATGGAGGGCGGGCGGTGGCGAACACCTATGACTCGATCATCGTCGGCGGCGGCCACAACGGTCTGGTCTGCGCGGCCTACCTGGCCCGGGCCGGCCAGCGGGTGGCGGTCCTGGAGCGGCGTCCCCGCGTCGGCGGCGCCGCGGTCACCGAGGAGGTGTGGCCGGGCTACAGGGTCTCGGTCCTCTCCTACGTCGTCAGCCTCCTGCGCCCCGACATCGTCCGCGACCTCGACCTCCCCCGCTTCGGCTACGCCGTGTACCCCCTCGACCCCGCCTATTTCACGCCCTTTCCCGACGGCCGCAGCCTCTTCGTCTGGGAGGACCCCCAGCGGGCGGCCGCTGAGATCGCCCGGTTCTCGCCGCACGATGCCGCCGCCTACCTGGAGTACGACCGCAGCCTGACCAGCCTGGTGGCGGTGGTCCGGCCGCTGCTCGACGCGATCCCGCCAACGGTGCGACTGCGCTCCCTCGACGACCTGCGGCACGCGCTGTCGCTGGGCGGCCATCTGGTCCGGCACCGCCGCGACCTGTCGCGCCTGGTCGACGCCATGACCCTGCCGGTGGCGGACTTCCTCGACGAGTGGTTCCAGGACCCGGCCATCAAGGGGGCGCTGTGCCCCGGCGGGGTCATCGGCGCCTGGGCTGGGCCCCACTCCCCTGGGACCGCGTACGTCCTGCTGCACCACCGGATGGGTGAAGTCGGCGCCCAGCGCGGCGGGTGGGCCTTCGTCCGCGGCGGCATGGGCGGTCTCTCCGAGGCCATCGCCGCCGCCGCCCGGGCCCATGGAGCGGAGATCCGCACCGAGGCGCCGGTGGCCCGCGTCCTGGTCGAGGCCGGCCAGGCGACCGGCGTGGCCCTGGTCGACGGCACCGAGCTGCGCGCGTCCCAGGTCATCTCCGGGATCCACCCCACGACCACCTTCCTGGGGCTGGTGGGCCGGGAGCACCTGCCCGCCGACCTGGTCACCGACATCGAGCGCTACCGGACGCGCAGCGGGGCGGCCAAGGTGAACCTGGCCCTGGCCGAGCTCCCGGACTTCAGCGCCCGGCCGGGGACCAGCCTGGGCCCGCAGCACCCCGAGATCATGATCAACCCGTCGGTGCCCTATCTGGAGGCGGCCTGGCGCGAGGCCCAGGCCGGGCACTGGAGCGGCGAGCCGATGATGGACTGTGTCATCCCCACCACCAAGGACCCCACCCTGGCTCCCGAGGGGCGCCACATCATGACCTGCTTCGTGCAGTACGCCCCCAACCAGCTGGCGGGCACCGACTGGGACGCCGAGCGCGACCGCTTCGGGGACCGGGTGATCGAGTTGCTGGGCCAGTACGCACCCAACCTGCCGGGAGCGGTGCTCCACCGCCAGGTCGTGACCCCCCTCGACATGGAGCGGGAGTACGGCCTGCTCGGCGGCAACATCTTCCACGGGGAGATGTCGCTGGACCAGCTGCTCTCGTTCCGGCCCACCCCCCAGGCCGGGGCCTATCGAACGCCGCTGGCGGGGCTGTACCTGTGTGGGTCCGGAACCCATCCCGGCGGCGGCGTGATGGGCGCTCCCGGCCGCAACGCCGCTCGGGTGGTCCTCACGGACGCCCGCCGCGCCCAGCGACGGCAGCTGCTGCGCCGGGCCGGCCCAGGCCCCGCGCGGCCGGCAGCGACCGCGGCGGCGCCGACCCCCTAGACGGCGGTCAGCTCGGAGCCCCCCCGTCAGGGGCCGGGTTGTGCCAGCCGCCGGCGGCCGCGACCAGCCGGTCGGCGGCCGCCGGCCCCCAGGTGCCGGGAGCGTATGGCAGGGCCGGCGGGTGCTCGCCGAGCACGGGGTCGACCACGGCCCAGGCCGCCTCGACCGCGTCCTCCCGAGTGAAGAGGGCGCGGTTGCCGACCAGGGCATCGCCCAGGAGCCGCTCATAGGGGGCCTCCTCGTCCGGCTGGTCGTCGCTCAGGTACAGCTCCCGCTGATCCCCGACAAAGGCCTCGCCGGCACGCTTGACCCGCGCCGCCAGGGCGATGGCGGGCCCCGGCGCCACCCGGAAGCGCACGTAGTTGGCCCGCCCAGCCCGGGGCCAGGCGTCGGCGAAGAGACGCTGGGGTGGCCGGCGCAGCTGGACCAGCACCTCGGTCGCGGTCAGGGGAAGGCACTTGCCCGCGCGCAGGTACCAGGGCACGCCCGCCCAGCGCCAGGAGTCCACGTGCAGTCGGACCGCGCAGTAGGTCTCGACATCGGAGTCCGGCGCGACCCCGGGCTCGGCCCGGTACCCCTGGAACTGCCCCCGGACCAGCTCCCGCGAGGTCAGGGGGCGCATGGCCGCGAAGACCTTGGCCTTCTCGGCCAGCAGCGATGCCACCCCCGCGCCGGCTGGGGCCTCCATGGCCAGCAGCGCCATGATCTGGAAGAGGTGGTTCTGGACCACGTCCCGCAGGCAGCCGGTGGCGTCGTAGAACTGGCCCCGGCCCTGGACCCCGAAGCTCTCGGCCATCGTGATCTGGACGCTGGCGACGTGGTCACGGGTCCAGACCGGCTCCAGGAAGGAGTTGGCGAAGCGGAAATAGAGGATGTTCTCGATCGGCTCCTTGCCGAGGAAGTGGTCGATCCGGAAGATGGCCTCCTCCGGGAGCGCGGCTCCCAGCACCGCGTTGAGGGCCCGGGCCGAGGCCAGGTCGCGCCCGAAGGGCTTCTCCACCACCACCCGCGCCCCCTCGGTGAGCCCCGCCCGCCGCAGTCCCTCGATCACCGTCGCGAAGAGCGCGGGGGGGATGGCCAGGTAGTGGGTCGGGGCGGCCGCGCCGTCCAGGGCCTGGCGCAGCGCCGCGAAGGTCCTCGGGTCGGCGTAATCGCCGTCGACGTACCGCAGGCGCCCGAGCAACTGCTCCAGGGCCCGCGGGTCGTCGACGCCACCCGCCAGCTCGATGCCGTCCCGGGCCCGGTCCCGCAGTTGGGCGAGGCTCCACCCCGAGAACGCCACCCCCACCACCGGGACGCGCAAGCGGCCCCGCTTGGCCATGGCGTAGAGCGCGGGGAAGATTTGCTTGTGGGCGAGGTCGCCGGTGGCCCCGAAGAAGACCAGGGCGTCCGAGGGCGTGTGCTCGCGGGCGGGGCTGGGGAGGCCCACCCCGATCAGCCCTGCCGCTCAGCGTGACCACCGAACTCCTTGCGCATCGCCGAGAGCAGGCGGGCACCGTAGTCACCGTTGCCGCGCGAGCTGAAGCGCGTCGAGAGTGCCGCGGTGATCACCGGGGCCGGAACCCCCTCGTCCACCGCCGCCAGCGCCGTCCACCGCCCCTCCCCCGAGTCCGACACCCGGCCGGAGAAGCCGGCCAGGGAGGGGTCCTGGACCAGGGCCGCAGCCGTCAGGTCCAGAAGCCAGGACGCCACCACGCTCCCCCGGCGCCAGACCTCGGCCACCTCCTTGACATCGATCTGGAACTGGTAGTACTGGGGGTCCCGCAGCGGGGTGGTCTCCGCGTCCACCTCCGCCTCGCGCCGGCCGACGCCGGCCTGCTGGATGATGTTGAGCCCCTCGGCGTAGGCCTCCATCAGGCCGTACTCGATCCCGTTGTGGACCATCTTCACAAAGTGCCCGGCCCCGCTGGGGCCGCAGTGCAGGTACCCCCGCTCGGCCGCGCTCGGCTCGCCGGAGCGCCCGGGCGTTCGCGGGGCGCTCTCCACCCCGGGGGCGATGCTGCGGAAGAGCGGGTCGAGGTGGCGGACCACCTCCCCCTCGCCGCCGATCATGAGGCAGTACCCCCGCTCCAGCCCCCAGACCCCGCCACTGGTGCCGCAGTCCACGTAGTGGATGCCCCGCTCCTGGAGGACGCGAGCGCGGTCGATGTCGTCGCGGTAGTAGCTGTTGCCGCCGTCGATGATGATGTCCCCGGGCTCCATGCGCCGGGCCAGCTCGTCGACGGTGGTCCCGGTCACCCCCGCCGGCACCATCACCCAGGCCACCCGCGGCCGGGCCAACTGGGCGACGAAGGCATCGAGGGAGGTGGCCCCCGTGGCGCCGTCCGCGACCAGCGCCTGCACCGCCGCCGGGGTCATGTCGTAGGCGACGCACGTGTGGCCGTCGCGCAGGAGGCGGCGCACGATGTTGGCCCCCATCCGTCCCAGCCCGATCATCCCGAGTTGCATGGTCCGCCTCCTGATCTCTCCCGGCGCCGCCGGAGGTTGGGCCTGGGCGTGGCGACCGGTCGCCCAGGGGGAACAACGCGACGGCGCCCGCCGGGAGCCGTGCGGGCTCCGCCCGCCGGCCCCGCCGCTCACCGGACCGCCGCCCCAACATAGCGGTCCGGGCCACCACCGGTGCGCCCGACCGGGGCCGCCGGGGCCGGGCCCCGCCGGGGGCCGGGGCCCAGGGGACCTTGCATACTCGGCGGCGACACCCCGGGCACGCGGCCCACCGCCGGCGGGACAGCCCACCCAGGAGGCGACCATGACGGCCCTCTCGAGTTGGTTCCTCACCCCCAAAGAGCGGGGCAACCCCGACACCGAGATCGACGCCGGGCGACCGGACGGCACCGCCTGGACCCAGGGGAACCTCGTCCGCCCGCTGGTCCACGGGGCCAGCTACTACCGCCGCCTGCGCCAGGTGCTGCTGGCGCTCACCCCAGGGGACCGGGTCCACTTCACCGACTGGCGCGGCGACCGCGACGAGCTGCTGGCCCCGGAGGGGCCCGCCGTCGGCGACCTCCTGGCTGAGCTGGCTCACCGGGGGGTCTTGGTGCGAGGGCTGGTCTGGCGTTCGCATCCCAGCCTGCTGTCGTTCAGCGAGGCCGCCAACCGCCACCTCGGGGCGGAGGTCAACCGCCGGGGCGGCGAGGTGCTGCTGGACGAGCGGGTCCGGCCGTTCGGGTCGCACCACCAAAAGCTGGTCCTGATCCGCCGACCGGGCCACGGCGACGACGATCGCGCCTTCGTGGGCGGCATCGACCTCTGCCACAGCCGTCGCGACGATGCCGAGCACCGCGGCGACCCGCAGCCCCAGCCAATGGCCCGGCAGTACGGCCCCCGCCCCCCCTGGCACGATCTCCAGTTGGAGGTGCAGGGGCCCGCGGTCGCCGACCTGGAGCTCTGCTTCCGGGAGCGCTGGGCCGACCCGGCCCCCCTGGACCGCCGCACGCCCTGGCGCGCCGCCCTGGCCCGGCTGGCACGGGAGCCGCGCCATCCCCGCCCCCTTCCCCCGCCCCTGCCGACCCCACTCCCCGCCGGTCCCCACGCGGTCCAGGTCCTGCGCACCTACCCGCCCCGCCGCCCGACGTACCCGTTCGCCCGCCAGGGCGAACGGAGCATCGCGCGGGCCCTCATCAAGGCGGTCCGGCGCGCGCGCAGCCTCATCTACGTTGAGGACCAGTACCTGTGGTCGGAGGAGGTGGCCGCAATCCTGGCGGCCCAGCTGCGGCGCGTGCCCACGCTGCAGGTGATCGCCGTGGTCCCCCGCCTCCCGGACACCGACGGCCCGCTCACCGGTCCGCCCAACCGTATCGGCCAGCTGGTGGCGCTGCACCGGCTCCAGCAGGCGGGTGGCGAGCGCGTGGGCGTCTTCGACCCGGAGAACCGCCGGGGCTGTCCGGTGTACGTGCACGCCAAGGTCTGCATCATCGACGACGTCTGGGTCGTGAGCGGCTCCGACAACATGAACCGGCGCTCCTGGACCCATGACTCCGAGCTCTCCTGCGCGGTGCTGGACGCCACCTTGGACCCGCGGCCCCCGACCGACCCCGGGGGCCAGGGGGACGGCGCCCGCGTCTTCGCCCGTTCCCTGCGCCTCCAGCTCTGGGCCGAGCACCTGGGCCGCGCCCCCGACGACCCCGCCCTGCTCCACCCGGGGGCCAGCCTGGGCCTGTGGCGGGCCACCGCCGCGTCGGTGGCCGCCTGGCACGCTGGCGGGCGCCGGGGCCCCCACCCCGAGGGACGCATCCTGGTGCACCATCCGGCCCCGATCCCGTGGGGGTCCGCCTGGTGGGTGCGCCCCCTCTACCGCACCCTCTACGACCCCGACGGCCGTACCGCCCGGGACCGGCGGGCGCACCGGTTCTGAGCGTGGTGGTGGGGGTCCTGGCGCCCGCCGGTCAGGTCGCCCGGCCGCCCCGACGCCCCTCCGTCCGGCGCTGGGGCGCCTCGCCCGCGGGGGTCGGGACCTCAGGGCCGCCGGGCGACCCCAGCACCGCCCGCAGGTGGGGCAGCGCGCCGGGGTGATCGGACTGGAGGAAGGTCACCAGCCGCTCGCGCACCTCGCACTGCAGCTCCCAGGAGGTGGCACTGTCGCGGGCGCTCATCAGGGCGCGGAGCTGCATCGTCTCCCGCCCCAGGTTGGTCACCTGCAGGTTCCACACCTTGCCGTCCCAGCGGGGCGAGGCCGACAGCACCTCGTGCAGGTGCTCGCGGATGGCCGCCACCGGCGCTGTGTAGTCGACCTCGATGAAGACCCAGCCGAGGATGTCGGCGGTGGAACGGGTCCAGTTCTCGAAGGGATTCTCGATGAAGTAGACGATGGGCAGGACCAGCCGGCGCAGGTCCCAGACCCGGACCACGACATAGGTCAGCGCGATCTGCTCCACCCGGCCCCAGTGCCCCTCGACCACCACCACGTCATCGACCCGGATGGGCTGGCTGATCGCCAGCTGCACCCCGGCCATGAGGTTGGTCGCGATCGGCTTGGCAGCGATCCCGGCGATGAGCCCGAAGATGCCGGCGGAGGCCAGCAGGCCAGCCCCGATGGCCCGGACGGCGCCGAAGCTCAGCATCACCACCGCCACCGCCACCACGCTCACCACCACCACCGTCACCCGGCGCAGCACCTGAATCTGGGTGTGGATCTGGCGCGCCCGGAGGTTGTCGGCCACCTCGAGCTGGAAGTGGCCCAAGATCACGTCGTCGAGGACGTAGGTCAGACGCACCACCAGCCAGGCCACGGCGAAGACCAGCAGCACCCCCAGCCCGTGCCCCAGGATGGGCCGAGCCGGACGGGGCGTCGGAACGGCGGCGACCGTGAGGGTCAGGACCGCCAGAGGCACGATCAGGCTGATCGGCGCCCGCACGTTGCGCACCAGGGAGCGACCCAGGGCGTGGCCCGGACCGGCCAGCGTCCGCCGCAGGACCGCGAAGCTGGAGGCATGGACCAGCAGGCCCAGCGCCAGCCCACCGGCCAGGAGGGCGATGGGGTAGACGGGGGTCATGCGGCGCCCTCCAGCATCCGTCGAGTCGAAGGCCCGGACCGGGACCTGCGGCCGGCCCGGCTCCACCCCCGCCTGAGCCTGCCCGCGGCCCCGGGCCGGCCCCCCCCGGGGCCCACCGCCCCCGACGGGAGCGGATCGCTTCCAGCCCGCCCCACCGGGGAACCGCGGCACCGACGCCCCTGCGGGCGGCCGCCCCAAGGTAGCAAACTCGGGCCGGGGTGGCGGCCCGGCTCGGCGCCCCCGCCCGCTGTGGGATCCCCTTGCGTAAAAGCACGCTTGCCCGTGAGGGGACCACCCAGCTTGACTCGCTGGCATGATCACGTCCCCACCGCCGACCGCACCCACAGCCCACGACCCCGGCCGCCCGCTCCCCCGCCGCTGGCGGATCAGCCTCCGCCAGGTGCAGGTCGCCCTCGGGGCGCTGTGGCTCCTGGACGGACTGCTCCAGCTCCAGCCCCCCATGTTCACCTCGGCGTTCGTCACCCAGATCCTGGACCCGGTGGCCCAGGGGCAGCCGCCGCTGATCGGGCACTCCATCACGGCCATGGCCAGCTTCATCGCCCCCCACATCGCCGCCTGGAACCTGGTCTTCGCCCTGGTGCAGCTGGCCCTCGGGCTGGGCTTCCTGTGGCGGCGGACCGTTCGGCCGGCCATCGTCGCCTCCCTGGCCTGGAGCCTCTTGGTCTGGTGGTTCGCCGAGGGCCTCGGGGGTCTGCTGACCGGTGGCGCCACCCCCGTGACCGGGGCGCCGGGCGCGGTCCTGCTGTATGCCCTGATCGCGCTGATCGCCTGGCCGCGGGGCGCGGGCCCCTCCTCGGCGACCAACGCCGCCGGCCAGGGCCTCCTCGGTGACCGGGGCACCCGGGCGGTCTGGGTCGTGCTCTGGGTGACGGGGGCGGTGCTGATCCTCCTGCCCCCGAACCGGGGCCGCGGAGCGATCGCCTCGACCATCGCCGCCGCCGCCGCGGGCGAGCCCCAGTGGCTGCGCGGCCTGCAGCTCCCGGTGGCCCACCTGCTGGCGGGGCAGGGCGCCGCCCTGGCCCTCGGGCTCGGGGTGCTCCAGCTGGCCATCGGCCTCGGGGTCCTGCTCCGGAGCGCCCGCCACCTGGCCCTGGGGGCCGGGGCCCTGCTGGCCGTCGCCTTCTGGGTCCTGGGCCAGTCGCTGGGTGGGATCCTGACCGGCGCCGGCACCGACCCCAACACCGGGCCGCTCCTGGTGCTGCTGGGCGCCACGCTCGTGGGGCCCGTCCCTCTTCGCCCGCGGGCGTGGCTCGGCCGCCGGGCCCGGCGCGAGCTGGAGGTGCCTTGGGGGGCGGTGGGCCCGGCCGGCACGCGCTTCGACCGCCCCCGGGCCGAGCCGGGTCAGAATCCGGCAGGCGCCCAGCGGGCCTGAAACGCCTCGGCGTCGACGGGACGGGAGAAGAGGTAGCCCTGGGCCAGTTCGCAGTGCACGGCCCGCAGGGCGGCCAGCTGGTCTGGGGTCTCCACCCCCTCGGCGACCACGGCCAGGCCCAGTGAGTGGGCCAGGCTCACGATGCCGGTGACGATCGCCGAGTCGTCGGCGTCGCCGGGCAGGCCGGACACGAAAGTGCGGTCGATCTTCATCTGGGTGATGGGCAGGCGCTTCAGGTAGGCCAGCGATGAGTAGCCGGTCCCGAAGTCGTCGACGGACAGGCCGACCCCGAGGGCGCGCAGCTCCCCCAGCAGCGAGACGGCGGAGTGGACGTCGGACATCAGGCCCGACTCGGTGATCTCCAGGCAGAGCGACGAGGGCGCCAGGCCGGTCTCGGCCAGCGTGGTCGCCACCGCCGCCGCGAAGCCGGGGTCACGGAGTTGCGCCACCGCGACGTTGACCGACACCGTGAGCGGTGTCCCGCCCCGCGCCGCCTCCCAGCGGACGGCGTCGTGGCACGCCCGCTGGAGGACCCAGTAGCCGATCGGGACGATGAGGCCCGTCTCCTCGGCCCGGGGGATGAAGTCGGCCGGGGGCACGACCCCCCGCGTCGGGTGCCGCCAGCGGACCAGAGCCTCGGCCGCCACGACGGTGCCGGTGGGGACGTCGATGATCGGCTGATAGTGGACCACCAACTCGTCCCGCTCCAGCGCGTGGCGCAGCGCCGTCTCCATCTGGACCAGGTCCGTCGACCCGCCTCGCATGGCGGGCTCGAAGAGCACGGTGGACTCGCCTCCGCGGGCCTTGGCCTGGGCGGCGGCCAGCGCCGCGTCCTGGAGGACGGTCGCCGGCGACTCCGCATCGGCGGTGGCCACGACCGCCCCGATGCTCGCGGTGAGGAAGACCTCCTCGCCCCCGGCGTCGAAGGCAGCGGCCAGCGCCCGGTGAATCCGATCGGCGATGGCGAGCGCCACCGGCGCCCGCCCCGCGGCCTCGTGGACCAGCACGAAGCTGTCGCCACCGGACCGGGCCACGGTATCCCCCCGGCGCGCCACCTGGGTCAGCCGCTGGCCAACCTGGACCAGGAGCGCGTCTCCCCGCGGGTGGCCCAGGCTGTCGTTGACGACCTTGAAGCGGTCGAGGTCCACCGCCAGGACCGCGCAGGCGCGCCGGCGGCGGGCGGCCCGCGTCAGGGCGCGCTGGAGCCGGTCCAGCAAGAGGACCCGGTTGGGCAGGCCGGTGAGGGGATCGTGGAGGGCCCGTCGGCGCATCTGGTCCTCCACGACGCGGTGCGCGATGGCCGCGCCCAGGACGTTGGCCACCGCCTGCAGGAAGTGGATGTCGTCCCCGGTGAAGGCCCGCGGCGCCCGGGTGTGCGCGCCCAGGACCCCGAAGGGGCGGCCGCCGGCGTCGATCACAACCGACATGCCCGCACGCACCCCGTGGTCGGCCAAGAGGGACGGCGCGGTGAAACGGGTCTCGGTGACGAGGTCAGTCACGATCACCGGGGCCCCGGCCTGCAGGGTGTAGCCGGCTTGGGAGTGCTCCTCCGTGCCCACCCGGGCCACGCCCACCAGCCCCGCGGCCCAGCCCACCCCGGCCCGCAGCCGGCAGGCCGCTCCCCCCGGCTCCAGCTCCAGGACCTTGCCGAACTCGACGCCAACGCCGGCGGCGACCATGGCTGCGGCGCTGTCGAACAGGGCACCGAGGTCCCGCTCGCTCAGCGCCATCCGCCCCAGGTCGGCGATCAACGCCTGCTGGGCGGTGCGCCGCGCCGCCAGCGCCTCCGCGTCCCGCCGGGCCGTGACGTCCTCGACCTGCAGGAAGACCTCGTGGGGGTTCCCTTCAACGTTCCGCAGGACGCACGCCCGGATCACCAGGGCCAGGAGGGCCCCGTCGCCCCGGATGACCCGCCGCTCGAAGGTGTCGTAGGCCAACCCCTCGCCCCGAGCGACCGCCGCCAACCGCCGGGAGGTCGCGGGCCAGTCGTGGGGGTGGATCAGCTCTCGCACCTCCGCCCCCACGAGGTCCTGGGCACCGCGGCCCAGTAGCGCGCAGAGCGCCGGGTTGGCTGCCTGGACCCTTCCGTCGAGCCCGACCAGCGCGCTGCCGACCCCGGTCTGGGCGAAGGCCTGCGGGAAGCGATCCGCGGCACCGGTCGGGGCCGGCCAGCCCGGGTCCCGCTCGGGGTCGAGCGCCCCCCAGGCCGCGGACACGTGGGTCGCGAGGCAATCCCACGGCGTCAGCGCCTCCGGTTCGAGCAGGCCGGCCTTCCCGGCGTGGACCGCCAGGGTGGCGCGGCGGGTTCCGTGGACCACCAGGGGGAACGCGGCGGACCGGACCGGGCCTGGCGCCGCGGCACGGGCACCGGAGTCGCCGGCGAGGACCGCTCCCAGCCACCCCATCTCGGATCGCCTGGGCCCCGCGCCGGCGTACAGCCGCACCTCCCCGGTGCGGGGGGTGAAGCCGGCGATCCAGACCGCCTCGACCCCGGTGGCGTCCGCGGCCGCTCCGCAGGCGATCTCCAGGAGCCCGTCGACCGCCACCGCCTGGCGGAGGGCCGCATCGATCCGGGTCAGGGCCCCGGTGAGCCACCCGGCCGGCTGCGCCCGCCCTGCCCGGCGACGCCGGCTCGTGTCAGCCATCCCGGGGAATGATAGGCGGGCCCCAGCGGTGGGGGCGCCCTCACCAGAACGTCTGCACGACCTCGAAGTCGGGGCGCCCGGGATCGAACCGGGGACCCCCTGCTCCCAAAGCAGGTGCGCTACCGCTGCGCCACGCCCCGACGCCTGCCCAGTCTACGGCCTCCGCCGCCAAGCCCCCGGACCCAACGGCGCCGGCCGAGGAGCTCGCCCGCTGCGAACTCCGGGCCGGCGCCTGGCCCAGACGCCGCCGGATCAGGCGGCGACGGTGAGGGTTCCGCGCATGAAGCCGGTCTCGGCCATCGGGCCCGACCATCCGCCCTGCCCCGTCCCGCAGGGGTCGAAGCACTGCCACGGGTACTGCCCGGCCTTGCCGGTGTGGATGGTGAAGGTCGTCACCGACTGGCCCAGCATCGGCACGTTGAGCCCGAGTGCCGGGACCGTGAAGGTGTGGGAGACCAGCTGGGGACTGACGGCGCGCACCGTGCGGGCCGCCCCGGCCAGAGCGTTGGGGTCGGCCGGGTTCAGGGGCCGCACCGTGATCGTGCCCCCGACGGTCCCCGACACCTGGGCGTGGCTGGCCAGCACCCCGGTCAGGGGGGTCGACCCGTCGAAGTTCATGACGCTGACGACCACGGTGGCGTGGGCCGGCACCGTGAAGTCGGCCGGCACGTAGGCCGGGCCCTTGGGGCCGACCACGATCGTCAGGTTGACGTGGTCCACCGCGGTGGAGGCCACCGGGAGGGCCGCGGCCGACTGGGTCGGGTTGAACGTCCCGCCCCAACTGGTGGCGTACCCCACCGCCAGGACGCTGGCGGCGACCAGGGCGGCCCCCACCGCGAGGATCATGGTCCACAGACCCGTCTCGCGCCGGTCCATCGCAGCACTGGGGAGCGTGCTCATCTCGGATCCTCCAGGATCAGCGACCCACCGGTCGCGTGACGGTCAACGTGAACCAGCGTGCGATACGTTTAGGGTCTGACGTACCGTGGGAAACCCCCGCTCGGGGACCCGTGGTTCCCCCCACGGGCCGACCAGCCAGAAGGAGCACCGCCCGTGGACCTGACCCTCTCGCGCCGTGGCGACTACGTGGTTCGCGCCGCCCTGGCCCTGGCCCTGGCCTGGGACGGGCCGAACCCCAGCCGCAAGCTGCGCCAGCTGGTGGCGGAGATGGAGCTGCCGCCGACATACGCCGCCCAGATCATGGGCCGCCTGGTCCAGGCTGGCCTGGCCACCGCCCGGGCCGGTCGCAGCGGCGGGTATCGCCTCAGCCGCGAGCCCACCGCCATCACCCTGCTGGAGGTGGTGGAGGCCGCGGAGGGGCCCCTGCGGGCGGCGCGCTGCTCGCTCAGCGGCGGCCCCTGCCACTGGCAGGAGGTCTGCCCCCTGCACCCGTCCTGGAGCCGGGCGACCATGGCCCTGCGCACCGCCCTGGCGGCCACCAGCCTGCGGACGCTGGCCGACGACGACCGGGCCATCGCCGCCGGCGAGCTCCCGATCCCAGTGGACTCGCACCGGCAGCCGAAGCCGGCCGGGGCCCGGAGTCCCGCCCGCCCGAAGGCTACCCGGACGCCAACCGCTGGAGCAGCGCCGCCACCGCCCGTCCCCGGTGGCTGAGCCGATCCTTGGCCAGCGGCGCCAGCTCGGCCATCGTGGTGGTATGCCCCTCCGGCACGAAGAGGGGGTCGTAGCCGAAGCCCGCCGCGCCGCGCGGCGCCGCCAGCAGGAGGCCGCGCACCCGGCTCTCGACCGTCTCCAGCAGGGCCGGCTGGCCGCCGGGGCCGGGGGCGGCCAGCGCCAGGGCACAGACGAAGGCCGCCCCGCGCTGGCCCGGGGCCAGCCCGGCCACCCGGGCCCGGACCGCCTCCACCCGATCGGCGTCCGAGGCGTCAGGGCCCAGCCAGCGCGCCGATCGGACCCCCGGCCAGCCGCCGCAGGCGTCCAGCTCGAGCCCGCTGTCGTCGGCCAGCACCACCACTCCGGTCGCGGCCACGGCCGCCCGCGCCTTGATGGCGGCGTTGGCCAGGTAGCTGTCGGCGTCCTCGTCCCACGCCGCGTCGGCGCCGCCGGGGAGCGCATCGAGCCCCAGCACCTCCCAGCCGCTGGCCCCCAGCAGGCGGCGGAACTCCCCCACCTTGCCGGGGTTGCGGGTCGCGACCACGACCCGGGTGCCCCGCGGGAGCCGGGACCCGATCGCGGTCACCCCACGGTGCCCGGCCGCGGCAGCAGCGCCGCCCGCTGGGTCGCACAGAGTTCGGCGACGCCCGAGCGGGCCAGCTCCAGGACCGCCATCAGCTCGCGCTCGTCGAAGGGCTCGCGTTCGGCGGTGCCCTGGACCTCCACAAAGCGGCCATCCTCGGTCATCACGCAGTTGAGGTCGGCTCCCGCCAGGTGGTCCTCGCGGTAGTCCAGGTCCAGGCACGGCACCCCGCCCAGGATGCCGACGGACACCGCGGCCACGGCCCGCGGCACCGGCGGCCGGCGGCAGAGCTGGGCCTCGACCAGCCGCTGAGCCGCCAGGGCCAGCGCCACCCACCCCCCGGTGACAGCGGCCGTCCGCGTGCCACCGTCGGCCTGGAGGACGTCGCAGTCGACGATGATCGTCCGCTCGCCCAGGGCGCGCAGATCGGTGGCCATGCGCAGGCTGCGCCCGATCAGGCGCTGGATCTCCTGGGTGCGCCCGTCGATCCGGCCACCCCGCTCCCGCGGGGTGCGCTCCGCCGTGGCCCGGGGCAGCATGGCGTACTCCGCGGTCACCCAGCCGCCCTGACCCCGCCGGTGCGGCGGCACCCGCTCCTCGATGGTGGCGGCGCACAGGACCTCGGTCCGGCCCATGGTGATCAGTGCCGAACCCTCGGCGTAGGCCGCGGCACCGGGCCGGATGGTCACCGGGCGCAGCTGGTCCGGCCGCCGCCCGTCGTGGCGGGCCGTCACCGGTGGAACACCAGCCGGATGATGAGGATGCTGGCCTCGTAGAGCAGGATGAGGGGGATGGAGAGGAAGGTCGGCGTGAAGGGGTCGGCCCCGGGGGTGATGATCAGCGCCACCGCGATGATGATGAAGATGGCGGCCCGGCGCCAGCGCCGCAGCTGCAGGCTGCTGAGGATGCCCACCGCCCCCAGCAGGCACAGGACCACCGGCAGCTCGAAGGTCACCCCGAAGATGACGATCAGCAGGCCGAAGAAGGTGAGGTAGCTGTTCAGGTCCGGCAGGTAGACCGCGTCGCCTCCCAGGAAGGTGGCCAGGAAGGTGAGGCCGATCGGCATCACGAAGTAGGCGAAGGCGGCGCCCACCACGAAGAGGACAAAGCTGCTGCCGACGAAGGGGCCGACCAGGCGCCGCTCGCGGCGGTGCAGGGCCGGGGCCACGAACGTCCACAGCTGCCACAGGATCACCGGCAGGGCCAGCACCACCCCGGCCAGGCTCGCCACCTTGAAGGGGATGGAGAGGCCCTCGATCGGACCGGTGTAGATCACGTGGGGCCCGAAGGGGCTGTGGGTGTGTCCCAGGGCCAGGAGCAGGGGCCGCTCCAGGATGTGGATGATCGCGTTGTTGAAGGCGAAGGCCAGCGCGGTGGCCAGCCCCCAGGCGATCAGGCAGACGATGAGGACGTGCCGCAGCTCGGTGAGGTGCTCGACCAGGGTCAGCTGCCGCTCGTCCTCATCGGGACCGGACGGCGACCCGGGACGGCGCAGGAAGGCGAGGGGGCCGGGACCCCTCAGCGGCTGAGTCGACACGGGCTCAGCCCCGCAGGCAGGACCTCAGCTGCCCGGCTGGCTGTCGCCCGCAGCGGAGCCGGCGCCAACGCCCTGGTTGGTGTCCGCGCTCGGCGGAGGCGACGCGGGCGGCGGCGGCACGGGAGCGGTGACATCGGAGGCCATGGAGCGGACCTCCTCCACGGTGGTGCTCGAGGCCTTCTTGAACTCCTGGATCGCCCGGCCGACGCTGCTCCCCAACTCGGGCAACCGCTTGGGGCCGAAGACGATCAAGGCCAGCACGATGAGCAGGGCCAGCAGGAAGAAGTGGGTGGGAGAGATCATCGGCGTGCCCTCAGGTGGAGCGGTCGCCTTGAGTATAGCACCGGGATTTTCGCCCCTCCCGGGCCGGCCGGTCACCGGCCCCGACCAGCGCCGCCCCCATCACGGCGGGCCCGCCGCGGCCCCCAGGGCGGTGGCGAAGGCCGCGGCCACACGGTCCACCGTCGCCGCGTCGTGGGCCGTGGACAGGAAGCCGGCCTCGAACTGCGAGGGCGGCCAGAAGACGCCGGCGGCCAGCCACCCCCGGTGGACCTGGGCGAAGCGGGCGCGATCGGCCCGGCGCGCCTGGGCGTAGTCCTCGACCGGTCCGGGGTGGAAGAACGGCGTCAGCATCGACCCCACCCGGTTGACGGTCAGGGCGATCCCGGCCGCGGCCGCCGCCTCGCGCAGGCCGCGCTCCAGGCGCGCCCCGGCCGCCTCCAGCGCCGCGTAGGCACGGCCGTCCGCCAGCGCCTCCAGGGTGGCCAGGCCCGCCGCGACCGCCAGGGGGTTCCCGCTCAGCGTCCCCGCCTGATAGACCGGCCCGGCCGGGGCGACCTGCTCCATGAGGGCCCGACTGCCGCCGTAGGCCCCCACCGGCAGGCCACCGCCGATGACCTTGCCCAGGCAGGTGAGATCGGGCCGCACCCCGAAGAGCGCCTGAGCCCCTCCCCAGGCCACCCGGAAGCCGGTCATGACCTCGTCGAAGACCAGCAGGGCGCCCCAGCGCAGGGTGAGCGCGCGCAGGCCGGCGAGGTACCCGGCCCGGGGCGGCACCACCCCCATGTTGCCGGCGACCGGCTCCACCAGGACCGCCGCAATCCTCTCGCCCTGCGCCTCGAACGCCCCCTCAACCGCCTTCAGGTCGTTGAAGGGCACAACGATGGTGTCGGCCACCGTCCCCGCCGGTACCCCCGGTGAGCCCGGCAGCCCCAGGGTCGCGACCCCGGAGCCCGCCGCCGCCAGCAGGCCGTCGCTGTGCCCGTGGTAGCCGCCGTCGAACTTGACGATCTTCTCCCGGCCGGTGGCCGCCCGGGCCAGGCGCACCGCGCTCATGGTGGCCTCGGTCCCACTGTTCACCAGCCGGACCATCTCCACGCTGGGCACGGCGGCGACGATGCGCTCGGCCAGCCGGGTCTCGGCCTCGGTGGGCCCGCCGAACGCCGTCCCCCGGAGCAGCTGCCCCCGCAGCGCCCGGGTCACGGCCGGGTGGCCGTGACCGAGGATGAGCGGCCCGTAGGCCAGGACGCAGTCGATGAGCGAGTGCCCCTCGGTGTCGATCAGCTCGGCCCCGCGGCCGCGCACCAGAAACGGAGGGGCCCCACCGACGGCGCCGAAGGCACGGACCGGGCTGTTGACACCGCCGGGGATGACGCGGCGGGCCGCCGCCAGGGCCGCGGCTGCGGCCTGCCGCGGGGCCCGGGTCACGGGAGGGCCGCGCGGACCGTCACGGTCATGGGCTGTCCCTTGCGCACATGCCGCGCCACCGTCAGCCCGCGGATGACCGCCCCGAACAGGTTGTAGTGCGCGGGCAGGGAGAAGCGGCTGAGGGTGACAAAGAACTGGCTGCCGTTGGTGTTGGGCCCGCTGTTGGCCATGGCCACGGCTCCGGGCAGGTAGGCCCCACCGCGGTAGAGGGGGCCCCGGACCGGCTCGTCCCCGAAGGTGTAGCCGGGCCCGCCGGCCATGGTGTTCAGGGGGCTGCCGCCCTGGATGACCGGGCCACCCGGGGCGGTGGACGGGTCACGCACCCATCTGAGGCCGTCGAAGAAGTGGTTGCGGGCCAGCATGACGAAGTTGTTGACCGTGTGCGGCGCCCAGCTGGGCACCAGGCAGACGGTGAACTGGCCTGCCGGCCCGCTGACCGTGGCCAGGTAGAGCCGGTGCACGTTGATGGTGAAGGCGGGCGCGCGGCGGTACCGGTGCACCGCGGCCGGCGCGTCCAGGGGCGCCAGCGCGGGGCCGAACCGGGTGTGGACGCAGCGGGCGAGCACGCCCCGGGCCGCGGGCGCGGCCGGAGCCGACGCGGTGGCGTTGACGCCATAGGCGATGGCCCCCACCACCGCCACCGTCAGCAGCGCCGCCACCCAGCCGCCGGGGGCGGTGCGGGTCACGCCTCCGCCCGCAGGGCCGCCGCCAGCTCCAGGGCGGCGTAGGTCAGGATGAAGTCCGCCCCGGCCCGCTTGATCGCCACGTGGACCTCCCGCATCGCCTGGGCTTGGTCAAAGGCCCCCGCCGCCGCCGCCCAGCGCACCATGGCGTACTCCCCGCTGACGCAGTACGCCCCCAGGGGGTGGGGGAAGGCCTGGCGCGCCCGGGTCAGCACGTCGAGCGCGGTCAGGGCGGGCTTGACCATGATGAGGTCCGCACCCTCCTCGACGTCGAGTGCGACCTCCCGCAGCGCCTCGCGGCCGTTGGCCACGTCCAACTGGTGGCTGCGGCGGTCGCCGAACTGCGGCTTCGAGCCCGCCGCCTCGCGAAACGGGCCGTAGAACGCCGACGCGAACTTGGCCGCGTAGGCCATGACCGCCACCTCGGCGAACCCCGACCGATCCAGGGCGTCCCGGATGGCCGCCACCTGGCCGTCCATCATCCCCGACGGGCCGATGATGTCGGCGCCGGCCGCGGCCTGGCTGACCGCGACCGCCCCGTAGGCGGCGATGGTGGCGTCGTTGTCGATGGTGCCGGCCGCCGTCAGCAGGCCGCAGTGCCCATGGTCGGTGTACTCGTCCAGACAGGTGTCGGCCATGCACACGATCGCGTCGCCGACGGCGCGGCGAATGGCCCGCAGCGCCTGCTGGACGATGCCGTCCTCAGCGACCGCCCCGCTGCCGGTGGCGTCCTTGACCGCCGGGATGCCGAAGAGGATGCAGGCCGGGACCCCGAGTTCCACCGCGCGCTCGACCCGGCGCACCACGCTCTCCAGGGTCTCCTGGTCCACGCCCGGCAGGGCCGCGATCGGGCGGGGCGCGTCCAGCCCCTCCGCAACGAAGAGCGGCAGGACCAGGTCCCCGGGGCTGAGCTCGGTCTCCCGCACCAACCGTCGCAGCGCCGGGGTGCGGCGCAGTCGGCGCAGGCGCTGGACCGGGAAGCTCAACCACCACCTCCACCGACCGCCGCGCCCGGATGCGCGCCAGCCGCGAAATGCCGCGCCAGCGCGCGGGCCAGCCCAGCGCCTGTGTGTTCCGCGGCGATTATATCGACGGGGAACCCACATTCCCGGGCGGTCCCCGCGGTCACCGGCCCGATGCAGGCGGCGGCAACGTCCTGGGGCCAGGGGAGCGGTCGGCGCATGGCGTCGAAGTGCCGCACCGTGCTGCTGCTGGTGAAGGTGATCGCATCGAGGGCGCCGCCGCGCAGCAGGCCCTGCAGCCGGCCGCGCTCGCCGAGGGCGGCCGCGGTCCGGTAGAGCGCGAGCACCTCGACCTTCGCCCCCGCCGCCCGCAGCCGGTCGGCCAGCAGCGGGCGGGCCTCGGCGGCCCGCGGCAACCAGATCCGCTGGTCGCGGACGCCCTCGCCCACCATCTGCTCCGCCACCGCCTCCGCCACGTACACCCCGGGCACCCGGTCGGCCCGCCAGCCGGCGGCGACCAGGGCATGGGCCGTCGCCGGACCGATGGCGACCGTGCGCGTCGGGGCCGATCCCAGCGCGACGCCGGCCTGCCGTGCCGCCTCCACCACCAGGGAGACGGCGTTGACGCTGGTGAACACCACCTGGTCGAACTCGCCGCGCGCGTAGCGGCGCACCGCCTCCACCACGGCCGCCGGCGGCGCCACCCGGGCCAGGTTCATCACCGCCACCGCCTCCACCTCAGCTCCCAGCGCCTCCAGGGCCCGGGCGAACTCCGGCGCCTGATGCCGGGGCCGGGTCACCAGGATCCGCCGTCCCCGCAGGGCGGCCGGGGAGATCGGCGTCGGCGTCACCGCAGCGCCTCCACCAACTCGGCGGCCATCCGCCCCAGGTCCGCCAGGCCCCCATCCCGGGCCGCCCGGCGCACGGGTCGGCCCGGCAGGCCCAGGATGCCGACCAGCCGCACCGCCTCCGGACCGAGGGGGCGGGCCAGGACCCCGAGCGGGAGCCGGCAGCCGCCCCCCAGGCCCTGCAGCACCAGCCGCTCCGCCACCACGCAGGCCTGGGTCACCGGGTCGCCGACGGCCGCGGCCAGCTCGGCCATCGGGCTGTCCGCCCGGGCCTGAATCGCGATCGCCCCCTGGGCGGGAGCGGGGACGCACTCCCACTCGGGGTCGAGGGGCTGGGCCGTGGCCTCGCGGCCCAGGCGCCGCAGCCCGGCCAGCGCCACACAGACCGCCTCCAACCGGCCCTCGGCGACGTGGCCCAGCCGGGTGTCGACATTCCCTCGCAGCGGCACCACCTCCCAGTCGGGACGCAGCGCCCGGAGCTGGAAGGCGCGCCGGGGTGAGCCGGTGCCGACTCGAGCCCCCGAGGGCAGGGCCCGCCAGGGCTGGCCGCCCACCGTGACCAGGACGTCGCGCGGGTCGGCCCGCGGCAGGTAGGCGGCGACCGCCAGGCCCGGCGGCATCTCCGTGGGCAGGTCCTTGGCGCTGTGGACGGCGGCCTCCCCCCGGCCCTCCAGGACCGCCGCCTCCAGGGCCGCGGTGAACCAGCCGGTCCCGGTCATGGAGACGACGGCCAGCTCCTGGGCCTCGTCCCCCCGGCTGTCGACGGCCACCGTCGGAAAGCGATGCGCGGGCCAGTGGGCGGCCAGCCGGTGGCAGGCCTCGTCCGTCTGGACCCGCGCCAGCACGCTGCGCCGGGTGACGATCGGATGGGTCGCCTCGCTGGGAGCCGGCGCCCTCACAGGTCCCCGGCCCGGCCCGCCGCGGGCGAGCGCCGCCTGACCAGGATCACCGCGGCCGGACGGGATCGATTCCAAAAACCTCCTGGAGCCAGGCGGTCCGCCCGCTGTCAGCGGCGTGCAGGCGCAGGTAGGCGATCGGTGCATGGAGCAACTTGCTGGCGATGGCCTGGGTCAACCGGTCCAGCTGCCGGCGCTCCTCCGCCGTCAGCGGCCGCAGGCGCGTCAGCGTCCGCTCGAGCTCGCTGCGGCGAACAGCCTCGGCCCGGTCCACCAGGGCGGAGATGACCGGGGCCGCCGCCCGGCGCTCCAGGTCGGCCACGGTCTCCACCACCGCCGCCGCCACGATGCGGTCGGCGGCGGGCCGGTGCCCGGCGCGACTCTCCCGGTTCCGCTGGATGACCAGGCCCAGCGCGTCCAGGTCCACCAGCTCCACGCCGGCCACGGACCCCGCGGTGGGATCGACGTCGCGCGGGACGGCCAGGTCGAGCACCAGCAGGGGGCGCCGATCGCGCTGCTGCTGCAGCGCGGCCACCGCCTCGTGGTCCAGCACCGGCCGCTGGCTGGCGGTGGCGCACACCACCAGGTCCAGCTCAGGTCCCAGCCCGGTCAGGTCCTGGAGACCAAAGACCCGAGCGGAGAGGGTGGCGGCGAGGGCGGCGGAGCGCTGGCCCCGGGCCGCGACCCAGAAGCGGTCCACCCCCGCGTCGCGCAGGAGCCGGGCCGCCGCCGCACCGACCGTGCCCGCGCCGACGACGGCGACCGTCCGGCCCGCCAGCGGCCCCAGGACCCGGGCGGCGTGGGCCACCGCGGCCTGGGCGATCCCCACCGCCTCCCGGCCGATCCCCGTCTCGGTCCGCACCTTCTTGGCCGTGGCCAGCGCACCCCGCATGACAAGGTCCAACTCGTGGTCGACGGTGCCCGCCTCGTGGGCCAGGCGGAGGGCCGCCTTGAGCTGGGCCAGGATCTGGCTCTCGCCCAGGACCATGCTGTCCAGCCCGCTGGCGACCCGGAACACGTGCCGGATGGCGTTGGGTCCCTCGAAGCAGCGCACGTAGGGGGTGGCCACGCCATCCGGCGCCAGGTAGCGCAGGAAGTGGACCACCGCCTCGCGCATCTGGTCGGTGGAGCGGGTGGTGACGTAGAAGTCGGTGCGGTTGCAGGTGGATAGGCACAGCGCCCCCAGGAGGTCGGCGTGCCCGACCAGGGCCGGCAGGGCCCGCCGGATCTCCTCCGGCTCCAGGTAGGCGCGCTCCCGCACCGCCAGCGGCGCCTCGTGATGGCTGAGACCGACCGCGAGGAAGCCCATGGTCAGGCCGCTCCCAGTTGGATCCAGCCGCGCCCCTGTGCCTTCATCCGTCGCTGGAGTATACCGACGCCCTGCCGCGCGCCCGGCAGGGCGTCGTGGCCGGACCGTCCCCCGGCGGCCGCTGGGGGACGGTCCGGTAGGATGGCCGCAGTGGAAGGAGCTCCCTCTCAGGCGGATCAGCTCCCCGCACTTCCGGACATCCCCCAAGAGACCGACCACCGCGCCGGCCCGGGCCCGTCCGGCGAGTCGGGGACCCGCCGACGACGCTACGGCCGGCCGCGGGCGGCACCGACCCCCGGTGTGGCCTTCATCGCCCGCCTGGGACCGGCCCGCAGCGACCACAGCGCCCGCCACAACGCGGTCACCGTCGAGGCCACCAGCTCCGGTGCGGCCCTGGTCCCCGACCCGGCCACCCTCATCGAGGACCTGCGCTTCGTCTCGGTCGACTGCGAGACCACCGGCCAGAACCCGCACCACCTGGTGGAGGTTGGCGCGGTGGCCTTCACCATGGCCGCGGCGCTCCCAGGCGGTGACGGCGTCCATCCCCCCCCCGACGCCTTTGAGACCCTGGTCCACACCGCCGATCACATCAATCCCTACGCCCGCCGGGTCCACGGGATCTCCCGCTCCATGCTGCAGGGCGCTCCCTCGGCCCTGCCCGTCCTGCGCCGCTTCCTCACCTTCGCCCTGGGAACGGTCCTGGTCGAACACAGCGCCGACGCCTTCGACACCCGCTTGATCGGGCGCACCCTGGGACGGCCCCTCCCCCACCCGACGATCGACACCTCGCGGCTGGCCAAGCACCTCTTCGACCTGCGCGACACGATCGGCCTGGAGCGGCTGTGCCTGCAACTGGACGTTCCCCACCGGGCGCCCCACGCCGCGCTCGGGGACGCCGAGGCCACCGCCGGGTGCCTGGTGGAGCTGGTCCGGCGCGGCCAGGAGCAGTTCGGCTGGCGCACCCTGGCCGACCTGCTCCTGGCCGGGCATCCCCCGGCTCCGCGGCTGAAGACCGTGGGCCGCCAGCGGGGCGGGCGCTCGGCGCCTCACGCCCCGGCGGCTCCTGCCCTCCTCCCGGAGCCGGCCCCCGCGGGCCCGGTCGCGGCCGCCGCCGGCCCTGACAGCCCCCCACCGCCCGCTCGCCGCCGCC
>JAKABB010000169.1 GCA_021802045.1 bacterium
CCGATCTGCGCGGGGCGTACCACCAGCTTCTCGGCCGGCTGGTGGCGGCGGCGCCGGACCTTGCTCCCGAGGACGCACCGAAGAGTGGTCGCGGATTGTTGGGCCGACTGCGAAGGAGGTAAGGCGGATGCGCGCCAAGTTGGATCTCGAGGCCGTGCGCCGGGATACCGGTGCGGAGGAGGTGCTGGCGGTGCCGGCCGCGGTAGACGCGGCGGACGTGGACCCGTATCAGGCCGCCAAAACCGAGGCGGCCACCTGGCTCTACGATCACTTCCGCGACGTGATGGCCCAGCCGCGCGCGCATGAGGCCCAGGTGGATCGCGCTATCGCGCAGGCGGTTGCGCAGGTGCGGCTTAACCCGGAGAAGGCCCGGCAACTCCGCGAGGAACTCCGGGCCACCATTCTGGGCGCAGGGCCGCTCCAGCCCTACTTGGACGACCCGACCGTCACCGAGATTATGGTGGTGGGGGCGCGGGTATGGGTGGAGCGTGGCGGCGTCATCGTGCCGGCGCTCCCGCTGTCGTCCGAACAGGAAGCTTATACGGTCGCGGAAGACTTGGCGCAGAAGGCGGGCCACCGCTTTCAGCGCGCCAAGCCCGTGGTGAACCTCACATGGCCGGATGGGTCGCGGGTGAATCTTGTGCACCCGATGGTGAGTCCCCGCGGCGCCTGCATCACCATCCGCAAGCCGGACCGCTCGCGGGCCCTGGATCTGGCGGATCTGGTGCAATCAGGTTCGCTCTCCGAGGCTATTGCAGACTTCCTGGTGCAGGCCGTGCGCGGTCGACTCAATGTGCTGTTGGCCGGCAGTACCGGCTCCGGGAAGACGACCCTCCTCCGGGCGCTGGCCAACGCCACGTTCACCGACCCCACGGAACGCATCATCGTGCTGGAGGACACGGAAGAACTTCGGCTCCGGCACCCGCACGTGGCTAATCTGGTGGCGGTCCAGGCGGGGGATGCGGATAAGGGCGTCGACGTCTCGCTCCGGGATCTGTTCCTCAACTCGCTCCGCATGCGCCCCGACCGCCTGGTGGTGGGCGAAGTCCGCGGCGAGGAAGCGCTCGACGCCATCGAGGCGGCCAAGTCGGAACACGGCGGCTTGCTGTTCACGATGCACCTGCGCGCCCCAGAAGAACTCGGGCCCCGGATGTACTGGATTGCCCAGCACTTCGGGATGGGGATGAGCGAGGAGTCGCTCCGGCGCGAGGTCTACAGCGCCGTCGACGTGGTGGTGCAGCTCGACAAGCTGCGCGATGGCCGGCGGCGCGTCACCCGGGTGGCGGAGCCCGACCCGGCGACCGGCCGAATGGCCGACCTCTTCCGGTGGACAGCCGCGACGGATACGTTCGCCGCCGTGCGGACCCTGTCGGAACGCCGCACGCAATGGCTTCAGGACACGCTTCTGGAACCCGTGCCAGGGGCGGCGCCGTCATGATGGGGGTCGCCTTAACGGGCATGGGGCTGGCGGGGCTCGGCGTCTGGTGGCTGACCACGCCCGCGCCGCGGTTCCACTTTGGCGCGGAGCCGCCGCCGGCGGCCCCTGCCGTCGTCCGGCCGGCGCCGAAACGGGACGCCGGGGCCGCCCGGTTGCTGTGGCTGGCGGGCATCCCGCTGCCGGCCGGTCTCCTCTGGCCGTTGCGTGTGGTGGTCGGTGGCGTGATCGGCCTCGTGGTGCTTCTCCTGGATCACGCGCTCCCGGCGGCGATCATCGTGGGGGTGATGGGCTACCACATCCCCCCGGGGCTCCTCCATCTCCTCGGCCGGGCGCGCTGGCGTCAAGCCGACCGGGATGCCTACGCGCTGGCGAACACCATGCGCTACGTCCTCCCCGTCGAGGGTCATCCCCTGACGGCGCTGCGCCGGTTAGTGCCCGATCTCACCGAGCCGCTCCGGGGCTGGATGACCGCCGCGCTGGCCCAAGAAGCGACCGGCGCGGGCGTCGAACAAGCCCTGCAAGACTTGACTCAGCGTCTGCACCACACCGAATTGGGGTTGCTAGCTGAGATTCTGCGGGCCGATCGCCACGAAAAGCCAGCGGCGGATCTGCTGGGCGAGCTGATCGATGCCTGGACCGAACGGATCGAAGCGGATGACCAGCGGCTGGCGACACTCGCGGGGGGCCGCCGTCTCGTGAACCTCTTGGTGGGCGGCCCGGTCGTCGTGTTCTGCCTGCTGCCCGTCCTGTCACCTGGCACGGGCGGCATCTTCACCCAGACGGTCGCCGGGCAGGCCATTGGGGCGGTCGGACTCGCGCTCTTTGGGGCCGCGGCCTGGTTGTCCCGGGTGACCTTGAGCAAAGAGGAGGAGGTCTGATGCGGGGGCTGGTGTTAGTAGGCGCCATGGCGCTCGCGGGCCTCGGCGTCTTTGGCCTCCTGGCCCCGAAGACCCGCTTCGTCTTCCGGCCGCAAGCGGAGACGCCGTGGCGGGCCGTCGGCGCCGCCGTGGTGGCAGCTCTGGATCGCCACCTGTCCGCCCCCATCCGGCAGGCGGCGGATGCCATCGGCTGGCCGGCCTCCCGCGTCCTCGTCCTCACGGGGTTCTTTGCGGGGTGTTTCACGCTGATCGCGGCGCTCATCGTCTGGTGGCTCGCGGTTCTGGTCGTCGTCCCCGCCCTCCTGGTGAGTTGGCGGCTCGCGGGCCGGATGGTGCTGAATCAGTACCGGATCTGGCAGAAGAAGATGGTGGCCGAACTCCCGGAGCTCCTCGCCATCCTCCGAGTGCATCTGGACCTCGGGCGCACGGTGCCCGACGCGCTGGGCGCCGTGCTGGCGGGCGTCCGCGACCCACTCCGGCGGGATCTGGAGCGGACATTGTCCGATATGGCGCTCGGTCCGGTGCAGGGGTCCGGCGATCCCGCGCGTCCCGTCGACGCCCGGCGGGCTTTGACCACCTTGGCCCGCCGCGTGGATCGGCTCGAGTTCCGGACCTTCACAGACACCCTGGTCCAAGCCTGGGGCGCCCGTCTGAACGGAGAGGCCCTGGCACCCTTGCAGGACCTCCTGCGCTCGACCCGCAAGCGGGCGGCGCACGAAGCGACGGGGCGCCTGGATATGGTCATGTCCGCTGCGCCGGGCCTGGCGGTTTTCGGCATCGTCGTGTGGTTGATGGGTGGGTTCCTGCTGCACAGTTTGGCTGGCAGTGCCGGCCTGTTCTAGCGGCGCCTCGCGCCGCCCCCCGCTTTAGGGGAGGTTATCCGGTCTCATGCTGGCGGAGGTCAACGGCCTCCGCTTTTTGATGGGCGGCAGCGCCCGAAAGGAGAACACGACCCATGACAGCGATTCGGATGTGGAGCGCACGCCTGCGGCACCAGGTTGAGGCGGTTGTGGTGCGGGGCGTCGGGATGCTGGCAGCCCAGGACGGGCAGGCCGAGTGGATTCAACAGGTCATGGTGATCGGCATCGTGGTGCTGATTGCGGCCGCCATTTTCCTCTTCTGGAAGGGCGGCGGCCTGAACTGGGTCAACAACACGTTGACGGGGATCACCCAGTACTAAGACACCTAGCGGACGCCGGGGGGCTGAGGGCCTCTCGGCGTCGGGCTTGACGGAGCAAAGGGGGGAGGGGTGTGGGGGAATGGGTCGCCTACATTCTGAGCGTGGGGTTGCTCTTCGTCGCGACGACCTTTGGCTTCAGCCTGATCGAAGCGCAGGGGGCCCAGGCTCA
>JAKABB010000170.1 GCA_021802045.1 bacterium
GACCCCACCCGCCGCGCCAGCCGCCGGCCGCCCACCACCGTCCCGGTGAGGAAGCTGAGCACGGCGGCCCCGATCGGCAGGGCCCCGTTGAAGGCGATCGCCCCCCGGCTCGCGCCCATGACCTCCGCCACCCCCACCAGGCCGATGGTCTTCTCCAGGTCGTTGGCCCCGAAGGCCACCGCCTGGACCAGCCCGGCCACCACCTGGGCCCGAGCCAGGGCCAGCACCCGCCGGTGGGCGACCGTGCCCAGCAGCCGGTGCAGGGCCTGGAAGCCGAGGCCGGCCGCGAGCGCCGCCACCAGCACCGAGGCCACCATCCCCGCCCCCACCAGCTCCACGCTGCCCCAGTGGACCTGGCCGCCGCTGCCGGCGGCGACCGTCCAGCCGACCATGGCCCCCAACAGGGCCAGGGTCATGCTGGTGGGCAGGCGCCAGTGCCAGGAGAGCAGGACGACGGCCACCGCCACCAGGACGATGGCCACGTAGCTGCCCGCCCCCTGGGCCTGCAGGTCCACGATCCGGGTCCCCACGGTGCGGGCCACGGCGGTCCCCAGCAGCAGCGGGCCCAGGGGGACCCCCACCGCCAGCAGGAGCAGGGCCAGGCCCGGGGAGAGGACCCGGCCCGCGGTCAGGGAGGCCAGCAGGTTGCCCCCGTCATTGAAGCCGGCCGTGACGCCGTAAGCACAGGCGACGCCGACCAGCAGCCAGGCGGTCAAGGTCACCGCTGGCACCCCTGGTCGCGCGGCCCGGGGGCCCTGTCGCCGGAGTCCAGCATGCGCAGCCACCTCTCAGGTGTTGGCCGAGGACGGGCTGGTACGCCTCCGCCGACGGGCAGGGAGGGCGGGGCCTTCGGCGGGGCGACCCCGCTCGCGGCGGCCGATTGGCCTAGCCCAATCCGACTCTAGTTCAGAACCTGGCCTGTGTCAACGGCTGGCCCATGGGCCTGCCCACGGGTGGCCGGTTTCCCGGCGAAGGGAGTCTGGGGGATGGTCGGTGCACCGGCAGGTGCACCGGCAGCGGGTCGGCGCGACCGGTCGGGTGGGGGTGTTGCCATGCCCCGGGCATCGAGGATGCGGGGCGCGTGACGCGACGCGGGAGACGGCGGCATGAGACCACTCCACGCTCAACCTGCATGGTAGGGTCGGGTGGTGCGCAACCAGCGTCTGGCCCGTCGGGCGCATCCGGGCGGCGAGGCTGCGGGGAGAGGGGTCGGGTGACGCCGCCGTCGCAGTCCCCGCGTCCCGGGCATGGGCTGGGGGCCGGTGGGCGCGAGGTGGCGACTGGATGCGACCCAGGCCGGGCCTGGCGTCGGCGTCGCCACCAGCCTGACCATGGCGACGCTCCGGCGGCCCCCGCGGGACAGCTCCACTGCACGGCCCGGGGTGACCTTGGGCGCCGGGTGACCCCGCCTGGGCTCGGCGCCGCGCGGTCTGGAGTCCCCCCCTGCCCCGGCCGCCTCCGGCCGCTGCAGCGCCACGATTGCCGAGCCGCTCGGGCGCCGGCTCCCGTCGCCGTCCGCCCGGCAGCGTGCCCTGGGCTCGCGCCCCTTCGCGAGCGGCCCTCCTCAGCCATGCTCCCGTGAGCGCGGGGTGGCGGCTCTCCGCCCAGGACGTTGAATACTGGGCACCCGCCGTGGTCGTGCCCATCTTGGTGGCGGGGGCGGTGCTTCGGCTCCACGGCTACACGTCGTACCCAGCCTTCGGCGCCAACCAGGATGAGGTGGCCTGGGCCTGGCTGGGCCAGAGCCTGTGGCTCCACCACTGGCCCGCATCCTGGTCCTACCTGCGGGGCCATGCCCATGTCGGGGTCATGGAAACCTACGGCGGCGTCTACCTGCCGTGGGTGCATCCCGACTTCGATATGCCGCCGCTCTTCGGGCTCCTCGTAGGTGGCGTGGCACTGCTGGCTGGTCAGCACACACCGACCGCGGTGGGGCCGCAGGCCATCCGCCTGGTGCCGATTGCGCTCAGCCTGGTCAGCGCCAGCCTGCTCTACCAGCTCGCCAAGCGCTACCTGGGTCTGCCCACGGCCCTGGTCGCGCTGGCGGCCTTCTGTCTGACACCGTGGGTGGTCGAGGCCAGTCGTCTGGTCGAGAGCGAGTGGCTCCTGGCCCCGATGCTGCTTGGAGGGTTGCTCCTCGCCGGCGAAGAGGGGCGGCTGGCGACGGTGGCGATGCTCGGCCTCTGCGTGCTCGCGCCGCTGGTGAAGGTGCCCGGCGTGATCGTCGGGGCGGCGTGCGCCTTCGCGCTGCTCACCGAGCGACGCTGGCTGACGGCCGTCGTGGCCCTGCTGGCCGCACCGGTGGGCGTGGGCCTGTTCGCCGCTTACGGCGCCGCCATCGACTGGCACCAGTTCGTGGTGACGTGGCAGGTGCAGGCCGCGCGTCACACCAGCCTGGCGGCCGGGCCGCTGTTCCTCTTCTCGGGCCAGGCCGGACTGTGGAACTTCGTGCCGCTCCGCGATCCTCTCTGGAGCGTCGGTATGGTGGGCTTGGCCGCGATGCTGTTACGGCAGCCGCTGGGGCGCCAGGCGAGGATTCCCGTCGCGTTCGCGGGCTTCGCGATCCTGATGGCCCTCACCGCCAGCACTGAGGGCGCCCAGTACTACGGGTGGTATCGCCTTGCCGTCTACCCACTCGCGTACGTCGGCGTCGGCGACTTGGTGGCGCGCAACCTGCCGTCGGGCGGGCTCGCCCTGCTCTCTCGGCTGCGTGGCCGGCTGCCGCCGCATTCCGGGGCCGAAGAGGACCTGGCCGCGGCGACGGGACCGACGGACCGCGGCATCGGCCGGGCCCCAGGGCACGGCGGCGAGCCGTGAGGCGGTGATCACTCGACACGCGGCCGGGAGCCCCGCTGGACGGCACCGGGGGCAGCCAGCCGTCCGGAGCCGGGATGGACCCCGGGCTCGTTGGAACCCCGCGACGCCCCCTCCGGGCCGGTGACGCTGGCCGGTCTAGCCCTGGGGCCCGAGGCCGGCCAGGGTTAGGAGCACGGCTGTTCCCAGCGACCAGATCGCGAACGCCGTCACCGCCACGCCGACCAGGGCGACCACACGGTGCCCCTGCCAGGTCCGCTCCAGCCGTACCCGCATCGCTCGTCCTCCTGAGGGGCTCCTGCGCGGGCCGTGCGCTGTCCCGCCTTCCCTCTAAACGGCCTGGTGCTGGGAAGGTTACCCGTGGGCCGGCGGCTGGCTGCCCCCCGAAGCTGAGAACCCTCACACGGAACGATCATGTCCTTCACATCCTCTGAGGGCACCATGGCTCTCGGGCAGCGGGCGCCGGGGCTGCAGGCACACGCTCCACCGGTCGCCCCGTCCATAGGTTCTTCAGGAGGAGGTCCGAATGTCGAGGCTCTCAGGGCTCATCGCCACCACCCGTCGACCGCGCACCTGGCTGGTGGCCCCGGCGCTGGCCAGCCTGCTGTTGGCCGGATGCGGTGCCACCGCCACGAGGTCCGCCCACAGCACGTCGCGGGCCCAGGGGTCCGGAGCGGCCGCGACCCAGACGACGACCACCGCCACGCCCAGCCAGGCGCTGCTGGGGCTGCAGAGCGCGTACGTGGCGGTGGTGCACAAGGTGGGGCCGTCGGTGGTGCAGATCAGCACCCGCCAGGACCTGGGGTCGGGGATCATCTTCAACCGGCAGGGGGACAT
>JAKABB010000171.1 GCA_021802045.1 bacterium
AGGACCCGGGGCCGGGCGGCCCCACGGTCGCGGCGCTGACCGCGCAGCTCGACCGCGCCGTCCCGCCGCTGCCGGCCCCGGTCCGGGCGGAGGCGGCGGCCATGCTGGCGGGGTACGCCGCCCTGCCGGTGGCGGGGCTGGCCACCTGGGCCAGCGAGCTGCACTTCGAGTGGTACTGGCGCCAGGAGCCTGGGCCGGTGACGATCCGTGGGGCGATCGACCGGGTGGCGCGCGCCGCCGACGGGACCTGGTGGGTCCTCGACTACAAGACCCACCGCCAGCTGGACGGAGCGGCGGTCGAGCGCTACGGGCACCAGCTCCGCCTCTACGCGATGGCCCTGCGCGCCGGCCTCGGGGCCGGGCCGGAGGAGCCGATGCGCGCGGCGCTGGTCGATCTCCGCCAGGCCCGGCTGCGGGAGGTGTCCCTCGACCCGGCGGCCCAGGCCGTGACCACGGCCTGGGCGGTCAGGGCGGCGACGCGGCTGGCGGAGGGGGACTTCTCGGTCGGCGCCGACTTCCCGGCTCGGCCCTGCGCCGGTTGCGGGTACCGCTCGGCATGCCCCGAGCGCCGCCTGGACGGGGCCGAGGGCCCCCCGGCGGGGCCGGCTCAGGCCCCCGGCACGCCCTCGGCCTGAGCCGGGCGGGGCCCGGTCAGTGGTTGGGAGCGCGGAAGAGCGTCTGCAGCCGCATCGCCAGCCCCATGTCGCCCTTGATCTTCAACTTGCCGGTCATGAAGGCCATGGTGCCGTCCAGCTTGCCGGTGATCAGGCGCACGAAGTTGTCGGCGCTGACGCTGATGGTGATGTTGGGGTTCTCGGCCTGGCCCTCGTGGACCGTGCAGGTCCCGTCGGCGACGTCCACGTGCCACAGGCCGCCACCCTCGTCGGCGAGGTCCCACTGGTAGATCGCGGTCAACCCCACCGCCTGGTCGGCCTGGAACGCCTCGGGGATGCGTGCCATGATCTGCGCCGCCGTTGGCTGTCCGTCATCGGCCACGGGCTTGCCCTCCACGGTCCTTGGTTCCTTTGACGGTCCGCCGTCCGCCGCGGCCATGGTACCGGCCCGCCCGCGGGGCGGTCAGGTGGAGGAGGCGGGCGCGGTCGGCCACCGGCGCTGCGGCCCCAGCGTCTGCAGGTGGGCCGCCAGGGGCATCGGGTCGAAGCCGAAGGCCTGCGGGACGGCGTCCAGGCGGGTGGCGTTGGCGCGGGACAGGAGGGCCAGCTGCTGGGCGGTCACCGGCGGGTTGGGGAGGAGCCGGTCCATCAGCGCCGCCACCGGCTTCAGCGCGGCCACCGGGAGCCGCAGCGGGCGGCGGGGGCTGAACAGGAACCAGTCGCGGCCGGTGGCGGCGGCGACCGCGCGCATGATCTCCTCCAGGGTGAGGTGCTGGGGCCCCCCGATCTCGTAGACCTGGTGGCGGCGGGCCGGTTCCTCCACGGCGGCCTCAAGGCAGCGGGCCGCGTCGCCGACGGCGATCGGCTGGAAGCGGGCCCGGCCGTCGCCGGGGATGAGCAGGAAGGGGCTGGGCACCCGTAGCGCGCCGGCGAGCTGCCGGAAGAAGCCGTCTCCGGGGCCGAAGATCACCGAGCTGCGCAGGATGACCCAGTCCATCTGGCTGGCGCGGACCGCCTGCTCGCCCTGCCACTTGCTGGCGAGGTAGGGAAAGTCGGGGTCGGGATCGACCCCGAGGGCGCTGAGGTGGACGAAGCGGCCCACCCCGGCGCGTGCGGCGGCGTCGACGGCGTTGGCCGTCCCCTGGGCGTTGACCGCGGCGAAGGTCTGGGGGCCGCGCTCCCGGATGATGGCGGTGAGGTGGATCACCGCGTCGGCGCCGGCGAAGGCGCCATCGAGGCCGGCCCCGGTGACGACATCCCCGAAGGTCAGCCGCAGGCCGTCCGGCAGGGGGGCCTGCCGGACGCCGCGGCCGACGACACGGAGCTCGTGGCCGGCGAGGAGGAGCGTGCGCACCACCTCGGTGCCGACGAAGCCCGTGCCACCGGTGACCGCGATCCGCATCGTGCGCGTGCCCCCTGGGCGCCCCGCCCGGGCTAGCGCTTGGCCGCCCGAGTGCTCTTGCGGCCGCTGCGACTCTTCTCCGCGACGCTGGTCTTGAGGGCGGTGGCGGGGTAGAAGCGGACCCGTTGCGACGCGGGGACGCGGATCATCTCCTGGGTCTGGGGGTTGCGGCGCATGCCGGCCGCGGTCTGGCGCACCTTCCAGCGCCCGAATCCGGGGATTGACGCTTCGTTTCCAGCCACCAGTTCGGCGGCGATCCGGTCGAAGACCCACTTCACCAGCTCGTCCGCACCGCGAAAGCTCAGCGGCGGATCAAGCGGGAAATCCTTGACCAGGGCCTTGGCGAGTTCGCGACGGTTCATGGATGCCCTCCGGATGAGGATGGTGTCGCCAGCACGGCGCGGTGGGGATTGTAGGCAAGAGATGGGAGGTTTTGCACGATGTGCGGTGGCGGTCCGCGCCGGCGCCCCGCCCGGGGCGCACCACGCCGGGGGAGGGGTGGGGTTGCGTGAGGGAACAGATGTTCGTACAATGACCTCCGCGCGCCACCGCCGCCACCCTCCCGTCCCAGCCGATGGCGCATTGCCGGCCGTGCCGGCGGTCACGACACGGCTGCGGGCGACGGTGGAGGAGTGGACGCCATGCGCGAGCGAACCGGCCAGGCACCGGGGGTGGCGGCGGCGGTCGCGGATCTGCGCCGGCGGTACGGGCCGGCGGTGATCCGGACCGGGGCCGGGGCCTCGGCCGCCGCCCCGGACGGGTTGAGCACCGGCATCCCGGCCCTGGACGCCCTCACCGGCGGAGGGTTCCCGCGCGGGCGGATCACCTGCTGGACCGGCCGGCCCGGGGCCGGGAGCGTCCCCCTGGCCCTCGCCGTCCTGGCGGAGGTCTCCCGGGAGGCCCCGGTGGCGCTGGTGGACTTCACCCACCAGGTGGACCCCGCTGACCTGTGCGCCTACGGAGGGGATCTGGCCCAGTGCTGGGTGGTCCGTCCCCGTTGCCCCGAGGAAGGTTGGGCCGCTGTCCGCGGGCTCGTCCGGGCCGGGGTGGTGATGTGCCTTGGGGTCTGCCACCCTCGGGATCCCGCCCTCGCCGCCGTCCCGCCGGCGCTCCCCGCCGCCGTCGCCGAGGCCGGGGCGGTCTGCCAGGTGGCTGGCGACGAGGAGGAGGGCGATCGCTGGCGGCGGGCCAGCCACCTGGTCCTGCGCTGCAGCGCGCCCCGCTGGTGGTGGGTGCACGGTGATGTGGCCGGGGTCGACGTCACGGTGCAGGTCGCCCGTCGCCGGGGTGGGGCGCCCGGCGCCAGGGCCGGGCTGCGGGTGCGGTTCCCGCGGCCGTACCCGCCGGGAGCTGGAGTCGAGGCGTTGGGCGAGGAGCCGGTGGCGGGATGGGCCGACCCGAAGGCCGCGGCGGTCGGGTGATGGCCCCGCGACCCCGGCTCGCCTGCCTGCGGTTCGCGCACCTTGCCCTCCGGGTGGTCCTGCACGCGCACCCGGAGCTGGCGGGCGAGCCGGTGGTGGTGCGCGGGCCGGGGCCGGGCGGCACGCCGGTGGTGGTGGCCGCCTCCGCCGCCGCGGCGGCGGCCG
>JAKABB010000172.1 GCA_021802045.1 bacterium
ACTCCAACCGGGCCTACCTGGGGATCGAGGTGGAAGACGTGATCCAGCCCAACGGGAACCCCGGCGGGGCGCTGGTGGTCCGGGTGGTCTCGGGCGGGCCCGCCGCGCGGGCCGGGCTCCGGGCCCGGGACATCATCCTGGCCCTGGGCCAGCAGGCCACCCAGTCTGTGGCGGCCCTGACCGAGGCCCTGGCCGCGATGCGTCCGGGCCAGCAGGTGGCCCTGCAGGTGGAGAAGCCCGACGGGTCGAAGGTGACGATCACCGTCCGTCTCGGCCAGTTCCCGGGTCACCCCTGACGGGCCCGGCTCCGCGGCCCGGCCATCGCCCCGGTCGGCGGGAGGCGGGCCGGTGCCGGTGACGCCTCTGCCGGCCCCGCTGCGCGCCTTCCTGGCCGAGGTCAACGTGGCCAGCGTGGCCACCGTGGGGCCGGACGGGGCCCCGCAGGTGACGGTGATGTGGTTCCTCTGGGCTGACGGGCAGATCCTGGTCAACTCGCGGGCCGGACGCGTCAAGACGCGCAACCTGGCCCGCGACCCTCGGGTGGCGCTGGCCGTGGTCGACCACCGGGACCCCTACCGGTCCCTGCACCTGCAGGGGCAGGTGGCGCGCACCGCGACCGGGGCCAGCGCCCGGGAGGACATCGACCGGCTCAGCCGCCGCTACACCGGCCGGCCGTTCCACGCCGACGAGCCCCGTGTCAGCTACTGGATCGCGCTGACCCGCTGGGCCCAGTGGGGGCTGCTGGCGGCCGGGGGCTAGGGGGCCGGTGCCCAGGGCCCGGCCAGGGGCCGCGGCCCCGGCGGTATGATCGGGCCCGGGGGGCTGGGTGTCTTGTCGCGGCGCATCGGCGGCTGTGGCCGGCGGGCGCGGGCGTGACCGATGCACATGGTGGGTGGAAGCTGATGGCAGAACCTGGACCCGACGAGCAGGTGGTGGCCTGGCCGCGGACCCCGTACCGCGCCCCCGTCCTGGACGCCGACGGTGGCGAGATCGGGACGACCGTCTCCCTGCTGGGCGACGAGGCGGCGGACATCTTCCACGGGCTGGCGGTGAAGCACGGCGGCGGGCAGACGCTGGTGGAGGTGCGGGCCGATCAGGTGGCGCACATCACCACCACCCGGGTCTACACCACGGTGGCGCCGGACGATGTGCCGGCGCTGCAGCCCTACCGCGCGCAGCACTGGTACCACCTGGGCTGGGGCGGGCTCTTCCGCAAGCACCCGGAGTGGGACGGGGGCTGACGGCCACGGAGGGGCCTGCGCATGCGGGGGCCGCGGGCGCGCCGACGGACGTGGGCGGGACTGGGGATCGGCGCGGTGGCGGCCCTGGGCCTGGTGCTGCCGGGGTTCGTGTTCGCCCGGGCCCTGCCCACCCCGACCAGCCTGGTGTACGGGGACACCGTCTGGGCCCCGGGGCAGGTCCCCGCCCCACCGATCCGCCTGCGCGACACCGCCGGGCGGTGGGTCTCGCTGCGCCGGCTGCGGGGGCGGGTGGTGGTGCTGACCTTCATGGACTCGCTGTGCCGCACCGACTGCCCGGTCGAGGCCGCTGAGTTGGCCGCGGTCGCCCGGCGGCTGGGCCCGAGCGTCCCCTTCGCGCTGGTGGTGGTGAGCACGGACCCGCGCGGGGACACGCGCCGGCAGGTGCGGGCGTTCCTCGACCGGTACCGGATCCGCTTCCCGGTGCGGTGGCTGGTCGGCACCCCGGCCCAGCTGCGGCCGGTCTGGGGCGCCTACCAGATCCAGGTGACCTCCGCCAGCGCCCACAGCAGCGCCCTGTACCTCATCGGCCGCAGCGGCGACGAGCGGGCCGGGTTCGGCGTCCCCTTCCCGCCCACCGACCTGATGCACGATCTGCGGGTCCTCAACGGGCACTGGCACGCGCGGTGGGCACCCCCGTGGGCGCTCTGACCCCGTCCCCCGCGGCCCCGGCGCCGGCGCCGGGCCGGCGGTGGTCGCTCCAGGTCATCGCGGGCGTGGCGGCCCTGGGGCTGGTCGCCCTGGGGGGCGGGATGGCCGCCAGCCGCCTGATGCTGGGCGGGGGCGGCGCCAGCGGGGGCGGCACGGTCCTGGTCCTGGTCACGGCCCGGCGGCCGGCGCCGGCCGCCGGGCCCAGCCCCTCGGCCCGGCTGGTGGTGGCGGCGCTGGGCCTGCACCCGACGGCCCGACCCTGGGGGCAGGGGTGGATCACCGCCGCGGCCCCCGGCACCACCGTGCACCTCTCGCGGGCGACCCAGGCCCCCCGCTACGCCACCCTCTTCAGCCTGCGGGTGCCGGCCGGCCTCTACAACGGTGCCGCCCTGGTCGGCCCGGGCGGGCACGCCGCCGGGTCGGCCCGGCAGCGGGTCCTGTACCGGGTCCGGGCCGGGCAGCTGGTGCCGCTGCTCTTCACGGTGGCCCTGCACCGGCAGGGCAGCGGGTGGCGACCCAGCTTCACGGCGGCCTACGCCGGCAACAGCTCCTTCAACTTCGGCCTGCGGGTGGCGGCGGGCACCGTGCAGCGGGCGCCGGTCACGGCCCTGGTCAACGCCCAGGGGCGCCCCTTCAGCCTCGCCGACCTGCGGGGCCGGGTGGTGATCCTGGCCTCCTTCCTCACGGAGTGCCAGGAGACGTGCCCGCTGGTGGAGGCGGCCCTGCTCCAGGTGGAGCAGCAGCTGCGCCGCCGGGGCCTGGCCAACCTGGTGTCCATCGTGGAGGTGACCCAGGATCCGGCGGACGACACCCCGGCGGTGCTGCGCCTCTACGCCCACCGCATGGGCCTGCCCTGGACGCTGGCGACGGGCTCCCCGCGGGCGGTGGCCAGCTTCTGGAGCCAGCTCCACGTCCCCCCCATCCAGCGCCAGCCATGGCACGGCCCCGCGCCGCTGGACCCCCTCACCGGCCGCCCGGAGCCGTTCAACCTGATCCACGCGTCGATGGTGGCGGTCATCGACCCCCACGGCTACCTCATCAGCCAGCTCCTCGGGCAGCCCACGGTGCGCGGAGGGGTCCCCACCACCCTCTACCGCTACCTCGACAACCAGGGGCGCACCCAGCTGGCCCAGGGCGGCCAGTGGTCGGCGGCCACGGTCCTGAACACCGTCCTGCCCCTGCTCCAGGCCCAGGGCGTCAACAACGCCTTCCCCCAGCCGGCCACGGTGCTGCGCCCGGGGGCCGTGGTGCCCCCCTTCACCCTGCCCAGCACCCAGGGCCCACCGGTCAGCATGCTCCAGCTGATCGGGCACCCCATGCTCCTCGACTTCTGGGCGTCTTGGTGCGTCAACTGCCAGCGGGAGCTGCCACTGCTGGCCCGGACCGCGACCGCCGACGCCGGCAGCGGCCTGCGGGTGGTCCTGATCAACGACCAGCAGTCGGCGGCCACGGCTCGCGCCTTCCTGCGCCGCCTGCAGGTGCCGCTGCCGTCGCTGCTCGACGGCAGCGGCCGGGTGGCGGCCCAGTTCGGGGTCTCGGCCCTGCCGGTCAACGTCTTCGTCGACGGCACCGGCCACATCACCGCGATCGAGGTGGGACAGCTGACCCCGACGGTCCTGCAGGCCCGGCTCCGGGCCATCCTGCCCGGGTCCGCCGGCTGAGGTTCCCCGGCCGCCGCGCG
>JAKABB010000173.1 GCA_021802045.1 bacterium
GCCAGGCGGCCGCTGACGCCGCGGACCGGCTGGGTGGCCGGCTGCGCTACGCCGCCACCGGGGCCCTGGCCGCCACCGTGGCCGCGTGGGCCGAGGCCCTGGTGGACAGTGGCCGGTCGGCGGCCCGCGCCCTGGTCGGAGCCGCAGACCGCGCGGCGGCGGCCCTGGCCGCGGGGGCCGCCGACCGGGTCGAGGTGGCCCGGCGCCTCGAGGAGCGTCAGGCGGAGTTGACCCTGGTGGCCCGGCAACTCGAGGCGGCCACCCCGGCGTCACCGTCTCCCGGCGGTCCCGGGGGCTCCTGATGCCCGACCTGGCGGGTCGGCTCGTCTCCCGCCCGCTGCCGCGACCCCGCCCGGGCGCTGCCGCGGGGCCCGCCGCCTCGGGCGGGGCGCGCGGCGCCGGCCGGCGGGGGGCGACGACGGGGCCGGGGAACGCCCGCGGAGGCGGTGCCTGATGCCGGGGGCCAGCGTCCTCTTCGATGGCGCTGCCGCCACGGCCGGGATGAGCCCGGAGGCTCCGGCCTATTTCCCCGACCTCAACCTCGATCAGGTCGTCGCCGCCATCACCGACGGTCGGGACGAGTACGACCTCAAGCCCTTCTTCTACACGCCGCTCCACGTGCTCCAGTCGGTGGCGTTTCGCCACGCCGTCTTCCGCGACCTCGAGGACCCCGCCCTCCTGGGGTCGATCCAGGCCTTCACGGGGCAGATGCGAGCCATGCGGGCCTCGCTGGCCCAGGCCCAGAAGCTCCACTACGAGCGTCAGCGGCAGCGCTGGTTCCTCGACACCGTCGCGCTCTACTGTCGTGCCGTCAGCAGTTTCGCCGAGCAGCTCACGCGGCTGGACGTGCGGTCCCCCGGGCTCTTGTCCATCCGCGACCATCTATCCCGCTACACCGCCTCCACCGACTTCACCAGCCTGGACGCCGAGACCACCGGGCTCCAGCGGGACCTGGCCGCGATCAGGTATTGCCTGACCCTCAAGGGCTCCCGCATCACGGCCAGCCGGTTCGACGACGAGGTCGACTACAGCCGCCAGATCGGGAGCACCTTCGCGAAGTTCCAGCAGGGCGCGGCCAAGGATTACCGGGTGCGGTTCCCCGACTGGCCGGGCATGGACCACGTCGAGGCCGGCATCCTGGACCTGGTGGCCCGACTGCATCCCGACACCTTCGCGGCGCTGGAGCGGTACTGTCAGCGCCACCAGGGGTACGTGGACGACACGGTGCGCCGGTTCGACCGCGAAGTGCAGTTCTATCTGGCCTACCTGGAGTACCTGGGCCCACTCACCCAGGCCACGCTGCCCTTCTGCTACCCGCGGGTCTCCGCCGAGTCCAAGGAGGTCGCCGCCGAGGAGACCTTTGACATCGCGCTCGCCCGAACGCTGGTCAACGCCGGGGCCCCCGTCGTGCTCAATGACTTTCATCTCACCGGTCCCGAGCGCATCCTGGTCGTGTCGGGTCCGAACCAGGGCGGCAAGACGACCCTGGCCCGGACCTTCGGCCAGTTGCATCACCTGGCCAGCCTCGGCTGTCCGGTCCCGGGTCGGGCAGCCCAGCTCTTCCTCTTCGACCACGTGTTCACCCACTTCGAGCGGGAGGAGGACCTCACGACCCTGTACGGCAAGCTCGAGGACGAGCTGGTCAGGATCCATGCCATCCTCCAGCAGGCGACCGCGGACAGCCTCATCATCATGAACGAGAGCTTCGCCTCGACCACGCTGAGTGACGCCGTCCGCCTCGGCCAGGCGGTGCTGACCCAGATGATGCAGCGGGACCTGCTCGGCGTCTGCGTCACCTTCGTGGAGGAGCTGGCCTCGCTCGGCGAGGCCACGGTCAGCATGGTCAGCACCGTGGCCCCTGGTGACGCCGCGGAGCGGACCTACCGGGTGGTGCGGCGACCGGCCGACGGGTTGGCCCACGCCCTGGCCCTTGCCGAGAAGCATGGCCTCACCTACGAACGTCTGAGGGGCCGCTTGCTGTCGTGAAGGCCTTCCTCATGCATCCCGATCGCGACTTCGACCCGGAGCGGGACGTCCCCTGCAACGAGGAGAGCCTGGTCCAAGACCTCGGGCTGGACGCGCTATTCGAAGCCATGGCCCGCGGTGACGCCTTCCTGCGCAAGGTGGCCCGGGCGGCGGTCCTCTCCAGCCTCACCGATGTGCAGGCCATCGCCTACCGCCAGGAGGCGCTGAGCGACTGCCTGCAACATGAAGCCGTGGTCAGGGAGCTGTACGCGGTGGCGGTGGCATCGATCGACGGGGAGCGGAAGGTTTGGCGGGGCCTGTTCATCGAACGGCACCCCGAGGCCATGTTGCACAATTCCCTGGCCGTGCTCGAGCTGCTCCTGGGCATGCTCAGGGGACTGCGACGGATCGCCGATCTTCAGGCCGGCCCATTCCAGTCGCAAGGCTTCACGACGTTGTTCCGCATGCTGCGTCAGGAGCTGGACGACCGGTACTTCGAGGTGGTGGCGGACCACCTGCGAGAGCTGCGCTTTCGCCACGGGATCCTGATCAGCGCCCAGCTCGTCACCGGCAACAAGGGGGGCCACTACACCCTGCGCCGGCCCGGCCCCGGCCAGCGGCGCTGGGGGGAACGGATCCGGAGCGCGGTCCGCTCTCCCTACAGCATGGAGATCAGCGAGCGGGACGAGGCTGGACACCGGGCCCTGGCGGAGCTCAGGGATCGGGGGCTCAACTCCGTGGCCGACGCCCTGGCGCAGGCGACCGATCACATCGTCAGCTTCTTTGGCATGTTGCGGCAGGAGCTGGCCTTCTACGTCGGGTGCCTCAACCTGCGGGCGGAACTGGAGCCCAGGGGGGAACCGATATGCCTGCCGGTGGCGGTCCCCGGGGAGAGGCCGGCGCTGCGGGCGCGCGGCCTCTACGACGCCTGCCTGGCCCTGCGGGTGGACAGGCCGCTGGTGGGCAACGACGTCGACGCGGACGGCCGCTCCCTGGTGATGGTCACCGGCGCCAACCAGGGCGGGAAGTCGACCTTCCTGCGCAGCGTGGGGGCGGCGCAGTTGATGTTCCAATGTGGCATGTTCGTCCCCGCAGCCTCGTACTCCGCGACCGTGTGCAGTGGGCTGTTCACGCACTATCAGCGTGAGGAGGACGACACCATGCGGCGCGGCAAGTTCGATGAGGAGCTCCATCGGATGAGCGACATCGTGGACCACCTGAGCCGAGGTGGCATGGTCCTGTTCAATGAGTCGTTCTCGGGGACCAACGAGCGGGAGGGCTCGGAGATCGCCCGCCAGGTGATCCGGGCCCTGCTGGAGGCCGGCATTCGCGTCTTCTTCGTCACCCACTTCTTCGAGTTGGCCCACTCCCTCCACCGCCAGGGCCTGCCGACGGCGGTGTTCCTCCGGGCCCAGCGACGGCCCGACGGGGAGCGAACCTTTCGGGTGGTCGAGGGCGAGCCCCTGCCGACGAGCTACGGCGAGGACGTCTACCGCCGTGTCTTCTCGGACCGCGGCGCGCCTCAGGGCCCGGGCGCGGAGCGGCGGCGTCCACCAACGGCCCTCGACCGGGCGGCCGGCGGGGCCCGCCCCGGGGCGCCGCCCGGG
>JAKABB010000174.1 GCA_021802045.1 bacterium
GCCGCGGCCCCCTGGGGACGGCCGAGCTGGCCAGCGGGCGCGAGCTCCGCGGCCTGCGCCCGCGCCCGCGCGCCCGCGTCCCCCGGGGGGACCGAGCCCTGGCGCCCGGGCCGGACCGCGTCCACCTCGGCCGGCACCGGCGGTGGCCGCTCCTCAGCGACCCCGAGGACCACATCCTGGTCCTGGGCCCGACCGGGACCGGGAAGTCGAGCGGCTACGCCATCCCGGCCATCCTGGAGTGGCCCGGGCCGGTGGTCGTCACCGACCCCAAGGGAGAGCTGGTCGCGATGACCCTGGCCCACCGCCGTCGGCTGGGGCCGGCGGCGGTGTTCGCCCCCCTGATGCGGCCCACCGACCGCTGGAACCCCGTCGACGGCATCGGGGCCGCCGACGACGCCCTGCGCACGGCCGGGATGCTGATGGGACGGGCCCCCGACCGCGACCCCTTCTGGCACGAGCTGGCCCGCCAGCTGCTCCACGGGATGCTGCTGGACGCCGCCTGCACCGGGGCCACGCTGGGGGAGCTGTTGCACCTCCTGCAGGGCACGCCGGCCGAGGACCTCCCGGACCAGCTGGTGGACCCCGCCGCCCGCCACCTCGCCCAGGGCGCCCTGTCCGGGGGCGACCGGACCGCGATGGGGGTGGTGGCGACTCTGATCGCCCAGCTGGGGCCGTACGGCGCCGACCAGGTGGTCGACGCCACCGCCTGCTCGGACTTCGATCCGGGCGGCCTGGCCGACGGGTCCCTGGCGACCCTGTACTGCGCGGTGACGCCGCACGACGCCCCCCTGGTGCGCGGGCTGGTCAGCGCCGCCCTGGCCCGGGCCTGGCGCGCCTGCTACGCCGCGCCCCCGAGCCCGCCCGCGCTCTTCGTCCTGGACGAGTTCGCCCAGCTGACCCAGCTCCCGGAGCTGCCCGCGCTGGTCCAGCTCGGCCGCTCCCAGGGGGTCCGGCTGCTCCTGCTGGCGCAGGACCTGGCCTCGATTCGCGCCACCTACGGCCCGGAGGTCTCGGCCGCACTCTGGTCCAACTGCCGGGCCAAGCTCCTGCTGGCGGGGATCTCGGAGGTCGAGCTCCTGGAGCAGGCGAGCCGCCTGGTGGGCACCACCACCTTCCACGGGCCCGGGCCGGAGGGCCGGCGGGGGCAGCCGGTGACCAGCCGACCGCTGCTGCACCCGGACGACATCCGTCGCCTGCCGGAGCGCCGGGCCCTGCTCCTGCACGGGCAGCGGCAGGCGGCGGTGATCCGCCAGCGGCGCTGGTACCAGGAGCGCCGGTTGCGGGCCCGGGTGGCGCTGCCGCGGCCGGAGGCCGCCAGCCTCCGGCCCGGGGTGGGACGGCCCCTGCTGCGCCCGGTCGGCCCCCGCGGCTTGGCCGCCGTCGACGCCGACCGCCGGTCCGCCTGAGGTGCCGGTGATCCTCTCGCTCACGACCAGCCTCGACACCATCATCCGGACCGTGACCGGGCTGGCCCTGGGCGGGGTGGCCGTCATCTGCCTCACCCTGGCGGCGATCCGCTACATGACCGCCCTCGACAACCCCCAGCGCCGGGCGGCGGCGATCCAGGGCCTGGTCACGGTGCTGGTGGGAATCCTCCTGATCGTCAACGAGGGGGCGATCCTCGGCTTCGTCGAAGGGCTCTCGGGCAGCAACACCGCCTGCACCAGCACCCGCTGCGCGGGCCCGGGGCCCTGAGTCGGCGCGTCGCCGTCACCCGGCTCCTGGGCCAGGCGCTGGCCGCGCAGGCCCTGGCGGCGCTGCTGGCGGCGGGGCTGGGCGCCGTGGCCGGGGCGGTCCCCGGGGGCCCGCCGCCGGGGACGCGCCCGGGCGGGCACGTCCCCCTCTCCTTGGCTCCGGTCGGCGGGCGGCCGCGCGAGCCGGTGGGCGCCGGCAGCAGCAGCCAGCAGTGCGGCGGCGTCCTCGACCCCCTCTGCTACATCGCCAGCGCCGTCGTCACCGGCCCCATCGCGCTGATGGGGCAGCTGGACGGCAGCCCGGACCCAGCCCACATCGACCCCCGCGACGGTGCCATCACCGCCGGGCCGTGGCGATTCATCACCACCATGGTCGGCAGCAACCCGGCCGTGGACCGCTACGACGGCGGCCTCGGGGGCCCGGCCCACCGGTGCGGGCCCCAGGGCTGCATCCCCTGGGTGCAGCGCTTCGACCAGCTGGTGGTGCCCATCTGCCTGGGCCTGCTGGTGCTGGTCTTCGCCGCCCAGGTCGCGCTCTTCATGCTGGGGCAGCAGCTGGCGCTGCGCCGGCACGTCCTGCCCTGCCTGGTGGCGGCCGCGCTCCTCGGGGCCAACCTGCCCCTGCACATCGCCGGGCGCATCATCGACACCGGGACCTGGCTCACCGCCGCCATCGTCAGCGGCGCGCTGCCCCACCCCCCGCAGGCGGGCCACCCCGCGGGGCCGCCGACCCCGGTCAACCTCATGACGGTGCTGGCCATCACGGCCTACTGCCCCGAGGACAGCCCCATCCTGCATCCGGGCATCCACCTCTCCCTGCCGGGCCCGGCGCCGAGCCAGGCCGTCCTGGTCAAGCCCTGGATGGATCCCCATTTCAGCCAGTCGCACTGCATCGGCAGCACCAGCCCGGACTTCGTCAAGGAGGTCCTCGACCGCAGCGACAACGTCTTCGGACCGCCGCTGCACGACGCCAACTGCGATCGCGGCGACGCCAGCCCCGGCCAGCCGCTGTGCACCAACGTCGACAACCAGGTCAACCAGAACGCCAACCAGGACTGCCTGGAGGGCAGCGGCAGCACCGGGGGCGTCACCGGCCAGCTCGGGCGGTTGCCCCTCCCCGGGGAGCCGCGGGCGGGCAACGGCCAGCGGCCGGCCGACTGCCGCTACGCCGACATCTACTGGGGCACGACGCCGCGCTTCACCGACGTCTGGCAGGGCGTCGGGCCCCATGGACGCAACGGCTTCGACGTCCCCGACGGCCTGGCCGGCATGGTGGCCTTCACGGTGCTGACGGTCCTGGCCCTGGTGCTGGCCATGACCTACCTCATCCGGTTCCTCACCCTGGCCCTGCTGGCCGCCTTCAGCGGGGTGGCCGCCCTGGCCATCGCCGTCCCCGGTGGCCAGGCCTTCACCGTGCGCTACCTGCGCACCCTGCTCGGCCTGTCGATGGTGGTCGTGGTCCAGTCGGTGGTCTTCCTGGTGTTCGTGGCCGTGGTCAGCACGGTGACGGGGCTGGCCCCGGGGCACGGCGCCGGCCCCTGCCCCCTGGGCGGGCCCGGGACCGGCGGCTGCCCGATCCCGGCCTCCGGGGTGCTGACGGCGGTGGGGACCGGGGATCCCGGGGACCAGTTCGTCAAGTGCCTGTTCGCCATCCTCACCGTGTGGATGATGCTCACCCTGCCCCGGCGCCTCAGCCCCCACGAGCTGACGCCGGGACGCGCCACCCGCGCCCTCCTGGAGGCCGGCGGGAGCGTCCTGGCGGCGGACGTCCTGGTCCGGGCCGGCGGGCCGCCGGTGGCCCGTTTCGGCCGCCGGCTGCTGGCGTCCGCGCCGGGGGGCGCGCTCAGCGCCGCCGGGCAGGACCGG
>JAKABB010000053.1 GCA_021802045.1 bacterium
CGGTGGAGGCCGTATCCTCACAGCGGCTGTCGGCCGCGCGGCGCCTGGCCGCCGCGGTCGGGGCCGTGGCGCTGCCGCAGGTGGAGACGGTGCTGACCCGAGCCGCCCTGACCTGGCTGTGCGTGCCCGACGACGGGCTGGCGTCGCTGGCGGCGGCGACGGCGGACCGGCTGGCGCCCGGGGCGTTGCGGGGCCGTGTGGTCCTGCACACGTCGGGGCGGCACGGGCGGGAGGTGCTGGCGCCGTTGCGCGCACGGGGGGCGGCGGTGGGCTCGCTGCACCCTCTGGCCGCTCTGGCCCGCCCGGACCCCCAGCTGCTGCACGGCGCCGTCATGGCCCTGGACGCCGATCCCGAGGCCGAGCCGCTGGCCACCGCGCTGGCCCTGGCGCTGGGGGCGACCCCGCTGGTGGTCCCGGAGCCGGTCCGCGTCCTGTACCACGCCGCGGCGGTGCTGGCGGGCAACTTCCCCCTGGTCCTGCTCCGCTTGGCGGAGGAGCTCCTGCTGGAGGCGGGGGTCGGCGCCGCGGCCCCGGGGCTGCGGACCCTGCTGCAGGGGGCGGCGGCCAACGCCGTGGCCCTGGGGCCGGCGGCGGCCCTGACGGGCCCGGCCGCCCGCGGCGACCGGGGGACAGCCGCGGCCCACCAGGCCGCTCTGGCCGCGATCGATCCGGCGCTGGCCCGTCTCTACGAGGCCTGCAGCGCGCTGGCCGCCCCGGACCGCTTGCTTCGCGGGGTGGCGTGAGTCCCGCCGTCGCCCACGCGCAGGCCCCAGCCCCCGGAGAGCCGCGCTCGGGCCCGGTCAGGGTCCCGGACCTGGCGCGCTGGAAGGCGGCGGGGCAGCGCTTCGCCATGGTGACCGCCTACGACTACACCGCGACCCGCCTGCTGGAGGCGGCCGGGATCCCGGTCCTGCTGGTGGGGGACACCCTGGGCATGGTGGTCCTCGGGTACCCCACGACCATCCCCGTGACCCTGGAGGAGATGCTGCACCACGCCCGCGCGGTCGCCCGGGGGGCCGAGCGGGCGCTGCTGGTGGGGGACCTGCCCTTCCTCACCTACCAGGGTGGGATCGACGACGCCACCCGCAACGCCGGCCGGCTGCTGCAGGCGGGGATGGCCAGCGTCAAGCTGGAGGGGGGCGGCCCGGCCCTGGAGGTCGTCGCCCACCTGACGGCCCGCGGGATCCCGGTCATGGGCCACCTGGGGCTGACGCCCCAGTCCGAACATGCCCTGGGTGGCATGCGAGTGCAGGGGCGGGGTGATGCGGCGGCCCGGCGCCTGGCCGACGACCTCCAGGGGTTGGCGCAGGCGGGAGCCTTCGCGGTGGTGTTGGAAGGGATTCCGGCCGCCCTGGGGGCGGAGCTCACCGCGGCCACGCCGCTGCCGACCATCGGCATCGGGGCCGGCCCCGGGTGCGATGGCCAAGTCCTGGTCTTCCACGACCTGCTGGGCCTCACGATGGGCCGGGTGCCGACCTTCGTCAAGCGCTACGCGCAGCTCGGCGCCGCCGTGCAGGACGCGGCGCGCGCCTTCCAGGCGGAGGTGGCCAGCGGCGCCTACCCCGACGCCCAGCACAGCTACCGGTGAGGTTGGAGGGGGGCCCGAGGCGACGTTGGCCGTGACGGGGGGCTGGCCGTGGAGGTCGTGACCACTCCGGCGGAGCTGCGCCGCCGGACCGCCGCCTGGCGCCGCCAGGGTCACCGGGTGGGGCTGGTGCCGACCATGGGGGCCATCCACGCCGGGCACCTCAGCCTGTGCGACCGGGCCCGGGCGGGGTGCACGCGGGTGGTGGCCTCGATCTTCATCAACCCGCTGCAGTTCGGGACCGGCGAGGACCTGGAGCGGTACCCCCGCGACCCCGTCGCGGATCAGGAACGGCTGCGCGATGCCGGCGTCGACTGCTGCTTCCTGCCGGAGCCACGGGCGATGTACCCCCGCGGCTTCGCCACCCGGGTCAGCGTCGAGCGGGGCACCGAGCGCTGGGAGGGCGCGGTGCGGCCGGGCCACTTTGCCGGGGTGGCGACGGTGGTCGCCAAGCTCTTCGTCGCCACGGGGCCCTGCTGGGCCTACTTCGGGGACAAGGACGCGCAGCAGGCCCAGATGGTGGCGCGGCTCGCCCACGACCTCGACACCGGGATCCGGGTGGTGGTGTGCCCGACGGTGCGGGAGCCGGACGGGCTGGCCCTCAGCAGCCGCAATCGCTACCTGGACCCGGAGAGCCGCCAGGCCGCCCCGTGCCTGGCCCAGGGCCTGCGGGCGGCGGTGGCGGCGTTCGCCGCCGGCACCCGGGGGGCGGCGGCCCTGGCCGAGCATGTCGCCGCCCCGGTCCGGGATCAGCCCCTGGCCGAGCTCGAGTACGCGGCGATCGTGCACCCGCGGACCTTCGCCCCCCTGCGCCGCGCCGACGCCCGCTCCCGGGCCCTGGTGGCGGCCAGCATCCGGGGCGTTCGCCTCCTCGACACCATCATCCTGGGGGCGCCGGCGGGCCTGTGACGGGCCCGCCGGCCCGGCTCAGCCCTCGGTGCCGGTGCGGGCGCTGAAGCCGACCCGGCGCTGGCTGTCGACCTCGCGGGTGCGCCGCAGGACGTACCGCAGCCCGTCCTCGGCGGCGACCGCCTGGAAGAGTTCGTACCCATCGTCAACGGCGAGGCGGTTGACCTCGTCGAGGCTGGCAGCCTCGCGGTACTCGAACGTCGGGTGGGCTGGGGTGGGCATCGCGCTCTCCTTGCAGGGTGGGGGCCCGCCGAGCGGGGCCGGGATCGAGCCTGACCATCTTGACGGTCCGGGACCGGACGGGGCGACTGCTATACTTCCGCGCGGCCACCACGCCGATGGTGCGCGCCCGGCGCAGCCAGCGCCGCCTTCATCGTCGCCCTGCTTTCAGGAGAGCGCCCCTGTCTGTTTCCGAGATCATCTTCGAGACCATGGAGGAGTATCTGCGCCTCAGCGCGGACTCCATCCGCACCCTCTCCTACGGCGACATCGTGGATGGCACGGTGGTCCGTGTCGACCCTGACGAGGTCCTGGTTGACATCGGGGCGAAGTCCGAGGGCGTCATCTCCAACCGGGAGCTGTCCGGACGGGCCGAGGACCCCGTGGTCCTGCAGCCCGGGGACGACGTCAAGGTGTACGTCCTGCAGCCGGAGAACGAGGACGGCAACGTGGTCCTCAGCCTCCGCCGCGCGCGCGCCGAGGGCATCTGGGCCAAGGCCGCCGAGCAGGAGAGCACCGGCGAAGGCGTGGAGGCCGAGGTCCGCGAGCAGAACAAGGGCGGCCTGATCGTCAACATCATGGGGCTGCGCGGCTTCCTGCCCAGCTCCCAGGTGGCCCGGGCCCACTCCGGCAACCTGATGGAGCTGGTCGGCCAGCGCATCATGGTCAAGATCCTGGAGGTCAACCGGAAGCGCAACCGACTCATCGTGAGCCAGCGCGCCGCTCAGGACGAGGACCGGGCCCGCCAGCGCGAGGAACTCTTCGAGCGGCTGGTGGTGGGAGACCAGGTCACCGGCAAGGTCAGCGGGCTCACCTCCTACGGGGCGTTCGTCAACCTCGGCGGGGCCGACGGGCTGATCCACATCAGCGAGCTGTCGTGGGATCGGATCAGCAACGTCTCGGACATGCTGGCGGTCGGGGACGAGGTGAGCGTCAAGGTCATCAAGCTGGACCCAGAACTCTCCCGGATCTCGTTGTCCCTGCGCCAGATGAGCCAGGACCCGTGGGACACCATCGAGGCACGGTTCCCCCAGGGGACGGTGCTCGAGGGGACCGTCACCAAGACCAAGAAGTACGGCGCCTTCCTGCAGATCGCCGACGGGGTCGAGGGCCTGCTCCACATCAGCGAACTCTCCTGGGAGCACGTCGAGCGCACGGAGGACGTGCTCCGGGTGGGCGACGTGGTCAAGGTCCTGGTGCTCCAGGCCGACCGCACCCGCCGCCGGATCTCGCTGTCCCTGCGCCAGCTCACCACCCGGCCGGACAATCTCCCTCCTGAGGCCGCGGGCACCGGGGGTGCCGAGGGGCGGTACGACGCCGCGGCCGACTACGAACCGGATGTCTCCGCCCCGGCCGAGTCCCGCGACCGGGACGCCGTGGCCGTGGTGAGCGCTGGGGCCATCGTGGAGGAGGCCGCTGCCGAGGAGGCCGCTGCCGAGGAGGCCGCTCCCAAGGAGGCCGCTGCCGAGGAGGCCGCTCCCAAGGAGGCCGCTGCCGAGGAGGCCGTCGCGGAGGAGGCCGCTGCCGAGGAGGTCGTCGCGGAGGAGGCCGCTGCCGAGGAGGCCGCTGCCGAGGAGGCCGTCGCGGAGGAGCCCGCCGCCGAGGAGGCGGTCGCGGAGGAGGCCGCTGCCGAGGAGGCCGCCGCGGGGGGGGCCGTGGCCGAGGCGCCTGTTGCGCAGGAGCCTGCTGGCGAGGACGCCCCGGTCAGCGGCGAGTAGCCACACCTCGGGGCCGGGTCCCGGCCGGCGAGGCCGCGGCCCACTTCGGGCCAGGGACCGTGACCGAGCGGCCCATGACCGCGATGAGGAACGACGGAGCGATGGTGGAGATCGCTGCCGGGGCCCGTGGCTTCCTCTCCGTTCCGAACTCCCCCGGGAGCCCGTCGGGCGCGTGGAGGACGTTCTCCCCGCGGGCGGCGCCATGACGCTCCTGGTCCTCCGTGCCGATGGCACTCCCCAGCGGGGCGCGCTGTCACGGCGCCGGCTGAGGCCGGGTCGGCTCGCCGACGTGGGCCGGCCGGGGGCGTTGGATGGTGGCGACCGAAGGGCGCCCGTTATGCCCACGGGCAATTGGGCATAATGCCGAGTGTGAGTACCGTCTCGGCCCGCCGCGTCACCGCCGCCGTCCTCTCGTCCGCCGCCGCTCTCGCCGGCTCAGGCCGGTGGGCGCGCTTGGAGGTGGTCCGTGTACCCGTTTGAGCGTTTCACCGAGCGAGCCAAGAAGGTCCTGACCCTGGCCCAGGACGAGGCCGAGAAGTCGCACCACTCCTACATTGGTACGGAGCACCTGCTGCTGGGTCTGCTGCGCGAGGGCGAGGGCCTGGCGGCCAAGGTGCTGGCCAGCCTCGGGGTGGAGATCACCAAGGTGCGCTCGACCATCGAGTCCGTCCTGGGCCGTAACGAGCGGATCATCATCCAGCAGATCATTCCCACCTCGCGGGTGAAGAAGGTCATCGAGATCTCCTTCGAGGAGGCCCGACGGATGGGGCACAACTACGTGGGCACCGAGCACCTGCTCCTGGGCCTGCTCATCGAGGGCGAGGGCATCGCCGCCCATGTGCTCGAGGACTTGGGGGCCACCCAGGAGAAGGTGCGCGGGGAGATCGAGCGTCTGCAGCGGGACCGTAGCCTCGACGACGAGGCTCCTCCCGAGCGCAAGCGGCAGACCAAGACGCCGCTGCTCGACCAGTTCTGCCGGGATCTCACCGACCTGGCCCAGCGCAACCAGCTCGACCCGGTCATCGGACGGGAGAAGGAGATCGAGCGGGTGGTCCAGATCCTGTCGCGCCGGACCAAGAACAACCCGGCCCTGATCGGTGAGCCGGGGGTGGGCAAGACCGCGATTGCCGAGGGGCTCGCCCAGGGCATCATCCACGGCAACGTGCCCGAGTCCCTGCAGGGCAAGCGCGTCCTCACCCTGGACATGGGGGCTCTGGTGGCGGGTACCAAGTATCGCGGCGAGTTCGAGGAGCGCCTGAAGAAGATCCTGGACGAGATCCGCTCCACCCGCGAGGTGATCCTGTTCATTGACGAGTTGCACACCCTGGTGGGTGCCGGAGCGGCGGAGGGGGCCATCGATGCGGCCAACATCCTCAAGCCGGCTCTGGCCCGGGGCGAGATGCAGTGCATCGGCGCCACCACCCTAAACGAGTACCGCAAGTACATCGAGAAGGACGCGGCTCTGGAGCGGCGCTTCCAGCCGGTGTACGTCGAGGAGCCCAAGCTAGAAGAGACCGTGGAGATCCTCACCGGTGTGCGCAGCCTCTACGAGAAGTACCACCACGTCAAGATCACTGACGATGCCCTGCGCGCGGCTGCGGAGCTCTCCGGGCGCTACATCAGCGACCGCTCGTGGCCCGACAAGGCCATCGATCTCATCGACGAGGGCAGTGCCCGCGTGCGCATGAAGCTGACCACCACCCCGCCCGAGCTGCGCCAGATGCAAAAGGACATGCGCGCCCTCCAGATCAAGAAGGAGGAGGCGATCGAGCAGCAGGAGTACGAGACCGCGGCCAAGCACCGCGACGATGAGCAGCACCAGCAGGAGGCCTACGCCGCGGCGGAGGCCAAGTGGCGGGATGAACTCGGCAAGATCGTGCCCGACGTCACTGAGCACCACATCGCCGACATCGTGTCGTCCTGGACCGGGGTGCCGGTGACGCGGTTGGTTGAGGCTGAGACGGAGCGGCTGCTGCGCATGGAGGATGAGATCCATCGGCGTCTGGTGGGCCAGGACGAGGCCGTCCGGGTGGTCTGCCAGGCGGTGCGGCGCGCCCGTGCCGGGCTCAAGGACGTGCGCCGTCCCATCGGCTCCTTCATCTTCCTCGGGCCCACCGGGGTCGGCAAGACGGAGTTGGCGCGCAGCCTGGCCACCTTCCTCTTCGACAACGAGGACGCCATCGTGCGCCTGGACATGTCGGAGTTCGCGGAGCGGCACAGCGCCGCCCGCCTGGTGGGCTCCCCGCCGGGCTACGTCGGCTACGACGAGGGCGGCCAGTTGACGGAGGCCATTCGGCGGCGGCCATACAGCGTCGTCCTGCTGGACGAGATCGAGAAGGCCCACCCCGACTTCTTCAACATGCTGCTGCAGATCCTGGAGGACGGCCGCCTCACCGACGCCAAGGGGAAGGCGGTCAGCTTCGCCAACACCATCGTGATCATGACCAGCAACCTCGGGCTGCACGGGATGAAGGCCGGCGTGTCCATGGGCTTCCAGCCGTCGATGGGCGACGACAAGGGCATGGACCAGGAGCACGTCCAGATGCGCAACCACATCACGGACGAGTTGAAGCGGGCCTTCCGCCCCGAGTTCCTCAACCGGGTGGATGCGGTCGTGGTCTTCCACCGGCTGACACCGGTGGAGATGCGGCAGATCGTGGACCTGCTGCTGGTCCGCATTCGCAACCATCTGAAGGATCAGGGCCTGGGCATGCTCGTCACGGACGCGGCCAAGGACTGGATCGCGGAGGACGGCTTCGACAAGATCTATGGGGCGCGCCCCCTGCGACGTGTGATCCAGCGCACCATCGAGGATCCCCTGAGCGAGGAGCTGCTGCGCACCCGGTTCTCTGTGGGGGACACGGTGGTGGTCGACCTGGCTGACGGCGAGATCCACACGCGCGTGGTCCCGGCGCCACCGGTGGTCGAGAAGGAACCGGCTTCGACCATTGTCGGGGGGAGCGCGGCCGGCGAGGGCCGCTGACCCCATCGATGGCACCGTCCGACGGGTCGGCTTCACCCAGCGCGTGAAGATCGACTCCAGCGGCCTCGTCCGGGCCACCCGGATCGCGCGCATCGTCGGCATGATCGTCGGGTCGGCCCTGGGCAGCCTCTACGGCGTCCTGCTGGTGGCGCAGATCCGGGGCCCGCTCGGCGTGAACCCGGGGATCGTCCTGCCGGTGATGATCGGGTTGGGGCTCGGCTGCCTGGTCGGGTACCTGGTGGGCCCGACCCTCTCGATTCGGCCCTACCGCTGGGCGGAGGCGGTCCTGATCGCGACCGCGCTGCCGGAGCTGCTGGGGGCCACCGCCGGCGTGCTGGTGGCCCTGGTGATCGCCGCCCTGCTGGCCCTGGCCTTCGCGGGGCTGCCCTACCACTTGGGCTGGATCGTGCCGGTGGTCGCCCTGGGGATGCTGATCCCTCTTGGGATCTCCGTCGGGCGCCATCGGCGGCGGGAGATCTCGGCCCTCACGGGCCCGATCGAGAGCGAGGGCGTCGAGCCGCCGGCGGCCCCACCGGAGGTGCTCGTCGACACCAGCGCCATCATCGACGGCCGCCTGCTGGACCTGGCCCGGGCGGGCTTCTGCCTCTACCGGCTGCTGGTGCCGCACTTCGTGCTCGAGGAGCTGCAGGGGGTGGCCGACGCCGGTGACCCCCAGCGTCGGGCCCGGGGGCGTCGCGGCCTGGCGGTCCTGGAGGAGGTCCGGACCCTCCGGGGGGTCCGGGTCGAGTTCCCCACGGACGACTACCCCTCCATCCCGGAGGTGGATGCCCGGCTGGTGCGTGCCGCCACCGACCGGCACGCGGCGATCATGACGGTGGACTACAACCTGGACCGGCTGGCGCAGATCGCCGGGGTGCGGGTGCTGAACCTCAACCAGCTGGCCGTCGCCCTGAAGCCGATCTTCGTGGCCGGGGAGGTCGCCACCGTCGAGGTCCAGAAGGAGGGGCGTGAGTTGGAGCAGGGGATCGCCTACCTGGATGATGGCACCCTGGTGGTGGTGGAGAATGGCCGGACCCACGTCGGCCGTCGGGTCGCGATCGTGGTCCGCAGCGTCATCCAGACCGCGACCGGTCGGATGGTATTCGCCCAGGTCGCACCGGACCAGTCCCCGGCCCCGCCGCAGCGGCGCCGGGCCCGGCGCGCTGGGGACCAGGGGTCCACGCCGCCCCGAGGGGCGGCGCGGCCGTGACCGGCCCAGAGGCCGAGGGCACGGGGCCGCCTCCGGGGCCGGTGACCGCCGTCGTCCCGGCGGCCGGCAGCGGCCAGCGCTTCGGTGGGGACAAGCTGTGGGCCCCCATCGCCGGCCAGCCGGTTCTGGTGTGGACGCTGCGAGCCCTGGCCGATCCCGCCAGCGGGGTGGACGGCCTGGTGGTGGCGGCGCCGGCCGCGGAGCACGAGCGCATCCTGGCCGTGGCGCGGGCCGTGGCCCCGCGGCTCCCGTGCCGCTGCACCACCGGCGGGGACCGCCGGCAGGCGTCGGTGGCCGCCGGGCTGCGACTGTGCACCACGCCATGGGTGGTGGTCCACGATGCGGCCCGTCCGGCGGTGACGCCGGGTCTCTGCGCCGCGGTGATCGCCGCCGCCCAGCGCACCGGGGCGGCCACTGCCGCCGAGCCGGTTGCCGACACCGTGGCCGAGGTGGACCGGGCGTGGGATCCGGCGGGGGGGGCGGCGCCGGCGCGGCTGCGATCCGTGCCTGAGCGGGCCCGGATGGTGGCGGTGCAGACTCCCCAGGCGTTCCGGACCGACTGGCTGGTCCAGGCTCATGAGTTGGCCCGGGCCACCGGCCGTCAGGCCGACGACGATGCGACCCTGGTGCTGGCCCAGGGCCACCCGGTGGTGGTGGTGGCGGGCGAGGCGGCCAACCGCAAGCTGACCGGGCGTGGCGACCTGGCGGCGCTGACGGCCTGGCTCGCGGCCGCCGGGGCCGGACGGTGAGCGTCGGCGTGCGGGTCGGGCTCGGGGTCGACGTCCACGCGCTGGAGCCGCCGGGCCCGCTCCTCGTGGGGGGAGTGCGCGTCCCCTGGGACCGGGGCCTGGTCGGCCACTCGGACGCGGACGTGCTGGCGCACGCGGTGGCCGATGCCCTCCTGGGGGCCGCCGGGCTGGGGGACCTGGGATCCCTGTTCCCGTCCGACGACGAGCGCTGGCGCGGAGCCGACTCGCTGGGCCTGCTGGCGGCCGTCGCGGCTCGGCTGCGCTCGGCGGGTTGGGCCGTGGGCAACATCGACGCCACCATCGTCGCGGAGCGACCCAGCCTGGCTCCCCACACCGGGGCCATGGCCCAGCGGCTGGCGTCGGCCTGCGGGCTGCCGGCCGGCACCATCGCGGTGCGGGCCAAGAGGAGTGACGGGCTGGGCCTGGCCGGGCGGGGGGAGGGCATCGCCGCCCTGGCGGTCGCGGTGGTGGTGCCGCGGGAGCTCTGACCGCATCCGGGGGCCGGAGAGCCGCCCGGTACCATTCCCGGTGATGGGCCTACACCTGTACGACACGATGCGCGGGCGGGTCGAGCCCTTCCAGCCCCGAGAGCCGGGGCGGGTGCGGATGTACACCTGCGGCCCCACGGTCCACGGCCGCAACCATCTCGGCAACTTCCGCACCTACCTGCAGGAGGACCTGCTGCGGCGCCACCTGGAGGCCTCCGGATTCGCGGTCACCCACGTCATGAACATCACCGACGTGGAGGACAAGATCATCCGCGGGGCGGCCGAGGCCGGGGTCTCCATCGACCAGTACACCGCCCCCCACATCGAGGCCTTCTTCACCGATCTGCGCCGCCTCAACGTCCTGCCCGCGCACCACTACCCGAGGGCCACCCAGTACGTGCCCCAGATGCTGCAGCTGATCGAGCGCCTGGTGGCCGCGGGCTTCGGCTATCCAGCCGAGGGGTCGGTGTACTTCCACGTGGGGGCGTTCCCGCACTACGGGGCTCTGTCGGGCCTCCCCGCCGCCGGGCTGCAGGCGGGCGCCAGCGGCCGGGTGGATTCCGACGAGTACGACGCCAAGGAGGAGGTCCGCGACTTCGTGCTCTGGAAGGCGTCGCGGCCGGGGGAGGTGGCGGTGTGGCCCTCGCCGTACGGCCAGGGCCGCCCCGGGTGGCACATCGAGTGCTCCGCCATGGCCATGGCGCTCCTGGGAGAGACCGTCGACCTGCACTGCGGCGGGGTGGACAACATCTTCCCCCACCACGAGAACGAGATCGCCCAGTCGGAGGCGGCCACCGGCCAGCAGTTCGTCCGGCACTGGATGCACTGCGAGCACCTTCTGCTGGCCGGCGGCAAGATGGCCAAGTCAGAGGGGAACGTGGTCACGGTGGAGGCGCTGGTGGCCCGCGGCGTGCGCCCGATGGTGATCCGCTACCTCCTCCTGAGCGGCGCCCACTACCGCCGCCGGCTGCACTTTCGGGAGGAGGAGCTGGAGGCGGCCGCCGAGGCCGTGGACCGTCTGGTCGGCTTCTGGCGGCGCTGCGCCGAGAGCCTGCCTCCGGCCGGGGGCCCCCAGGACGGAGCCGGCCCGGACCTCCTCGGCGCGGCGGCGCAGCGAGCGGTGGCCCGCTTCCAGGCGGCGCTCGACGACGACCTCAACCTCCCGGCCGGGCTGGCGGCGTGCTTCGATCTGGTCCACGAGGGGAACCGCCTGCTGGACCGGGGGGAGGCGTCGGCGGCGGGCCGGGCGGCTGCGCTCGACGGCCTGCGGACGATCGACCGGGTGCTGGGCGTCATCGAGGTGGCGGCCGGTGAGGTGGCGGTGGCGTCGGCGCTGAGCCCGGAGGAGCAGGCGCTGTTCGACACCCGGGAGAGGGCCCGCGCCGATCGGGACTACGGCCGGGCGGACGCGCTGCGGGCGGACCTGCTGCGTCTGGGGATCGCGGTCGAGGACCGGCCCGGCGGGAGCCGCTGGCGCCGCGTCTGATGCCCCAGATCCTGTACGGGCGCCACCCGGTGCTGGAGGCGCTCCGAGCGGGGCGGCGGCTGCGGCGCCTGCTGCTGGCCCCCGGGCTGCCGGCGGACCCCAAGCTGGCGGAGATCGTGAGCCACGCCGAGGCGGTCGGGGTGCGGCCGGAGCCGGTCCCGCGGGAGCGGCTGAGGGATGTGGCCCACACGGAGCACCACCAGGGGGTGGCGGCCTACTTCGACGGCCGGCAGCTGGGTGGGCTCGGGGAGCTGCGGGACCTCCTGGAGCGGGACCGGCCGGGGTGGCCGGCGCTGCTGCTCTGCCTCGACGAGGTCCAGGACCCTCAGAACGCGGGGGCTCTGGCTCGCACCGCCGAGGCCTGCCGGGTCACGGGGGTGGTCCTGCCCCGGCACCGTTCGTCCCCGCTCTCCGCGGCGGTGGCCAAGGCTTCAGCGGGGGCGGTGGAGCACCTGCCGGTGCTCCAGGTGGCCAACCTGCGGGCCGCGCTCCTGCTGGTGCGGGAGACGGGCGGGTGGATCGTGGGCCTGGACGCCGGAGGGTCGGAGCGATACGACCAGGTCGACTACCGGGGCCCCACGGCCCTGGTGGTCGGGGCCGAGGGCCACGGCCTCCGGCCCCTGATTCGCGAGACCTGCGACCATCTCGTTCGCCTGCCCATGGGTGGACGGGTCGCCTCGCTCAACGCCGCCGTGGCCGGATCCCTGCTCCTGTACGAGGCGGCTCGGCAGCGGGGCTTTGCCTTTCCCGCGGCCTCGGCCGGGGAGCGGTGAGGCCGCCGGGCCCGGCCCCGCTACGATCTGTCGCAGTCGGCCGGTGTAGCTCAGGGGTAGAGCAGCTGTTTTGTAAACAGCGGGTCGGGAGTTCGAATCTCCCCGCCGGCTCCATCTTTTGAACTCGCAACCTGAAGTCTTGGGCGTTCGTGCAAGTCTGACGGCATGCTGACGGCACAGAGATCCGGGAGCGCTCCCGCGGGCGCCCGTCAGTGCGGTGTCCGAGCACTGGGGTCCGGCCTCAGAGGGGCGTCGAGCCGGCCGGCCGTCTCCCGCTGCATGTCGGGCAGCACGTGGGAGCAGCGGTCGAGGGTGATCGCCACGGCGGCATGACCCAGCATCTCCGAGGTCACCTTGGGGTGGACCCCCTGGGCCAGGAGGGGGGTGGCCGCCGTGTGCCGCAGGTCATGGAACCGCACCGACGGGAGCCCGGCCCGCTGGAGGAGAGGGCCGGAAGGACCGGGTGAGGAGGTTGCGGGCCTCGATCGGGGCGCCCGCGGCGTTGGCGAAGACAAGGCCATGATCGTGCCAGCCCGGCCCCGCTGCCAGCCGCTCCGCGGGTTGTGCCCGGCGGTGGCGGCGGAGGGCGGCCACCGCCGGGTCGGTGAGGGCTACCTGCCGCCGGGACCGGGTCGTCTTCCGCTCGGCCAGGAGGCACAGGGCCTCCAGGCGGTCGCCCTGGGCGGCTGCCCGGAGCCGGTCGACCCCGCCCGGGCTGAGGGTCACCGTCAAGAAGGCGGCCATCGGGGAGGCGGACCAGCTCTGCCGCATTGCGGGCGAGCCGGCCCCGGCGCACCGCATCGGCCAGCGCCCGGTGCAGCACGGCGTGCGCGTGGTGGAGTGTGGCCGAGCTGAGGCCCCGGGCCAGCGGGCGTTCCTGTAGGGCCGGGAGGTAGGGTGGCCATAGCCAGGACAGCGGTACGCCGTCCAGTTCGGGACGGGGCAGAGCCGGACGAGATGGGCGTCCACCCGGGCAGTCCCCGGGCGCACCTGGGGGCCAACCGTGGGCAGCCATGAGGCGAGGAAGCACTCGACCGTCTCGGACCCGAGGGGAGGGTTGGCCTGCTCGGTCTCCCGGGCGCGCTGCGCCCCGGACACTTCGACACTGGAGCTGTTGACCGGGAAGGGACGCCTGTCGAGTGGTGGCTCCGTTCCACACCTGGCCCAATGCCAGCACGGACCCGCAATGAGGGGAGCCCAGCATGAGTCGTCGAATCCCTCGCCGCCTCCTGGCCGGCCCCCGCCCAGTGCCAACGCCTACGGCGGTGCCCGGAGTGCAGCTGCCACTCGCCCCGGATGACTCTGCCGGTGTTGACCCAGGGCCGTGGAGTGACCTCGAACGGATGACAACGTCGCCCTGTGGGGGGCTGTTCAACGAGAGCCACTGCGCTGTCGCCGGGGGAGGGCCGAACCCGGGCATGGCGGGAGTGGCAGCCTGGCCACCCTCTCAGGGCTTACTGGCCGCGATGACGCACGCCGTTGACCCGTGCCTGGGCCGGGGACAGTTGGGGTGCAGTGGTACGAGGAGCCCGGGCAAGGGGACGCGGGCACCATCACGGCCCTGAGCGGCGAGACCGTGATCGCTCGGACCGCGGCGGGTACGACGCGAACCTTCAATCAATCTCGTGACGGGGACATGCGGCAGACGCCCCGGGGGTGGCCAGAATAGATCTCCCTTCTGGCCACTTCGGGTACACTGCGGTCGCTGCGCGCGCGGCATCGCCGGGGCGGGGCCCGCGGCGGTTCGGCTGAGCCAGGGGGGAGGCATGCTTCTCGGGGAAGATGCGAGGGGTAGGCGCCATATCGCGGTGACAGGGTGGCGAAAGGGGCTCTTTCTGCTGAGCGCGTTCGCGCTGGCCAGCACCGGACTGACTGCGTGTTTGGGATCCACACCGGTGGCGAAGAAGGCCGGACCGATCAAGCTCGGCATGATCGCCCCGCTCACCGGCCCCTACAGCGCGCTTGGGACCAACGACGAGATCGGGGCGAAGATGGCAGTCGCTCAGATCAACAGGGCCGGCGGGATCGAGGGTAGGAAGATCGCTCTCATCGTTCAAGACGACCAGACCAACCCCACCCAGGCGGTGCTTGACTACCACAACTTGGTAGCCGACGGGGTGGTCGGGGTCGTGGGGTCGGTGTTCTCGTCGTCGTCGCTCGCGACGGTGCCTTCTGCGGATGCGGCGAAGATACCGATGATCTCGACCGCGGGCGCCGGTACGCTTGTCAACCCGGTCCACCCCTACGTCTTCATGACTCCCCCCACTACCAGGCTCGTGGACGAGCAGATGCTGGCGTATGCGCGGTACAAGGGTTGGACCCGGGTCGAGGTAGCGAACGACACCACGGGTGCGAACATGGCGGCGTGGCAGGAACTGCAGCAGATGGCTCCCCGCTACGGCATCACGCTTCGTGAGCAGTCGTTCTCATTGACGAGCACGGACTTCAGTGCACTCCTGACGCATGTGAAGACCTCCGGTGCCCAGGCGCTAATGGTGTGGGGAGCTGGTCCGGCGGAGGTCATCCTCACCCAGCAGTTCAAGTCGATGGGGCTCACCATGCCGCTCCTGATGTGCTATGCGGAGGCCTCTTTCCTCTACACAAGGCCGGTGGGTGCTGCTGGCAACGGCGTGCGGATCGCCGCCGAGATCCAGGCGGTCGGACCGTATATGCCGACAGGACCGCTCAAGAGGCAGACCATGTCCTTCGTAAACGCCTTCCAGCCCGTCTATCATTACTACCCGCCCGAGTTCGCGATGGACGCCTATTCGGCGGTGGAACTGTTCGCGGCTGCAATACGCAAGGCCGGGAGCGTTACCCCGACGGCGATCGATGCGGCGTTGAACCACATCAGCCTGCTCACGCCGGAGGGGACCTACACCTACACACCCACCGACCACTCCGGCCTCAGCGTGAAAGATGTCGTCATCACTATCGACCGTAACGGCACTCTCGTGCCTACTCGCTTCACGCGCAATCTCCTGCGAGGCACCTAGTGGCATTCGGGGCCTCTATTTGAGGGAGTCGCGGGAATCGCCGATGTACTGGGCCTTCAGCTATTGCCGGGGCCTTCCCCACTAGGGTCGACCTCCTCCCGATCTCGGTTCTTCATCTCCAGAGATCGTGGGAAGAGTCGGCGGTGCGCTACGTGTCTACCGCTTCAATTCACCCGCACGAGCGGCAGTAGGGCTCCAGGAGCTGGGGTTTCCGCGTGCCAAGCCTCGGGCTCGTCGGGGGGACGGTGCCCGTGTCGCCGCGCCCGCGACGCGCCCGCCTTCACCCTTGAGCCGGAGGAGCCGGATGTCAGTGAGCCTGGGACCGAGCGCGTCCACCGGCGGCTCAGCTCCGCCGGCCGGCCCGTCGCGCCTCGGACTGGCGCCAAGGCCCGCGGGGTGGTCCGAGCACTGGAGCGCTCGGGCTGGGTCATCGTGCGTAGACGCGGCTGACACACACAGTTCGCCAGGGGCGACGAGCCGCGAGCACCCGCCTACCACGACGCCCGCGAACGCGGTGCGGTCCAGCCCCGCCAGTTCGCCGGGGTCTTCGGCCTGACGTTCAAGGAACTGTGCGGAAGCACCCGTAGCCGCCGTCGGGCCGACAACGACGGGCGTGGCCCTCGGCGCCCGCGCTGCGCACCCGACCTGCGGGAGCGACCACGGCCGTGAGCGTGGCGAGTACCGCGAAGTGGTGAAGCGCCAGGCTCGCAAGGCCAGCGGGGCCGCGGATGCGGACGCGGGCGAAACGGAAGCGGTGGGGGTGCGGCCGCTGTGGCTGCTCAGGGCCTGCGCGGCGGACGAGTGCCATTCCCAGTCGGAGTCGGGGTCCCAGTCCGCCGTGTCCCCCGGAGGGCCAAGTCCTCACCCCAACAGGCCGCCGCACCGATCAGGTCGCCCGTCTCCAGGACCGTCTCGGGGCGGCCCATGTCTGAGCGACCCGTGACCCGGCTGCTGCGGCCGGTGGCGTGGACGACAGCCCCCGCACCCACCGGCTCGGTAGCGCCGAGGGCGCCGGACCGGAGATTGACGATCGATGACGCGCTCGCCTGCCAGCCCCTGAGGGCGCGAGGCCGGCGGGGGCGACACCCGCAAGGGAGGCCGGTCGGTGATCACCATCGGGCGACTGGGCGGGCCGCGCACCAGCCGGAGCTGCTGGTGTTGGCGGTGTTCCGTGCCCGGGTGACGCCGCCTGGTGCGCAGCCTGGCCGGTGTCCTGTGCGAGCGGGTACCCGGCCCTCGCGACCCGGCATTGCCTCCGGCGACCGGGCGCCCGGAGGAGGCGGCGAGGCGGGGAGGGCCGGCGGAGCCTGCGCCGGCTCGATAATCCTCCCAGTGCACCCCGACTATCCGGTCAGGACGGAGAGGCTGATCCTCCGGCCCTTCACCCCGGGCGACGTCGACGACCTCCATGCGTACCGGTCCCGCGCCGACGTGGCTCGGTACCTGTACTCGGGGCCGTCGGCTTCCCGCCAGGCGACCTCGGAGGAGCCCAGCCGACGGACCGGTGAGACCCGGCTGGTCAACGAGGGGGACCGGCTGTGGCTGGCCGTGCTGCTGGCAGAGAGCGGAGCCCTGGTGGGCGACGTCCTCCTCCGCTACACCAGCGCCGTTCACCGCCAGGGCGAGATCGCCTTCGTGTTCAACCCATCGTGCCACGGGCGGGGACTGGCCACGGAGGCGGCCCGGGCGATGCTGCGGCTGGCCTTCGCGGAGATGGGGCTCCACCGCGTGATCGGTCGGTGTGACGCGCGCAACGGCGCCTCCGCCCGGCTCATGGAGCGGCTCGGGATGGCGCGGGAAGCTCACTTCATCGAGAACGAGTTCGTGAAAGGGGAGTGGACCGGCAAATTCGTCTACGCCATCCGCGAGCAGCAGTGGAGCGGTGAGGGCCGGACCCCAGTGGCAGGCGTCGCTGGGCGCCGCCAGGCGCGCTGAGGGCCCTCACGCTGGGCTGCGCTGGGCCGGCCGACGAGCCCCGTCGAGGCGCTGCCGGCGATCGCTCCGGCGGCTCGGCGGCCGGAGGTCGACCCCGCCCGCGGAGTTCGGGTGCGCCCGCCGCCGGCCCGGCGGCGGGCCGCCTCAGACCAGGCCCGACACGTGCTCCGGGACGACACGGACGATCACCCGCTGCTCCCCGTCGGGGAGCGGGTAAGGTTCCGTCCCCCGGTACTTGCGGCACAGCTTGTTGATGTGCTCGACGGCACCGGTGGCCACCATCTCGGCGCGGCCGCGGATGATCAGGGTGCGGTACGGGTCCGCGCGGTCAACGACGGAGACCGCCACCCGGGGGTCGCGCAGGAGGTTGCGGTGCTTCACGCGCCCGACCGCGGTGTTGAAGAGCACGGCATCCCCATCCGTGTCGACCCAGACCGGGGTGACGTGGGGGCTGCCGTCTGGCATGGTGGTCCCAACCTGGGCGATCTGGGGCTCGCGGAGGAGTCGGGTCTGGGCCTCGGTCAGAGATGTGGGCATCGGGTCTCCTGTGCACTGCCGCCGGGTTGACGGTCGGACGCTGGGTTGGGCGGGATCTCGTTCTTCAACAGTAGCGTTGGCGCCGGGATCCGGCTGGGCTCGCCACTCGACGGACGTTCCAGGTCGGCGGGTGGTCCCCCGATGGTTGGCGCATCGCCCGGTCCGGGGTCGGAGTGGGCGGCGCTCCGCTCCGCGGGAGGTGGGCCCGTCCCCGCGCGTGATCCCGCCCGGTCGGTGGGCGAAGCCCTCGGGCGGGCTGGGGCCGCCGACCCTCAGCGCGGACGCCGCGACGCCGCTCCCCCCGGCGCCGTCTTCGATTGCCTGCCGACCCGCTGCGGCGGCAAGGCCGGCCCCTCCTCCCTGGCCTGACCGCGGGCGTCTCGGGGTCGGGGCGGTGCTGGGGCCGGGGTGGCCCGACTGATGGTCCGGGTCGCGGTGCGGGGGCAGGTCCGTTGGCGTATTGGTACCCGGCCGGTCCCGGTCCCGGTGCCGGCCGCGGTTCTGCGCCCGCTCACGTGGGCGCTGGCGGCCGGCGGCGAGGGGCCCACGGGGCTCCGTGGCCCCGGTGGCCAGCGTGGCGGACGGGCTGCTCGTCACGGTGCTCTTGGGGCTGGCCTCGACGCCCCGGCGGGCCGTTCCGCCGCCCGCGGACGCTGTGGACGCCGCGCCCCGCCGCCGTGCTGATCGGGCCGGGCCCGGTGGGGGCGGCGGGGTTTGGCGATCTCAGCGGCACTACGCAGGCGGCAGAGCTGGACGTCGTCCCCGGGGATCTCTGCGGCAGCGTCTCAGAACAGCTAAGCGATCCTGAGCGATGGCGTGCCTTCACGTCCATGCCCCCAGTCCCCGTACGGACGGACTGGAGAGGCGTAGACGTTCCGGTGGAAGCCACGGCCCAGAGGCTCGCCA
>JAKABB010000175.1 GCA_021802045.1 bacterium
CCTCGCCTGCTGGTACATGCTGCGGATGTACCAGGGCCTGACCCAGGGGCCGCTGCGGGCGCCGGGTGGGAGCGATCCGCAGTCGGTGATCGCCCAGGCGGTCTCCCGGTTTGGACGCATCGACCTCGGTCCCGTGGAGGTGGTGGCGCTGGCGCCGCTGGTGGCGCTGATGATCGTGATCGGGGTCTACCCGGGTTTCATCATCCACTACAGCCGGTTCTCGGCCGCCCAGTATTCGCAGGCGGTCGATCGCGGCACCGCGGCCAGTCCGGCGGCGCACCAGGTGTCGCCGCCGCTCGCCCGGGGCGGGGGTAGGTGATGGCTGTGGCGATCCAACTGGCGGCCGCTCCCTGGCTGCCTCTTCACTTCGTGCCCGCGGGCAACCTGCTCGGAGTCCTGCCCATCCTGATCGTCGGTGGCGGGGCGGTCCTCGTCCTGCTGGCCGACCTGATGGTGCCGCGGCGGGGCAACCTGGTGCTCCCCGTGGCCACCGCGGTCGTGCTCCTGGGTGCTTTGGGCACGGCCGCCGGCCAGTGGGCGGTGCACGCCGCCAATCCGATCGTGTTCAACGGCGCCTACGCCGACGACCGCTTCGCCCTGTTCGCCGACTTCGTGATCCTGATCACCGCCCTGGCGGTGGTGGCGCTCAGCCCCGGATACCTGCGGCGGCGCGGGATGGAGGAGGGGGAGTACTACATCCTGCTGCTGGCCTCGGTCACCGGGATGCTGGTGCTGACCGGGGCCCTGAACCTGATAGTGGTCTTCCTGGGCATAGAGCTGCTCTCGATACCGCTCTACGTCCTCGCCGGGTTCGCCCGGGACGAGCCGCTGCCCCAGGAAGCGGCCATGAAGTATCTGCTGCTGGGCGGCTTCGCCTCCGGATTCCTGGTCTACGGGATGGCGCTCATCTACGGTGAGACCGGCCACACCGGGCTGGTCGCCATTCACCACGTGCTGACCGCCACGGCCGTATCCCAGCAGTTCGATCCGATGCTGCTGGCGGGGATCGCGCTGCTGGCGGTGGGCCTGTCCTTCAAGGTGTCGGCGGCCCCCTTCCACTGGTGGACCCCGGATGTGTACCAGGGCTCGCCGGCCTTGGTCACGACCTTCATGTCGGTCGCCACCAAGGTCGCGGCCTTCGCGGTCTTCCTGCGCCTCTTCTCCGCCACCCTGGCGCCCTACCGGGCCGAGTGGCAGGTCCCGATCGCGGTGGTGGCCATCATCTCGATGGTGTTCGGCAACGTGGTGGCCCTCGCGCAGACCTCGGTCAAGCGGCTGCTGGCCTATTCCGGAATCGCCCAGGCCGGCTACGTCATGATCGGCCTGGCGGTGGGGCGTCCCGACGGCACCGAGGCCTCGCTCTACTACCTGGCGGCCTACGCGTTCATGAACACCGGCGCCTTCGCGGTGATCACAATTCTCAGCCGTCGCGGGGAGGACTGCGACCGCTACTCGCAGCTGAGCGGGCTGGGGCGGCGGCAGCCGGCGCTGGCCGGCCTGATGGCCATCTTCATGCTGTCGCTGGCCGGGTTCCCGCTTACCGTGGGCTTCTTCGGCAAGTTCTTCTTGTTCTCGGCCGCGATCCACGATGGGCAGCTGCCCCTGGCGATCTGGGGCATCCTCACCTCGGCGGTCTCCCTCTTCTACTATCTGCGCGTGATCCTGATCATGTTCTCTGGGGTGCCCGAGGCCGCGACGGAGCCGGAGGTCCAGGTGGCGGGGGTCACCCTCGGCGGAGCGGCGCTGGCCGCGCCGGATTCGGCGGTGGCGGTGGGCGTCCCGGCGGGCCTGGTGGTGGTGCTGGCGGGAGCAGGAACTCTGGTGCTGGGGATCTTCCCCGCCCTGATCTACACCCTGCTCCAGGGCATCACCGTTGTCCACGGCTGACGATTCCCCGGCCGGCGAGCTGCGGCTGCCCGGGCTCCTGAGCCTGGTGATCCCCGCGCACAACGAGGAGGCCAACCTTCCCGGGGTGCTCGGGGCCGCCCTTCCCGTGCTGCGCGCGCTGGCAGATGACTTTGAGGTGGTGCTGGTCGACGACGGCAGCCAGGACGCCACGGTCCGGGTCAGCCGGGAGGCGATGGGGCCAGACCGCGAGCGGCTGAGGGTCGTCTCGCACACTCACAAGTCCGGCTATGGGGTGACCGTGGCCGATGGGCTGCGGGCGGCGAGGGGGGACTGGGTCGCGTTCGTCGATGGCGACGGCCAGTTCGACCCCCGCGACCTGCGGCTGCTGGCAGCGCGGGCGGCAGGCGCCGACATGGTCACGGGCTGGCGCATCCACCGGGCCGACCCGTGGCATCGTTCGGTGGTCAGCCACACCTTCAACCTGCTGGTCACTCTGCTCTATGGCATTCACTACCGCGACGTTGACTGCGGCTTCAAGCTGATGCGGCGCTCGGTGCTGGAGATGGCCGCTCCCATCCGGGCCCGCTCCGCCCTGCTGAACACGGAGCTCTACTACAAGTGCCGTCGCAGCGGCATGCGGGTGGTGCAGGTGGGCTTGACCCACCACCCGCGCCTGGCGGGCGTGAGGTCCGGGGGCCGGCTGGTGCCCATCCTGCGGGCGGTGCGCGAGCTGGTCCGGCTGCGAATCGAGCTGGGCCGGAGCTGGCGGCCGCCGGGAGCTGCGGCTACCCGGTAGGCGCGGGGCCGACCGCACCCCCGGCCTGGGCCCGCAGGCGGAAGCTATCCAGGGTCAGGCGCAGGCCGTCCTCGAGCGCCACCCGGGCCGACCAGTCAAGCCGGGAGCGGGCGCGCTCGGGGTTCAGGAAGTTTGCCTTGACCTCTCCGGGGCGGGCCGGGGCCGCCTCGGTGCTTCCCGGGTGTTCCGCCAGACGGAGCAGGGTGGATGCGATCTCGTTGATGGAGGTTCCTCGCCCGGTGCCGATGTTCACCGGGGCGTTCAGCGGACGAATCATGGCCAGGAGATTGGCGCGGGCCACGTCCTCGACGAAGACGAAGTCGCGACTCTGGGTGCCATCGCCCGTGACCCTGGGGGCAAGACCCTGCAGGAGCCGCTGACAGCTGATGGCGACCATGCCGGCCTCGCCACTGCCGTCCTGGTAGGGGCCGTAGACGTTGCCGTAGCGCATGGCCGTGAAGCGCAGCCCGAAGGTGCGCTGAAACATCCCCAGGTAGGCCTCGCCGGCGAGCTTGGCCGCCCCGTAGGGTGCCAGCGGCTGCTCCCGGTCGCCCTCGCGGCTGGGCAGCCGGCGGGCGCGGCCGTAGATGGCCCCCCCGGAGGAGGCGAAGACGATGGTGGGACGGCCGGCGTCGACCGCGCCGCGGAGCACGGCCACCGTGCCCACCACGTTGTTGAGGGCATCCGAGGCGGGATCGCGCAGGGACCGGCTGACCCCGCCCTGTGCCGCCAGGTGGATCACGGCCTCCGGCCGGAACGCGGCCATGGCGGCGAGCGCTTCGGGGCTGGCCATGTCGGCCACGACCAGCTCGACTCCGGCGGGCACCGGCTCGCCGCAGGGATGCCGGAGGTCGTCGATCACCATCACCCGGCAGCCGGCCCGCA
>JAKABB010000054.1 GCA_021802045.1 bacterium
CGGGGCGCCCCGGCCGGTTCCCGCCGCCTCGCGGTAGTGGGCCTCCGGCCGGCGGGCGTCCGCGCCGGGGCCGGGGCCGGCGCGCTCGAACCTCACGTTTCCCGCCGGGCCGCCGTCCTCTGAGGGTGAGACTGCCGCCCTTCCAGGAGCTGCTGGACGCCCACGCCCGCGAGCTGCACCGGTTCCTCCTGGGGATGGTGGGTCCCGAGGCCGCCGACGACTGCTTCCAGGAGACCTGGCTGGCGGCGCTGCGCGCCTACCCGCGGCTGGCGCCCGGCGCCAACCACCGGGCCTGGCTGTACACCATCGCCCGCCGCAAGGCCATCGACCACCACCGGGCCCGCCGGTCGCCCGCGCTCCCGCCCCCGCCGGCCCGCGACGAGCTGGCGCTGGGCGACGCCCGGCTGTGGGGCGCGGTCCGGGCCCTGCCGTCCCGCCAGCTGGCCGCCATCGTCCACCGCTTCGTGAGCGACCTCCCCTACCGGGAGGTGGGGCTGCGGATGGGGTGCAGCGAGGCCGCCGCCCGCCAGTCCGTCCACCTGGGCCTGCGCCGTCTGCGCCGGGAGCTCACCCCATGAACGATCTCCGCCAGCAGCTGCACGCCGCCGCCCGCCGCCTGCCCTCCCCCGACCCGGCGGCCGCCGTGGAGCGCCTGGCGGCGGCGGCCGCCGCCGCCGGGCTGGTGGACGTGGCCGTCGGCTGGCTCCAGACCCCGGTCGGCCCGGTGCTGGGGGCGGTGACCGGGCGCGGGCTGGTGGCGCTGCGCTACCTGGGGACGGCGGAGCCGTCGCTGCTGGCCGAGCTGGCGCACCGCGTCTCGCCCCGGGTCCTCTGGCGTCCCCAGGCGCTGGCGGAGGTGGCGGGGGAGCTGGAGGGCTACTTCGACGGCCGCCGCCGGGCCTTCACCCTGACCCTGGACCGCCGACTGGTGCGCGGGTTCCAGGCCGCGGTCCTGGCGGCGACCGAGGCCATCCCCTACGGGACGGTGCGGACCTACCAGGAGGTGGCGGCGGCGGCGGGACGCCCGCGGGCCAGCCGGGCGGCCGGCAACGCCCTGGGCGCCAACCCGCTGCCGATCGTCATCCCCTGCCACCGGGTGGTGCGCACCGGCGGCGGGCTGGGGGGGTACGCCGGCGGGTTGGAGCGCAAGACCCGCCTGCTGGCCGTCGAGGGGTGGGGCCCGCGCTGGCCCGCGCCCGCCCCAGCTCAGGCGCCGGCGTCGACCTGACGGGCCTGCAGGGCCCGGCGGACGTCGTCCCGCCCCTCCAGCAGCAGGCGCCGCAGGGCCGCCGGCAGCGCGCCGTCGGCCAGGCGGGCGTCGGTGCGCTCCAGCGTGCGCCGGCTGACGACCGGCCGCGGGTAGAGCCGTTCGGCGAACTCCAGGGCCACCTCCACCGGCTGCTGCTCCCACATCAGCCCCACCTGGCTCAGGTAGCGGTCGACGAAGGGCTCGATGAGTGGGGCCTGGTCGAGGCGCAGGAACCCCGCCATCAGCGCCCGCAGGTTGGCGACGGAGGGGTCGGTCGCCTCCGTCATCTGGGTCCACGCCTCCTCCTTGGCCCCGGCGTCGGGGCGGCCGGCCAGCGCCGTCAGGGCGCGGCGCCGTCCCTCGTCGGTGCGGTCCCGCTCCGTCTCGGCGGTGGCCAGCTCGGCCCCGGCCGCCCCCTGGGCCAGGAGGGCCTCCACGATCCGCCAGCGCAGGTCGGTGTCGACGGTCAGGCCCGCCACCGTGGTGGTCCCGTGCAGCAGCCCCCCGATGGTCGCCAGGGCCGCCGGGGTCCGCGCCGCCGAGATGAGGGCCCGGGCCCAGGCCAGCTGCCGGTCGCTGCCGGGCGCGGCATCCGCCAGTCCCTGCTGGGCCCGGGCCGCCAGCCGGTCCAGGAGGTGGGCCGTGTGCCCGGGGTCGGCGTAGAGCTCGGCGGCCTGGACCGCCTGGCGGATGACCAGCATGGCCAAGGTCAGCTCGGACTCCCCGTCGGCGTGGGTGCAGGCCCACTCCACGAACTCCGAGGCCGACAGCTGCGCATCCCGCACCATGTCCCAGGCGGTGTCCCAGAGGATGGCCCGGGGCAGGGAGTCGGTGAACCGGGAGAGCTGGGCCCGGGCGGTGGCCAGGGAGGCCGGGTCGAGCCGGACCTTGGCGTAGGTCAGGTCGCCGTCGTTGGGCAGGATCAGCGCCGGGCGCCGCTCCCCCGCCAGCTCGGGGACCGGGGTCTCGGCGCCGGTGATGTCGACCTCGACCCGGCGCCGGAGCTCCAGGCCGGCCGGCGTCGGGTCGTAGAGGCCGATCCCGACGCGGTGCGGGCGCAGGGTGGGCCACGCCTCGGGGGCGGTCTGGCGGATGGACAGCCGGCCGATGGCCGGCTCCCCGGCGGGGGAGACCGTCTCCTGCAGGACCACCGAGAGGGTGTTGACGCTGGCCGTCTGCAGCCAGACCCGGGCCCAGTCGCGCAGGTCCCGGCCCGAGGCCTCCTCGATGGCGCGCAGGAAGTCGTCCAGGGTGGCGTTGGCGAAGCGGTGGGCGTCGAAGTACCGGCGCAGGCCGGCGAAGAAGGCCTCCTCCCCGACCCAGGCCAGCAGCTGCCGCAGCACCGCCGCCCCCTTGGCGTAGGTGATCTGGTCGAAGTCGGACTGGGCGGCCACGACGCTCTCCACGACCCCGGTGATGGGGTGGGTGGTGGGGAACTGGTCCTGCCGGCGGGCGGCGGCCTTGACCAGGCTGGCGAAGGCCACCCGGTGGGCCTGGAAGCGGGTGGCCCGGGTCAGGCTCAAGAGCTCCATCAGGGAGGCGAAGCTCTCGTTCAGCCAGAGGTCGGTCCACCAGCGCATGGTCACCAGGTCGCCGAACCACATGTGGGCCATCTCGTGGAGGATCACCACCGCCCGCCGCTCGCGCTCCGGCTCCACCACCCGGGACTGGAAGAGGAACGACTCGTGCAGGGTGACGCAGCCGGCGTTCTCCATGGCGCCCGGCACCAGCTCGGGGACGAAGGCCTGGTCGTACTTGCCAAAGGCGTAGGGCACGCCGAAGGTGCGCTCGTAGAAGTCCAGCCCCTGGCCGGTGATCTCGAAGATCTCGTCGGGGTCCAGGTGGGGGGCCAGCGACCGCCGGCAGTACAGCCCGCAGTCGACGGTGCCGTGGCGGCGGTGGACGTGGTGGTAGGGGCCGGCCACGACCGCCATCAGGTAGGGGGACAGCGGCGGGGACTGGCGGAACCGCCAGCGCCGCCGGTCCTGGCCCGCCACCGGCTCGGGCTCACCCAGGACCGCCTGGTTGGCCACCGCCACCCAGGCGGCCGGGATCACCACCGTGAGCTCCAGCCGCCCCTTGAGGTCGGGCTGGTCGAAGCAGGGGAAGACCCGGTGGGCGTCGTAGGGCTCGAAGTTGGAGTAGAGGTACGTCTCCCCGTCGACCGGGTCCCGGAAGTGGTGCAGCCCCACTCCGGAGTGGCCGTAGCGGCTCCGGGCCACGATCCGCAGCTCGTTCTCGGCGGCCAGGGGCGGGAGCGGCAGCCGCCCGCCCTGGAGGGTGGCGGGCCAGCTGGCCCCGTTGAGCTCCGCGGCCAGGACCCGGGTCGCCCGCAGGTCGACGAAGGTGCGGGCCCCCGGGCGCCGGCTGCTGAAGCGGATGGTGGTGGTCGACTGGAACTCGCCGTCCTCGGCCGGCAGGTCGAGGCTGACGGCGTAGCGCAGGTCCCCGATCAGGGCGGCCCGTGCCGCCGCCTCCTCCCGGGACAGGTCGTCCTGGGGTGGATGGGCCTGCGAGCCCTCCCGCGCTTGCTCTGGCACCATCGGGTCCGCACTATATCGGGGCGGCCCCCGGCCCGGCGGCGCAGCGGGGCCCGCGGCCCGGCGGGCGCTGGCCCCTGCCGGGCGGGCGGCCGACACCGGGGAGGTCTGGGTGAAGCTGGGACTGGCGACGGGGTACTGGCGGTCGGGGCCACCGCCCGGCATGGACCAGCTGGTCGCGGAGGCGGAGCGGCTCGGCTTCGACTCCCTCTGGACCTCGGAGGCCTACGGGTCCGACGCGCTGACGCCGCTGGCCTGGTGGGGCGCCCGCACCACGCGGCTGCGCCTGGGAACGGCGGTGGCCCAGATCGCCGCCCGCACCCCGGCGGCGATGGCGATGGCGGCCGCCACCCTGGACCACCTGAGCCAGGGCCGCTTCATGCTGGGGCTGGGGGTCTCCGGGCCCCAGGTGGTCGAGGGGTGGTACGGGCAGCCCTTCCCCCGTCCCCTGGCCCGGACCCGGGAGTACGTGGCGGTGGTGCGCGCCATCCTGGCCCGGGAGCAGCCGGTGGAGTTCCGCGGCGCCCACTACCAGCTCCCGCTGCGCGGGGGCACCGGCCTCGGCAAGCCGCTGCGGCTCACCGTCCACCCCCGGCGCCCGGACCTGCCGATCCTGCTCGGGGCCGAGGGGCCCCGCAACATCAGCCTGGCCGCCGAGATCGCCGACGGGTGGCTGCCGCTGTTCTACGCCCCGGACCACGACCGGGAGCAGCGGCAGGCCCTGGTCAGCGGGTTCGCGGTCCCCGGGGCCCGCGCCACCCCCGAGACCTTCGAGATCGCGGGGATGGTCCCGATCGTCGTCGACGACGACCTCGAGCGGGCGGCGGACGCGGTCCGGCCGATGGTCGCCCTGTACATCGGGGGCATGGGCGGCCGCGACGCCAACTTCCACTTCAACGTCTTCGTGCGCATGGGGCACGAGGCGGCGGCGGTGCGGGTGCGGGACCTCTACCTGGCGGGGCGGCGGGCCGAGGCCGTCGCCGCCGTGCCCACCCGCCTGGTCGAGGACATCGCCCTGGTCGGTCCGCTGGCCAAGCTGCGGGAGGAGGCCCCGCGCTGGCGCGACTCGCTCCTGACCACCATCCTCGCGGCCGGCCCGGCGCCGGTGCTGCGGGTGGCGGCGGAGCTCTTCCTCTGAAGGGGAGGCCAGGCGCGCGGGCGCGCTAGGCCTCGGCGTCCAGCCGGCTCAGCTCCGCCGCCGACAGGGTGAGCCCGGCGGCCGCCACGCTGTCCAGGATGGTCTCGGCCCGCCGGGCCCCCGGGATGGGGACGACGACCGGGGCCTGGGCCAGCTCCCAGGCCAGGGTCACCCGCTGGGGGGACACCCCGCGCGCCGCGGCCACCTCCGCGAAGGCCGGGTGCCGCCGGCCCAGGTCGGCGGCGCCCCCAGCGCCGCCGAGCGGGCTCCAGGGGAGGAACGCCACGCCGAGGCGGGCGCAGTGCTGCAGCTCGCCCAGGGAGGAGCGGACCCGGGGCGAGAACTCGTTCTGGACGCTGGCGATCTCCACCAGGCGGCGCGCGCTGTCGATCTGGGCCACGGAGACGTTGGAGAGGCCCACCATCACCACCTTGCCCTCGTCGCGGAGGGCGCGCAGGGCGCCCACCGACTCCTCGAACGGCACCTGGGGGTCCGGGCGGTGGAGCTGGTAGAGCCCGATGGCCTCCACGGCCAGGGCGCGCAGGCTGCCCTCGCAGGCGGCGCGCAGCGCCTGCGGCCGGCCGTCGACCTCCCAGCGCCCGTCGCCGGGCCGGGTGTGGCCCCCCTTGGTGGCGACCAGGACCCGGGCCCGGTCCCCGCCCCAGCTGCGCAGGGCCGTGGCCACCAGGCGCTCGTTGTCGCCTCCGGTGCCGGTGCGCTGGTGGTAGGCGTTGGCGGTGTCGATGAGGGTCACCCCGGCGTCGAGGGCGGCGTGGATGGTCCGGATCGCCTGGGCCCGGCCGGGCCGGCCCTCGGTCGACAGGGGCATGGCCCCGAGGCCGATGGCGCCGACGGGCCGGCCGCCGATCACACGCTGGTCCATGACTTAGGCTCCATTCTCCGGGCACTCCCCGATCGAGGATAGCCCGCGGGCGCGTCGGCCGGTCCCGTCGCCACCGGCGGGGCCAGCGGCCGCCGCCGCGCCGGCCTCCCGCGGGGACGGTCGCGCCCGCCGCCCCACACACCGCCCCACCCCGGCCTTGACGCCGGCCGCCGACGGATCCTATGGTCAGACGCCGTGGTAGGCGCGCCCTGGCAGATCCCGCTCGCCGGCCGCATCGACGAGCTGCGGATCGAGAGCGCGGTGCTGCGCGGCAACCCGCTCGGGGACCCGCACCGGCGTCCGCTGTGGGTCTACTGCCCGCCCGGCTATGAGGACGCGCCGGCCCGCCGCTACCCGGCCCTCTACTGCATCCAGGGCTTCACCGGCCAGGTCGACATGTGGCGCAACCGCTCCGCCTTCCGGGCCACCTTCCCCGAGCTCCTGGACGGCCTCTTCGCCCGCGGCGAGGCCCCGCCCTGCCTGGTGGTCTTCGTCGACTGCTGGACCTCGCTGGGGGGCAGCCAGTTCCTGGACTCGCCCGCCACCGGGCGCTACCACACCTACCTCTGCGAGGAGGTGGTGCCGTTCGTGGACGGCCGCTACCGGACCCTGGCGGCCCGCGAGCACCGGGGCATCATGGGCAAGTCCAGCGGCGGCTACGGGGCCATGATCACCCCGATGCTGCGGCCCGACCTCTGGGGCGGGCTGGCCACCCATGCCGGGGACGCCCTCTTCGAGTGCTGCTACCTGCCGGGGTTCGGCCCCTCGGCCCGGGCCCTGCGCGACCACTACCAGGGTTCCTTCGAGCGCTTCTGGGCGGACTTCCGGGCCCGTCCCGGGCGGGGCCGCCCCGAGGACCACACCCTGATCAACGACTGGGGCATGGCCGCGGCCTACTCGGCCGACGCCGACGGGACCGTGCGGCTGCCGTACGACCCCTTGACCGGCCGGCTGGTGCCGGCGGTCTGGGAGCGCTGGCTCCAGCGGGACCCGGTGCGGATGGCGCCCCACCACGCCGGCGCCCTGCGCTCCCTGCGCGCGGTCTACATCGACGCCGGCACCCGCGACGAGTTCTTCCTCGACCTGGGGGCGGAGGCCTTCCGCCAGGCCCTGGCCGCCCTCGGCGTCACCGACGTCGCCTTCGAGCTCTTCGAGGGCGGCCACGGCGGCATCGAGCACCGCTACCCGATCGCCACCCGCTACCTGGCGGAGCGGCTCAGCCCCTGAGCCGGGGTCCGCCCCGGGCTACTCGATCGCCAGGCAGGTCACGGTCCGGGTCACGCCGGCGATGCGCTGGACGCGCTCCACGATGAGGGCCCCGATGGCCCCCACGTCCTCCGCCTCCAGGGTGGCGATGGCGTCGTACTCGCCGGTCACCGCGTCGGCCTGGGCGACGCCCGGCTGGCTGCGCATCCGGGTCACGACCTCGATGGCGCGGCCGGGCTGGGTGGTGACCAGGATGTAGGCCCGGACCATGGCTCCCCCTTTTGGCCCCACCTTAGCCCATCGGGACCGGCAGCGGCACCCATCTACACTGCCGGTGAGGGGGAGCCGGGCGCGGGGACCGCGAGGCCGCTGGCGGGCCGCGCGAAGGAGGAGGCGTGCGAGCGATCGTCAAGCGGCGGCCCGGCCCCGGGGTGGAGCTGGCCGACGTCCGGGTGCCGGAGGCGGGGCCGGGCGAGGCCCTGCTGCAGGTGGTGGTCAGCGGCATCTGCGGGACCGATCTCCACATCGTGGACTGGAACCCCTGGGCCGCCGGCCGGGTGCGGCTCCCGCGGGTCCTGGGGCACGAGATGGCGGGGCGGGTGGCGGCCCTGGGCGCGGGAGTGACCGGCCTGCGGGAGGGCGACCTGGTGGGGGTCGAGAGCCACCTGGTGGACCTCACCTGCCCCCAGTGCCGCCGGGGGCTGTTCCACGTCTGCGCCAAGACCCGCATCCTGGGCGTCGACACCGACGGCACCCTGGCCGAGTGGGTCGCGGTGCCGGCCCGGAACTGCCGGCCGGCGCCGGCCGGGCTGGCCCCCGAGCTGGTCGCCTTCCAGGAGCCGATGGGCAACGCTGTGCACGCCGCCCTCCAGGGGCCGCTGCGCGACCGGGTGGTGCTGGTCACCGGCTGCGGGCCGATCGGGTGCGCGGCGGTGGGGGTGGCGCGGGCCGAGGGCGCCGGGCGGGTGGTGGCGGTGGACCGGGCCCCGCACCGGCTGGAGATGGCTCGCCAGATGGGCGCCGACGCCGCGGTCGACGCGGGGGTCGCGGGCGATCTGCCGGCGCGGATGCGGGAGGCCTGCGGGGGCGCGGCCGACGTGGTCCTGGAGATGGCGGGGCACCCGGCCCTGGTGGCGGCGGCCCTGGCGGCCCTGGCGCCGGGCGGGTGGATCAGCCTGCTGGGGCTGGGCGACGGGCCGGTGGCCCTCGACCTCAACGCGCTGGTGGTGATGCGGCAGATCACCCTCTACGGGGTGACCGGCCGGCGCCAGTTCGAGACCTGGGATCGCACCGCCGGCTACCTGGCCAGCGGGGCGGTCGATCCCGGCCCCATCCTGACCCACCGCTTCCTCCTCGACGAGCACCCGCAGGCCTTCGAGGTCGCCCGCAGCGGGCGGGGCGGCAAGGTGCTGATCTATCCTGCCGAAGGAGCCATCCCATGAGCGAACTGATCTCCAGCCTGACCGAGGAGGTGGCGGCCCTGCGGGCCGCGGGGGGGCTGCGGGAGCTGGTCGTCCTGCAGAGCCCCCAGGACGCCGAGGTCGAGATCGGCGGCCGGCGGGTCATCAACCTCTCCTCCAACAACTACCTCGGCCTCACCAGCCACCCCCGGCTGATCGAGGCCGCGGTGGCCGCCACCCGCACCTGGGGGGCCGGCTCCGGCGCGGTGCGCACCATCGCCGGCACCCTGGCCATCCACGAGGAGCTGGAGGCCCGGCTGGCGGCGTTCAAGGGGACCGAGGCCGCCCTGACCCTGCAGAGCGGGTACACCGCCAACCTGGCCGTGCTCGGGGCCTGCCTGGACCAGCCCGACGCCGTCGTCAGCGACCAGCTCAACCACGCCAGCATCATCGACGGCATCCGGCTCACGCGGGCCCACCGGTACCGGTTCGGGCACCGTGACCTGGACGACCTCGAGGCCCAGCTGGCGGCCGCCCGCCGCGAGGGCTGCCGCCGGGTCCTGGTGGTGACCGACGGGGTCTTCAGCATGGACGGGGACATCGCCCCCCTCCCGGGCATCGTGGAGCGGGCCGAGGCCGCGCGGGCGGCGGTGATGGTCGACGACGCCCACGCCTCCGGGGTCCTGGGGCGCCAGGGGCGCGGCAGCGTCGACCACTTCGGCCTCCAGGGGCGGGTGGAGATCCAGGTGGGCACCCTCAGCAAGGCCATGGGGGTGCTCGGTGGCTACGTCGCCGCCCCCCGGGCGGTCCGCGACACGCTCATCCGCGCCGGCCGCCCCTTCCTCTTCAGCACCTCGCACCCGCCCGCGGTCGTCGCGGCCTGCCTGGCCGCCATCGCCGTCATGGAGGAGGAGCCGGAGCGCCAGGAGCGGCTGTGGGCCAACACCCGCCACTTCAAGGCCGGGCTGGAGCGGCTGGGCTTCGACTGCGGGCGCAGCGAGACCCCCATCACCCCGGTGATCGTGGGGGAGGGGGCGCGGGCCATGGCGCTCTCCGACGCCCTGCGGGAGCGGGGGGTCTTCGCCCAGGGGATCGGGTTCCCCACCGTGGCCCGCGACGGGGGCCGGGTGCGGACCATCGTCACCGCCGCCCACACCCCAGCGCAGCTCGACCGGGCGCTGGAGGCGTTCGAGGACGCGGGTCGCGCGCTCGGCCTCCTGCCCAGTGCCACGGCCGCGCGTTCGTAACCGTGGCCGCCGCCCGGGACTTCTCGGAGATGGAGCGGGTGGGGCCCGTGAGGCCGGCGCCGCCGGTGGCAGCCCCGCCCACGGGGCGCACCCGGCGTCCCCGGACCGCCGAGGAGCTTGAGGAGGAGCGACGGATCGTCGAGGCGGCCAAGCATGACCCGGCCGCCTTCGCCCAGCTGTACGACCGCTATGTGGACGCCATCTACGCCTACGTGCTGCACCAGACCGGGAGCCGGGAGCGGGCCGAGGACGTCACCGCCACCACCTTCGCGCGGGCCTACGAGGAGATCGGCCGCTTCGAGTGGCGGGGGGTGGCCTACTCCGCCTGGCTCTACCGGGTGGCCAACAACCTGCTGGCCCGCGAGCACCGCCACCCGCGCTGGATCACGCTGCCCGAGTCGATGGCCGACCCCGAGGAGGGGCCCGAGGCGGCAGCCGTCCGCAACGAGCGCGCCCAGCGGGTCCGGACCGCGCTGCGCCAGCTCTCGCCGGACCAGCAGCAGGCGGTCGTCCTGCGGTTCGGCGCCGGGCTGCGCAACGCCGAGGTGGCGGCGGTCATGAAGAAGAGCGAGGGCGCGGTGAAGCTGCTGATCTTCCGGGCCACCCGGGGCCTGCAGCGCCGGCTGGGCCCGGACCTGGCCGAGGCCTTCATCGCCCCCGATGAGGAGGGACCGGCATGAGCCGACGCGAGGAGCGGCGCCTGGCCCAGGCGCTGACAGGGTGGTTGGAGGGGACGGGCGCGCCCACCGACCCCACCGACCGGGCCATCGCCAACACGGCGGTGCTCATCGTCGAGGCCCTGGCCCCGCAGCCGCTGGGCCCGTCGACCCGGGCCCGGCTCTACGAGCGGGCCCTGCACGACCATCGGGCCTCCGGACACGGCGCGGCCCCGGTCATGGGCCTCACCGAGGTGCGCCGGATGGCCCGGCAGCTCCCGGGGCCGGCGTGGGTCGGCCTCGGAGGGGCGGCCGCCGCCGCCGGAGTGGCCCTGGCCATGGCCCTGCTGCGCGGGCGGGACGAGGCGGCCTGAGCGCCGGGCCCGCCCGGCCGCGGTCGCGTGGCGCCCCGAGGCCCTGGGGCCGGTGGCGGCCGGGCCCCTACAATCCGCTCTCGTGGGCGCCGTCACTACCGTCATCATTCCCGCTGCCGGCCGTGGCACCCGCTTCCTGCCCGCGACCAAGGCCCTGCCCAAGGAGCTGATCCCCGTCCTCGACCGCCCGGTGGTGCAGTGGGGCGTAGAGGAGGCCGTCGCCGCCGGGCTCCGGCGGGCGGTGCTGGTGCTGGGCCCGGGCAAGGACGGGGTGGCCGCCCACTTCGCGCCCGACCGGGAGCTGGAGGAGGCCCTGGCCCAGGCGGGGCGCGCCGAGCTGGAGGCGGTGGTGCGGGCCATCGCCGAGCTGACCTCCGTCGACACGGTGGAGCAGCCCGAGCCGCTGGGCCTGGGCGACGCCGTGCGCCGGGCGGGGGAGCTGGTGCGGGGGGAGCCGGGGGTGGCGGTCCTGCTGCCGGACGACCTCTACGTCGGGCCCCGGCCGCTGCTGGCCCAGCTGCTGGACGCCTACCGGATCCATCGCTGTCCGGTGGTGGCCCTGCGCCGGTGCCCGCCGGAGGCCATCAGCCGCTACGGGGTGGTGGCGGTGGAGGGCCCGGGCCCGGTGTTCCGGGTGACCGACCTGGTCGAGAAGCCGGCCCGCGAGGCGGCCCCCAGCGACCTGGCGCTCATGGGCCGCTACATCCTGACCCCGGCGGTCTTCGCCGCCCTGGAGACCACCACCCCTGGGGCGGGGGGGGAGATCCAGCTGACCGACGGCCTGCGCTCGGCCCTGGCGGCGGGCCCGGTGGTGGGGGTGGAGTACCAGGGGACGCTCCTCGACGTCGGCACCCTGGAGGGATGGATCCAGACCCTGGTCCAGCTGGCCGCCACCGATCCGCGGCTGGGCCCGGCGGTCCGCGAGGGGCTCCGGGCGGCCGGCCTGGCGGTGGTCCCGGCGTAGGCCCCGCGCCGCCCGCCGCCCGCCGCCGGCAGCGGTATACTCGATCGCCAGATGCATTCCCCGACGCGACCCAGCGTCTTTCCCTTGGCAGTTGAGCAGGTAGTGCGATGGCCATCCAGCGTCCGCGACGTGGCGACGATCTCGTTCGCTATCCCAGCGCGGATGCGGACTACGAGGTCGAGGTCTCGCACGCCCTCAACAAGTGGTGCGTCTCGGTCCGCCGGCTCGCGGACCGTACCGTCGTGGCCGAGGACTTCTACCCGGAGCGATGGAAGGCGATGGCGCGGGCTCAGGACTTCCTGCGCATCCTGAACATGCGTAGCCGCCCCTCCGCCGAGGGGGACGGGGCGGAGGGGGGCGCGACCGCACCCCCGACCTCCACGCCCCCCTCGCCGATGTCCGCGCCGGGCTCGGGCCGCTGAACCGGCCAGCCCTCAGCGCCGGGACTCCGGGGATCGATCAGCTGGCGTCGGCGCCGGCCGGCCACGGGGTGGCCGAGACGCACGCGCACACCATCCACAGCGACGGCATGGTGCCGCCCCGGGAGCTGGTGCGGGCGGCGGCGCGCATCGGCGTCGGGGTCCTGTGCATCACCGACCACGACACCATGGCCGGCGTCCCCGAGGCCGTCGAGGCCGGCCGGGAGTTCGGCGTGGAGGTGGTGGCGGGGGAGGAGGTCACGACCGCCGGCCCGGCCAAGGTCCACGTGCTGGGGCTCTTCATCGACCGGCCGGTGCGCATGGGCATGCCGGTCATGGACACCATCGCCGCCATCCGCGACCGGGGCGGGGTGGCCGTCCTGGCCCATCCGTTCATGCCGACCTTCTTCGCCTCCATGACCCCGGCGGCGCTGCGCCGGCTGATCCTGCGGGAGCGGCTGGACGGGATCGAGCTCCGCCACACCTGCCCCACCACCCGGGGACGGATCGCGGCCCTGGACGCCTTCTACGCCGCCCACGGCGAGAGCCTGGGCGCCGCCCTGGGAGCCAGCGACAGCCACTTCGGGGCCCATGACCTGGGCCGGGTGGTGACCGCGTTCCCGGGCCAGGGCGCGGCCGACCTCCGCCGGGCCATCGCCGGCCGCCAGACCCGGCCCCTGGCGCCCTTCAGGATCCCCGCCGGCCCGCCCGCGGCGATGCGGCTCCGGCAGCAGGCGCGCAGCCTGGGCTGGCTCTCGTGGCAGCGGCTGCGGGGCCGGGTGGGCAGGGCCGAGGCGTGAACCGCGACTTCCTCCGCCGGGAGTGGGGCGCTGTGACCTTCGTCCTCACGGTGGTGGTGGGGGGCCTGGTGATCCTGATCTCCCTGGCCATCCAGGCGGCCGGGACGCCGCCGCCGCCGCCGCCCTCGCCCTGTCCGTCGGTGACGCCCATCGTCATCCACCTGACCCCGACCCCGGCCGCGTCCCACCGCTCGCCGGGCGCGGCCAGCCCCAAGGCCTCGCCCTCGGCCCCGGTCGCCCTGCCCAGCGTCCCCTACGGCTGCCCGCAGCCGACCGTCGTCGTCCAGACGCCGCTGGCCACGGCCACGCCCAGCCCGCACCGCTCCCCGGCCGCCAGCCCCCACCCGTCCCCCAGCGCCTGATCGTCGCCGCCCCGCTGCCGGGCCCGGGGCCGGTCGGGGCGCTCAGAGCTGGCGCAGGGTCAGCTGCCCGTTGGTGGCCACGATGTCGCGGGCGGGGAGGGAGAGGTCGATGTGGGCGCCGCCCGCCGGCCGGATGGTGACCGTGATCTCGGCGCTGAGGCGGAGCTGGCCCACCCGCACGCAGTCGCGCAGGAAGGGGAAGATGAGCGGGACCACCTGGTTGGACATCCGGTTGCGCAGCTGGGTTTGGGCGTCCCCGCCGGCCTCCAGGAGGCTGCGGTCCCGGAAGGCGATCACCACCAGCTCGTCCGAGAGGGCCATCGGCTCGCTCCAGGTGTAGGCCTCCCCGATGGCGGTGGGGTCGACGAACCACTCCCGCTTGGGGAAGAGGCGCAGCCGCTCGGTCAGGGGGGTGAGGAGGGCGGGGTCGCCCTCCACCAGGACCGGCACGTCGCGCGGGCCGCCGGTGCCCGCCTCGGCCGGGTAGCGCACGCTGAAGCCGACGCTGTCCACCCCGAAGAACGGGCTGGGGACGGTGAGGACGATCTCCCGCACGGTGGGCCTCCGAGGCGGGCGGGCCAGGGCGGCACCGCCGCCGCCTCCTGAGGATAGCCCAGCCGGGGCCCGCTGGCCTACCGCCGCTGCCAGGCGGCCCAGACCCGCTGCACCTGCTCCCGGGTCCAGTCCCGCCCGTCGCTGTTGTCGATGATCCAGGTGGCCAGGGCGCGCTTGCGGTCGATGGGCCACTGGGCCGCCAGCCGGGCCCGGGCCTCGTCCTCGCTGAGGCCGGAGCGCGCCCGCAGCCGGCGCAGCTGGGTCTGGGGGTCGGCGTAGACCAGCAGCACGCCGTCGAACCCCCCCTCGCGGTGGTTCTCGAAGAGGAGCGGCAGGTCGAAGACCACCAGGCGCTCGCCCCGGGCCCGGGCCCGGTCGATCTCCTCCTGGCCCAGGGCGGCGATGCGGGGGTGGGTGATGGCGTTGAGCTGGGCCCGGTCGGCGGGGTCGTGGAAGATCAGGCTGGCCAGCCGGCGCCGGTCCAACCGGCCCCCGGGACCGAGGACCGACCGGCCGAAGGTCTCCACGATCTCGCCCAGCGCCGGCTGGCCGGGCTCCACCACCCGGCGGGCCAGGAGGTCGGCGTCCACGATGGCGGCCCCCAGCTCGCGGAGCATCGCGGTGACGGTGGACTTGCCGGTCGCCACCCCCCCGGTGAGGCCGATGAGCCGCTCCTCGGTGGCGTTCACGGCGCCCGCAGCTCCAGGAAGCAGTGGTCGGGAGCCAGCAGCCGCTCCAGGCGGGTCCCGGGGGTGTGGACCCGGACCCCGGGCCGCTGGGGGACCCCGCACTCCCAGCCGGCGGCGTAGAGGGCCCGGGCCCGGGCCAGGGTGGTCACCCGCTCGGTCCCGGTCCCGTCCGTCATCTGCAGCGCCGGCTCGCGGGCCCCGGGGTACCCCAGGGCCAGCTCACCCCCGGTCTCCAGCAGGAAGCGGAAGGCTTTGAACGGCGCCTCCCCGGGGAAGAGCGGCTCGGGAGCCGCCAGGGCCTCCTCGATCGAGGGCGCGCTCCCGGCCCGCACCGCCGTGCGCACCGCCTGGCGGTCGGCGATCTGGCGCTGCCGCTGGCGCCGCCGCTCCTCGGTGCGCAGCCGGTCCTGGCGCTGGCGCCACTCCTGGAGGCGCGCCTCGAACGGCGCCATCTCGGCCCGGATCGCCCGCTCGGCCTCCCGGCAGGCCTCCAGGTGGCCGGCCAGGCGGCCGTCGTCCAGGAGGGAGAGGTCGTCCGGGAGGGGAGGGACCGCCGCTGCCATGGCGGCAAGACTACCGGTGGCACCCCCTACACTGCCCAGCGCGCCTCCGGTCGCCTGGGGCGCCGGGGGGTCCCTGCAGCCGCCGGTGAGGAGATGGCCATGAGCGATGTCGTCCGCCTGGAGCGAGAGGGCCGGGTGGCCTGGGTGACCATCGACCACCCCCCGGCCAACGCCCTGAACCAGGCGGTGGTGGCCGGCCTGCGCGCGGCCCTCGACCAGCTGGCCGCCGACGGCGAGGTCGGGGCCGCGGTCGTCACCGGGGCCGGTCCCCGCTTCTTCGTGGCCGGGGCGGACATCGGCGAGTTCCTGGAGGGAGGGGCTGAGGGCAACCATCAGCGCATCGCCGCCGGGCAGGCGCTGACCCTGGCCATGGAGACCCACCGCCTGCCGCTCATCGCCGCCGTCAACGGCTTCGCCCTCGGCGGCGGCCTGGAGCTGGCCATGGCCTGCGACCTGCGCATCGCCAGCCGCAGCGCCCGGGTCGGCCAGCCCGAGATCAAGCTGGGGATCATCCCCGGCTGGGGCGGGACCCAGCGGCTGCCGCGCCTGGTCGGCCGGGGCCGCGCCCTGGAGCTGCTCCTGGCCGGCGAGCCCATCGACGCCGAGCGGGCCTGGGCCCTGGGGCTGGTCAACCGGGTGGTCGACCCCGAGGAGCTGCACGCGGAGGCCCAGCGCTGGGCCGAGCAGCTGGCCGCCCAGGCCCCGCTGGCGGTGGCCTCGATCAAGCGCGCGGTGGCCGCCGGGCTCGACCGGCCCCTGGCCGACGGCCTGGCCGCCGAGCTGGGGGAGTTCGACGCCGTGTTCCGCACCGAGGACGCCGCCGAGGGGGTGGCGGCCTTCGTCGGCAAGCGCCCGCCGGTCTGGCGCGGGCGGTAGGCCGGCCGGGCCGGTCCGCGGGCCACCGGCTCCGATACCATCCCTGACCCATGGGCTCCGATCCCGGGCGCGCCCCCGAGCCGGCGGAGGCCGGTCCGGCCGCGTCCGTGACCCGCGCCCCCAACCGGGTGGTCGGGGGCGCCTTCCAGCGGGTCGGCGGCTTCTGGATCGAGGAGCCCCGCTGGTTCTGGGTCCTGTGGGCGGCGGTCCTGCTGCTGGCGGTGGCCGTCCTGGCCCTGGCCCTCATGGGGGACCCCCCGTGATCTGGCTGAGCCCGGTGGCGGTCCTCCTGCTGGCGGCGGTGACGGGCCATCTGTTCTGGCGCCGGATGCGGCCGCTGGTGGCGGCGCTGCGCGCGGCCGCGCCCGCCCAGCGGGGCGACCGGATGGGGCAGCGCTGGCGCGGGGTGGCGGTCTTCGTGTTGGGGCAGCGGCGACTGCTGCGCTGGCCGTTCAGCGGGATCGCCCACCTCCTCATCTTCTGGGGGTTCGTCATCCTCAACCTGGAGATCCTCCAGGCCGGGTTGGAGGCCCTGGTCCCGCCCCTGCGCCTCGACCAGCAGGTGTGGTGGGGGCCGGTGGCCTTCCTGCAGGACCTGTTCGCCTTCCTGGTCCTGGTGGGGCTGGCCCTGGCCGCCCTCAACCGCTACGTCCTGCGGCCCCGGCGCTTCCGCAAGAGCCATGGCGGCGATGCCACCCTGATCCTGCTGGGCATCCTCCTGGTGGTCCTGACCCAGCTGGGGCTGTACGCCACCACGATCGCCGCCGGCCAGGACCGGGTCGCCAACCTGCGCCCCTTCTCCTCGGCTCTGGCCCACCTCTTCACCGGCCTGCCGGCCGGGGCCCTGATCTGGTGGCACGAGGGCTTCCTCTTCGGCCACCTGGTGGTCATCGCCGCCTTCGCGGTCTACCTGGCCCACAGCAAGCACCTGCACATCCTCACCTCCCTGCCCAACGTCCTCTTCCGCAGCCTGGAGCCGGCCGGCCGCCACCTCCCCCTGCTGGACATCGAGCACGCCGAGCACTACGGGGTGGCCTCCACCGACCAGCTGACGTGGAAGCAGGACCTGGACCTCATGACCTGCACCGAGTGCGGGCGCTGCCAGTCCCACTGCCCGGCCTACAACACCGGCAAGCCGCTCTCGCCCAAGCTCCTCGTCACCGACCTGCGCGACGCCTGGTACGCCCAGGCCCGCCAGCAGCCGGCGCCGGGGAGCGACTGGCTGAGCCCCGACGGTCCCAAGCCCGTCGCCGCCGCCGGCGAGGCCAAGGACCTGATCGGCTGGAGCGTGCTGGAGGAGAGCCTTTGGGCCTGCACCACCTGCGGCGCCTGCGTCGACCAGTGCCCGGTCTTCATCGAGCACGTGCCGGCCATCGTCGACCTGCGCCGCTCGCTGGTGCTGGAGCAGTCGCGGCTGCCCAAGGAGGCTCGGGCCGCGCTCGACTCCATCGAGCAGCGGGGCAACCCCTACGGGATGGCCGCCAACCAGCGGATGCGCTGGGCCGAGGGGCTGGACGTGCCCCTCTGGGCCGACCACCCGAAGGCCGAGTACCTGTACTTCATCGGCTGCGCCACCGCCTACGACGAGGCCAACTGGGGCATCGCCCGGGCGACGGTCGCCATCCTGCGGGCGGCGGGGGTCGAGTTCGCCGTCCTCGGCAACGACGAGGCGTGCAACGGCGACCCGGCCCGGCGCATCGGCAACGAGTACCTCTTCCAGACCCAGGCCCAGGCGGTGACCGCGCAGCTGCAGGGGCAGGGGGTGCGCAAGATCATCGCCAGCTGCCCCCACTGCTTCAACGCCTTCGCCCGGGAGTACCCGGACCTCGGGGGCCGGTTCGAGGTGGTGCACCACACCCAGCTGCTGAAGCAGCTGCTCGACGCCGGGCGGCTGCCGCTGCCGCAACAGGGGGCGCCCCGGACGGTCACCTACCACGACCCCTGCTACCTCGGCCGCTGGAACGGGGTCTACGACGCGCCGCGCCAGGTCCTGGCCGCCCTCCCGGGGGTGGAGGTGGTGGAGATGAAGCGCTGCCGCAGCGAGGCCATGTGCTGCGGCGCCGGGGGCGGGCACATGTGGATGGAGGAGCGCCAGGGCAGCCGGGTCAACCGGGTGCGGGTCCAGCAGGCGGTCGACAGCGGAGCGGCCACCGCCGCCACCGCCTGCCCCTTCTGCGCCACCATGTTCACCGAGGGGATCAGCTCCCAGGAGCTCGGCCAGCACTTCGGCAGCCGGGACCTGGCCCTGTACGTGGCCGAGGCCCTGGGGCTGGCGATCGACCCGCCCCCGGCGGTGGCCGCCGCCGCGCCGGGACCGGCGGCCAGCCGGGAGTGACAGCGATCCCAGGCGCACCCACGCCGGTGCCAGCGCGGGCCGTTTCCCCTGGCCTGGGCTCACCCGGCCGGGGACATGGCCGGTCCCTGATCCGCCGGCCGGGGTGGGGAGGGGCGGCCCGGTCCCGTGCTCGGCCGGTCCGCCGGTCCTCCTGGCGGTCGGGGCCAGCCGCGGGCCGTGGCTGACGGGGCGCCGAGCTGGCCGCGGCCGCGAGCCCCGCGGCGGCCGCC
>JAKABB010000176.1 GCA_021802045.1 bacterium
GGCGGCCCTGGCCGAGCAGACGGCGCAGCGGGCCGCGCTGGCGGCGGCGGTGCCGGCGGGGACGCTGCGCCTGTACGCGCAGACCGCCCAGCGGCGCACGCCCGCGGTGGTGGCGGTGGTGCAGGGGGCCTGCGGCGGCTGCCGCCTGCCGGTCCCGACCCGCCTCCTGGCCGAGGCCCGGGGCGACAGCGGCGCGGTCTGCGAGAACTGCGAGCGGTTGCTGCTGGCGTGAAGGCGTCCAGCGCCCCCTCGACCCCGGCGTCCGCGAGGGCCGGCTGGGTCCCCGGCTACACCGACGGCGCCTGCAGCGGCAATCCCGGGCCCGGGGGCTGGGCCTACCGCCTGGAGTGGGAAGGCGGGGCGGAGGAAGGCAGCGGGGGCGAGCCGCACACCACCAACAACCGCATGGAGCTGGTGGCGGTGCGAGAGGCCCTGCGGGCCTTCACGGTCCGGCGACGGCCGGGCCAGGGCCTGCGGCTGTACGTGGACTCGCGCAACGTCATCGGCTGGCTGCAGGAGGGCTGGCGGCGCAAGGCCAACCTCGACCTCTTCCCTGAGATCGACGGCCTGCTCCGCGGCCTGCGGGGCGCGGTGGAGCTGCGCCACGTGCGGGCCCACCAGGACAACGCCGGCAACAACCGGGTTGACCAGCTGGCGGTGGCCGCGGCCCGGCAGGTGGCGGGCACCGCCGGTCCCTGACCCGGGGCCCCCTCGCGCCCGGCAACGGCGTACGATCCCGGCGGGTGGCGGGCAGATGACCGCGGCCGGGGCGTCCCGGTCGAGGAAAGTCCGAGCTCCGCAGAGCAGGGCGCCGGGTAACGCCCGGCGAGGGAAACCTCAGGGAGAGTGCCACAGAAAGACACAGCCGGCGCTGCCGGCAACGGTGAAATGGTGGGGTAAGAGCCCACCGGCGGCCGGGCAACCGGCCGGCCAGGTAAACCCCGCCCGGAGCAAGACCCGGCAGGGTGCGAACCGCATGGTTCCCGGGCTGCTCGTCCGGCCGCACCCGGGTGGGTCGCTGGAGGCGGCGGGAGACCGCCGCCGCAGATGGATGGTCATCGCCCCGGAGAGGGAGCGTCGCGCCCGGCGCGAGCGGTCCTCGGGGCACAGAACTCGGCTTACCGCCCGCCGCACCCGCTCCCCGCAGGGGGCCTCGCGCCCCCTGCGCCTCTCCCCCGGCCGGGCCGGCGCGTCCGCTGGAGGCTGGAGCTGGAGAATCTTCACCACCTGTCCCCACCTGCAGGGTTGATGGCAAGCTCTCGAACTCGGATGGCGCTGCCGTTAGGGTCACCACGAGCAGGAATCGAGAACAGATGTACTGGTAATAACCAGTTGACCTGAGTAGGCCTGGTATGTACACTCCGCCTGATTGCACAGCCGGTGGGGATCAGTGGGGAATCAGTGAATGGGCAGCGGGCAGGTCGGCGGCACCGGTCGGGAGGAGGCTGACCGGTGTTCTACGGCGCCTACCGGCACGCCGTCGACGAGAAGGGCCGCCTCGCCATCCCGGTGCGCTTTCGGCACCGGCTCGATGGCGGGGCCATGCTGGCCCGCGGCCGGGAGGCCTGTCTCGTGATCTACCCCGCCACCGAGTGGGCCGAGCTGACCCGGCAGCTGCAGTACTCCTCGCGGGTCTCACCGACCTTCCTGGAGTACATGCGCACCGTCTTCCCCCACTCCCAGCCGGTCGACTTCGACGCCCAGGGCCGCCTGCTGCTGGCGCCCGAGGAGCGGCAGTACGCCGCCATCGCGCGCGGCGCGGTGGTGGTGGGCATGAACAACGTGATCGAGATTTTCGGCGAGGAGGAGTGGAACGCCCGCCAGGCGGCGCACGACGCGGGCACCGCCACCGCCCTGGCCGAGGCCGTCCGGGCCGAGCTGGCCGCGCGCGAGCAGGCGCTCCAGGGGGTGGGGGCATGACGCTGGCCACCACCTGGGCCCAGACTTGGTGCGTGCCCCGCGCCCCGTCGGACCGCCGTCCCCAGCGGCGCCGGAGCGCGGCGCTGCCGGTGGCGGCCGCGGCCGGTGGCCACGTGCCGGTGCTCCTCCCCGAGCTGCTGGCGGCGCTGCGGCCGGTGGCCGGCGAGGCGGCCGTCGACGGCACCCTGGGGGCGGGCGGCGTCACCCGCGCCCTCTGCGATCACGTCCTCCCCGGTGGCCGGGTCCTGGCATTGGATCGGGATCCGGCCGCCATTTCCCGAGCCCGCGAGGGGCTCGCCGCGTACGGTCCGGCGGTCGTCCTGGAGCACGCCAGCTTCGGTGACCTCGAGGCCGTCGCGCAGCGCCACGACCTGCGCCCCGACATCATCACCTTCGACCTCGGGGTCTCCTCGCTGCAGCTGGGCGACCCCGCTCGCGGGTTCAGCCTGCGCCAGCCGGGCCCGCTCGACATGCGCTTCGACCCCGCCGGCGGGGCGGTGAGCGCGGCCGACCTGGTCAACACCCTGGAGCAGGGCGAGCTGGCCCGTCTGATCCGCACCTACGGCGGGGAGCGTTTCGCCGGCAGCATCGCCGCCCGGATCGTGCGCCGTCGGGCCAGCGCCCCCCTCACCAGCACCTCGGAGCTGGCCGCCTGCTGCGAGTCCGCCATCCCGCGGCGCTTCTGGCCACGGCACATCCATCCCGCGACCCGCACCTTCCAGGCGCTGCGCATCGTCGTCAACGACGAGCTCGGCGAGCTGGAGCGGGGACTCGCGGCCGCCATTCGTATTCTTCGGCCCGGTGGGCGTCTGGGGGTCATCGCTTTCCACGCACTCGAGGACACTGCTGTAAAACGTCTTCTCTCCAACCTTGCACGCGTCTGTGTTTGTCCTCCCCTCCAGCCGCTCTGCACCTGCGCCCACCGGGCCACCCTCTCCCTGCCCACGCGCAGGGCCACCATGCCGTCGGTGGCCGAGCGCACCCGCAACCCCAGGGCGCGCTCGGCGCGCCTGCGGGTTGCGGTCCGGCTCGACGCCGATCCCCCCGCCGTCTGACCGTCGCGCCTCCGCACTCCATCGCCCGTCCCCGCTTCCGTCCCCTCCTCGTCCCGCACCTCCTCCCAGTGTCTTATCGCCTCTCCCCCGAGCCCGGCCGCCTGGACGTCGTCCTGGACGACGACGAGGACATCCTGGGGGCCCGGGCCCGGCCGCAGCGGCGGCGGCGCTCGCGGGGCGTCCATCTGCTGCTGGCCGCGGTCGTGCTGCTGGCCCTGGTGGGGACGGCGTACGTGGCCCAGGTCGCGCGCGGCACTGCCATCACCTATCAGATCGCGGCCCAGCAGGTGCGCGAGGTGTCCCTGGCCTCCACCGCCCAGGCCCTGGGGGAGCAGCTGGACCAGGTCCAGTCCGCCGGCGCCACCAGCCGCCGCGCCGCTGGCCTGGGCATGGCGCCCCCCACCCGCTGGACCGTGATGCCGGCGCCTCCCGCGGCCAGCCTGGCCCCCCTGGTGCCGGTGCTGTGCGCGCTCGGCGACCGGGCCGCCGGGGGCTGCTGACCGGTGGCCACCCGGATCCGCCCGTCCGGCGGCGGCCC
>JAKABB010000177.1 GCA_021802045.1 bacterium
TCAGCCCCAGAAGCACTCGGGCGGCAGCGGAGGAGCGACCGGGGCCGGCCGGCCGCGGGCTGCGCTCCGCCGCCTGGGAGCGGGGGCCGCCGGCTGGGGGCGCCGGGGCCCGACCGCCGCCCCCTCCCGTTCCACCGGGAGGCCCCGGCGCGCCGACCCGGGCCCCGCTCCGTCCGGCACCTGCCCCTCCACCATCCGCCCCCGTCCCCGCGCCGCCGTCACGACCCCATGGTCGGGCCGGGGCCGGCCGGAGGACACCGCGGAAGCCCCTGGGCAGGGCGGGAGGATCCACCCGGGCCGCGACCGCCCGACGGCGATCCCGGGCCCGGGCGGGGTGGAATCACCGGCGTCAGGACTCCCCCCGGCGATCAGAATGTCGGGGTGACGCCTGCGGGGGCCGCACCCGGCCTGGTCGAGAGCGACATCGTCCTGCGCGACGGCTCCACGGTCCACCTGCGCCCGGTCGCCGCGACCGACGTGGGCCTGCTCCGCCAGCTGCTGGGGGAGCTCTCGGAGCAGTCCCTGATGACGCGATTCTTCTCCGGGGCGGTGGACAAGGACCGCTCCGCCGAGATCCTGGCCCGGGTCGACGGCTCCAACGCCTTCGGGCTGCTGGCGCTCCTGGGCAGCCCGACCCGCCCGGTGGCCCACGGCCAGTGCGTGCGCACCGCCCCCGGCCGGGCCGAGGTGGCCTTCACCGTCGCCGACCAGTTCCAGGAGCAGGGCATCGCCTCCATCATCCTGGCCCAGCTGGCCGCGGCCGCCCGCCGCCTGGGGATAGCCGTCTTCGAGGCCACGGTCCTGCCCGAGAACACCGCCATGCTCAACGTCTTCTCCTCCAGCGGCTTCCCGGTCCACACCAGGTCGGGCCCGGGGGCGGTGACGGTGGAGTTCCCCACCGAGATCACGCCGGACGCCCTGCGCCGGCACCAGGAGCGCGAGGAGGCGGCGGCCGCCGCCGCGGTGGAGGCGGTGCTGCGCCCCCGGGCGGTGGCGGTGATCGGCGCCAGCCGCCGGCGGGGCACTATTGGCGGGGAGATCTTCCACAACCTGCTGGCGGCGGGGTTCAACGGCCCGGTGTACCCGGTCAACAGCTCGGCGCCGGTGGTCCAGTCGGTGACCGCCTTCGGCTCCATCGGCGCCGTCCCCGGGCCGGTCGACCTGGCGGTGATCTCGGTGCCGGCCGCCGGCGTCCTGGCGGCGGCCCGGGAGTGCGCCGACAAGGGGGTCAAGGCGCTGATCGTCATCTCGGCCGGGTTCGCCGAGGCGGGCCGGGGGGGCCGGGCTCGCCAGGCCGACCTGCTGCGGCTCTGCAACGACTCCGGGATGCGCCTGGTGGGGCCTAACTGCATGGGGGCCATCAACACCGCGGAGGAGGTGCGCCTGAACGCCACCTTCGCCCCCAGCATGCCCTGGCCGGGCCGGATCGGCTTCCTCTCCCAGAGCGGGGCCCTGGGCCTGGCCATCATCGACAGCACCCGCGGCCTGGGGCTGGGCCTCAGCGGCTTCGTGTCGGTGGGCAACAAGGCCGACCTCAGCGGCAACGACCTGCTCAGCTACTGGGAGCGCGACCCCCGCACCGACCTGGTCGCCCTCTACCTGGAGTCCTTCGGCAACCCCCGCAAGTTCGCCCAGATCGCGGCCCGGGTGGCCCGCCACAAGCCGATCGTGGCGGTGCGCAGCGGGCGCGGCCGGGCCGGGGCCAAGGCCGCGGCCTCCCACACCGCGGCCCTGGTGGCCGCCTCCGACGCCACCGTCGACGCCCTCTTCCGCCAGACCGGGGTGCTCCGCACCGAGACCCTCTCCGACATGTTCGACCTGCTCTCGCTGCTGGCGACCCAGCCGCTGCCCCAGGGACCGCGGGTGGCGATCATCACCAACGCCGGTGGGCCCGCCATCCTCTGCGCCGACGCCTGCGAGGCCAACTCCCTGGAGGTGGTGGAGCTGGCCGAGGCCACCCAGCACGGGCTGCGGGCCTTCCTCCCGGCGGAGGCGGCCACCGCCAACCCGGTGGACATGATCGCCAGCGCCAGCGCGGCGGACTACCGGCGGGCGATCGACGTCGTCGCCGCCGACCCGGCGGTGGACGCCCTGATCGTGATCTTCATCCCGCCCCTGGTCACCAGGCAGGAGGACGTGGCGGCGGCCATCCGCGAGGCCGCGGGCGCCCTGCCCCGGCGCCTCCCGCTGCTGACGGTCTTCATGACCAGCGCCGGCGTCCCCGAGCAGCTCCGTTCCGAGCGGGTGCAGATCCCCTCCTACCCCTTCCCCGAGAACCCCGCCCGGGCGCTGGCGGCCGCCCACCGGCTGAGCCGCTGGCGGGCGCGCCCCGCCAGAGCGCCCCAGGCGGCTCCGGTCCGGGGAGACGAGATCCGGGTGGCGGTGGAGCTCTCCACCTGGCTGCGCCAGGGCGGCCGCTGGCTGACGTCGGCGGAGGTCGGCACCCTCCTGGAGGCCTACGGCATCCCGCTGGTCCCGACCCTGCGGGCCCGCGACCCCGAGGACGCGGGCCGGCAGGCCGAGGGGCTGGCCCCGACGGTGGTGCTGAAGGCGGAGGGGGAGGGGATCCTGCACAAGACGGAGCTGGGAGCCGTCCGCCTCGGCCTGCACGGCGCGGAGGAGGTCCGCCGGGCGGCGGAGGAGATGGTCGCCCGGCTGGGAGCGGCGGGGCAGCGGGTCGACCACTTCACCCTGCAGCCGCAGCTGGGGCCGGGGGTCGAGCTCCTGGTGGGGGCCGCCCGCGACCCCCAGTTCGGCACGGTGGTGGCCTGCGGCGCCGGTGGCACCGCGGTCGAGCTGCTCCACGACACCTCGATCCGCCTGGCCCCCATCGACGAGCCCGACGCCCGCGAGATGCTGGAGGAGCTGGCCACCTACCCGCTCCTGGTGGGCTTCCGGGGCGCGCCCCCGGTCGACGTCGAGGCCGCCGTGGCCGTCATCACCCGGCTGGCGGCGCTGGCCGAGGCCCACCCCGCCCTGGCGGAGCTGGAGTGCAACCCCGTCACGGTGACCCCCGAGGGGGCCTTCGTGGTCGACGCCAGGGCGCGGATCTCGACCCCCAGCCCCGACCTGCCCCCGGGGGCCAAGCGGATCTCGGCGTGAGGCCCGGGTGAGGGCCGGACCCGCGGCCGGCCGGGGGGCCCGGGCCCCCGGCCCGGGGTCTGCCAGCCCGGGGAGGGACGTCTGGGCCGGGGGAGGGCGGTCGGCCGCCCGGGGCGCTCCGCCCGGTCGCGGGCCGCGTCCCGTCCGGAGCACGGGTGGAGCCGGGCCCGCACCACCTGTCTGATCCCCCGGGGGACGGGAGGCCGCCGGTCGCGCGCGGGCTCGGGGGTGTCGAGTGCCTCTCGGGCATCCCGGGCAGTGTCGGTGCAACGCCTGTCCAGAACGTCGGCGCGTATGGCCAGGATGTGGCCGGGAGCCTGAGCTGGGTGCGGGTCCTCGAGCGCCGGACGGGCAGGGTGAAGGAGCTCCGCGGCGAGGACTGC
>JAKABB010000178.1 GCA_021802045.1 bacterium
GATCCACGGGCACGCGGTAGTGTTGGCGGAAACGTTTGTGGACGGGGGGCGGTTTCCGGGGACCTGTTATCGGGCGGCCGGCTGGACCGAGGTTGGGGAGACCGGAGGTTTCGGCAAACGGAACATGCGCTACGTGGAGCACGGCGAGCGCAAGCAGGTGCTGGTGCGGCCGTTGTTTCGCGGGGCCGAGGCCTGGCTGAAGGAGCCGTTCGATGCGCCAGCGCTGGCCGAGCAGAAGTCGACGGTTGACCTGAACGACATTCCGCTGGCGGGACGGGAGGGACTGTTGGCGGCCCTTGCGCGGGTGCCGGATCACCGGGACGCGCACGGCAAGCGGCATGACCTGCAGTTCATTCTGGCGGTGGCCTCTTGTGCGGTACTGGCGGGAATGCGGGGATACCGGCAGGTGGCGGAGTTTGCCGCCGCACTACCGGTGGAGGCGCTCAAGCGGCTGGGAGCACGGCCGCAGGCCAGTACGGGAGAGTTGCGGGCCCCCAGCGAGCCAACGATTCGGCGGACGATGAACGGAGTAGACATCGGAGCGTTCGAGCGGGAACTGGGCGCGTTCCAGGCGCGGTCGGGGATCGGGCCGGCGGTCGCGGTGGACGGCAAGACGCTGCGGGGTTCCGGGCAAGACGGCCAGCGGCCGCAGCACCTGTTGGCGGTGGTCACCCACGATACCAGCAGCACGTTGGCGCAGACGGCAGTGGGGGAAAAGACGAACGAGATTCCGACGCTGCGGGAGTTGCTCGTTCCCCTGGACCTGCGGGCGCGAGTGGTCACAGCCGACGCGCTCCACACCCAGACGGAGACGGCGCGCTACGTGGTCGAGGAGAAGGGCGCGGAATACGTCCTCACGGTCAAAGACAACCAAAAGACGATGCAAAGGTCCCTCGCAGCCCGGGACTGGAGTCTTTCCCCCCCTGTACAGTGAAGTGGAGAAGGGCCACGGCCGCGTGGAGAAACGAGCGATCCAGCTGACCCCACATGTGAGCGGCCTCCGCTTCCCCTATGCCGCCCAGGGGTTTCGCATCGAACGCACGACCACGCTGAGTAACGGCAAAACCCGCCATGAGGTGGTCCTCGGGGTCACCAGCATAGCGCCCGACCGGGCTGGCGAGCGGGAGATCCTCCACCTCGTCCGCGGGCACTGGAACATAGAAGCGCTGCACAACATCCGGGATATCACATACGACGAAGACCGGAGCCGTATCCGCACGGGCAACGGCCCACAGGCGATGGCCGCGCTCCGCAACCTGGCGATCGCGCTGATCAAGCGCTGGATCCCAGGAACCGTGCCCCGCGGCCAACGCTACCTGACCTTCAATCAAGATGCGCTCCTGACCCTGGTCGGCGCCTGAGCGCCGTCCGTCTGCGACCCCGCTGTGGCAAGACGGCTTCGCCCTGCCTTTCACGCCCCATGGCCGCTCCAACGCACCCCGTTCCCCACATCCTGCGCCGGCCTACATACCCGGTTGCCCCTGAGTTGCCCGCCAGAGGCCCGCCTCCCCCGCCGGAATGACGCGACCCTGCCTGACCGCCGGTGCCACCAGGACCACGGCGTCCGGTCCGGTATAGGCCTGCCGCCAGCCCTCCAGGCGCAGGACCTTGGCCAGCGGCTGCCCGTGGGGCAGGAGGGCCCACCGCACCCCTTCGGCCGCCAGCACCGGCCCTGGGTCGACCTGCAGGCGCGTGATGGCCACGTAGCGCGCCAACACACCCGTCCCCATATACACGTCGCCGCGACTGTCGATGTAGACGGGGGGATGGCCCCGCCACCGCCACAGCAGGAAGCTGCCGTCCGCGTAGGTGTTGAAGCCCCGCCCCGCGAGGTGGGCCGCCACGAAATCCGCCGCCCCCGTCGGCCAGCCGGCGGTCACGGGCCACGCCGGGGGTGGCCGGCGGACCAAGACCGCCAGCGGGATGGCGAGGGCGACCAGCACCAGCGGCCAACCCTCGGGCGCCGGACGGGGCCGGCGGGCCCGCAGGGCGCTGGCCGCCAGGAGCCCCAGGGGGATGGTGCCGTACGGCGCCAGCCGCACCGCCCACAGGACGCCGGCAACGCAGGCCAGCCCCATGACGACGGCGCGCGCCGGCAGGCGCCGCCGTCCGAGCAGGACCGCGGCCAGCACCAGGAGCAGGAACGGCCCCAGCACCGCGGCCCCATACAGCGTGTGAAAGTTCGGGCTCTGAAACTCCGCGATGTGCGCCAGATGGAAGCCGTTCGTCGCCAACCCCCAGACCCGCCCATACAGGCGCCACCCGTACGGTGTCAGGAGGGTGGCCCCCAGCGAGATGGCCGTGACGGCCGGCAGCCACCGCCGGGTCCCGGCGTGGTGGGGCTCGGCCAGGCGCGTGTGGCGCGGCGGCAGGCGCGCCAGGAGGGTCTCCACCAAGAGGAGGGCGCACGCCAGGGGAAAGGTGCCGTGCACGTTCGCCCAAACGGCCGTGATCACCGGGGCCAGCCAGAGCCCGCGCGGACCCCGGAGCCGGCCGCGTTCGAGGACGGCCCACAGGGCGGCCCAGAGCGCATCGGACCCCAGTTGGGGCAACGGGGCGGCGAACGGGGCCGCGACGGCCAACGCCGCCAGCGCCAGGACGGCCGCCAGCGAGCGGTCGCGGGTGCGGGCGGCGAACAGGCGCAGGCAGGTGCCGCCCAGTGCCGCCAGGCACCCGAAGGCCAGCAGCCACACCGCCCACCCGGAGAGCCGGCTGGCCGCGGCCAGGATCGCGTCATACAGCCACTCGGTCACGATCAGGGGCCGCCCCGCCGCCGTCCAGGAGAAGACCTCCCACGCCGGCAGGCGCCCGCTGAGGATGGCCTGGCCGTAGACGATCTGCCAGAAGGCGTCGTCGGGCGTGCGCCGGACGGCCAGGAGCGCCAGGACGGCGGCGGCGGCCAGCACCAGCGCCGTCGGCAGGTCCGGGGCGCGCGTCCGCCTCACAGGTGCCGGCCCTGCATGGACCCGACGGCCATCAGGAGGGCTGGGCCGAGGATGACCGCGAAGAGCGCGGGCAGGATGCAGAAGATCATGGGGAAGGCCATCTTGATCGGCGCCTTGGAGGCCCGTTCTTCGGCCCGTTGGCGGCGCTGCTCGCGCAGCGAGTCGGATTGGATGCGCAGCGTGGTGCCGAGCCGCACCCCGAGTTCCTCGCTCTGCAGCACGGCGTGGATGAAGGCCGTCAGTTCGGGCAGTTCGACCCGCTCCAGGAGGGTGAGCATCGCCTGACGTCGGGGCGTCCCCATGCGCTGGTCGCGCAGGACCCGCGCCATCTCCGCCCCCAGGGGGCCGGGGAAGCGGTCCACGACGTGGGTCAGCGCCTGGTCGAAGCCCAGTCCCGCCTCCACACAGACGGTGAGGAGATCCATGGCGTTCGGCAGGTCGTCCCGCATGGCCAGCGCGCGCCGGCGGGCCCGGCTCCGGAGGTAGGCGCCGGGAAGGGCCCAGCCCAAAAGCCCCGCGACCACGGC
>JAKABB010000055.1 GCA_021802045.1 bacterium
CCGGGCCGTTCGCACGGCCTCCCGCAGCACCTCCAGCAGCCGGTCCGGCCAGGCCGGACCGGCTGCCGCCCGGGCCAGCCGCAGGCGCGTGCCCGAGGACGAGGTGAGCCGGCCGAACTGCCCTGTCACCCGGGCCAGCGGGACCCCGTGGCCCAGCGGGAACTGGATGACGATGTCGCTGGCGTCGGTCTCGATCGCGGTGGCGCCCGCCGCGGCCGCCAGCAGTCGCACCCGCAGGGTGCCGATGAGGTTGCGGGCCGGCTCGGGAGGGGGGCCGAACCGCTGCCGCAGCGTGCGGGCCGCCGCGTCCAGGACGGCCTCCGAGGGCGCCGCCGCCAGCTCCTGGTAGGCGCTCAGCCGCAGCCGCTCGTCGCTGATGTAGGTCGGCGGCAGCAGCGCCGCCCAGGGCAGACGGACGCTGACCTGCGCCGGGGACTCCTCGATCGCCTGGCCCTGGCGCTCGGCCACGGCCAGGCGCAGGAGGTGGTTGTACAGGTCGAGCCCGACCGCACTGATGTCCCCGTGCTGCGCCTCCCCCAGGAGGTTGCCGGCCCCGCGGATCTCCAGGTCGCGCACCGCCAGGGTGAAGCCCGACCCCAGGTCCTGGAGGTCGCCGATGACGTCCAGGCGCTTGTCGGCCCGCTCGCTGAGGGAGCGGGCCGGGTCGTAGAGCAGGTAGGCATAGGCCCGCTGCCCAGCCCGACCCACCCGCCCCCGCAGCTGGTACAGCTGGGCCAGCCCGAGGCGAGTGGCATCGTCGATGACCAGGGTGTTGACGTTGGGGATGTCCAGCCCGCTCTCGATGATGGTGGTGCAGCAGAGCACGTCGATGCCACCGGCCATGAAGTCGACCATCACCTGGGCCAGCTCGTGGTCTGCCATCTGCCCGTGGGCCACGCCCACCCGGGCCTCCGGGACCAGCTCGCGCAGGTGCGCCGCCTCCCTGTGGATGGTCTGGACCCGATTGTGCAGGTAGTAGACCTGGCCCCGCCGACTCAGCTCCCGGCGGACGACGTCGCGGACCAGGTCGTCGTCGCGGGCGGTGACGTAGGTGCGGATCGCCAGGCGGTCCTCCGGCGGGGTGCGGATGACCGACAGGTCGCGGATCCCGGCCAGGGCCATGTGCAGCGTCCGCGGGATCGGCGTGGCCGACAGGGAGAGCACGTCCACCGCCGCCCGCAGCTGCTTGAAGCGCTCCTTCTGGCGCACCCCGAACCGCTGCTCCTCGTCGAGGATCACCAGGCCCAGGTTGTGGAAGCGCACGTCGGGCTGGAGCAGCCGGTGGGTGCCGATGACGATGTCCACGGTGCCCGCCGCCAGCCCGGCCAGCGCCTGCGCGATCTCCGCGTCGGGGCGCAACCGGGAGAGCTGCTCGACCCGCACCGGGAAGGCCTGGAGGCGGTCGCCGAAGGTCAGGGTGTGCTGCTGGGCCAGGACCGTGGTCGGGACCAGCACCGCCACCTGGCGCCCCCCCTCGACCGCCTTGAACGCCGCCCGGATGGCGATCTCGGTCTTGCCGAATCCGACGTCGCCGCAGAGCAGGCGGTCCATGGGCCGCTCCGACTCCATGTCGCGCTTGATGTCCTCCAGCACCAGCAGCTGGTCCCGCGTCTCCTCATACGGGAAGGAGAGCTCCAGCTCCGCCTGCCAGCGAGAATCGGGGGGGTAGGCGTGCCCGCGGACCTGCTGCCGACGGGCGTAGAGCTCGACCAGGTCCTCGGCGATGGCGTCGACCCGGCGGCGGACCCGGGCCCGGGTCCGCTCCCACTCGCCGGTCCCCAGCCGGCTCAGGTGGGGCCGCCCGTCACCGCCGCCGACGTAGCGGTCGATGCGGTCGAGGTGCACCGCCGGCACGTAGAGGCGATGGCCGTCGGCGTACTCCAACTGCAGGTACTCGTGCTCGCCGTCCCCGTCGCCCATGTGCTGCATGCCCAGGAAGCGGGCGATCCCGTGGTCCCGGTGGACCACCAGCTCCCCCACCCGCAGCTCCAGGTGCAGCGCCCGCAGTGCGCCCGTCCCCGGCCCCGCCGCCCGCAGGCGCCCGCCCCCGCTGGACTCGGCCCGCCGCACCGCCCGGGCCAGCACCGAGGGCCGACGCTTCTGGGCCCCGAAGAGGTCCCGGTCAGCGTGCACGACCAGACCCGCGGCCGGGACGGCGAACCCCGCCCGCAACTCACCCGGGCCCACCAGGAGTGCCCCGGGGGGCAGGGGCGTACTCGCGGCGTCCAGCACCGGGACCTCGATCGGGTCCAGGTGGTGCTCCTGGGCCAGCTCCACGGCCCGCCCCTCCTGCCGGCTGAGGATCACCACCGTGCCCCCGCCGGCCCGCTGGCCCCGCACCTGGTCCGCGAAGGCCGCGAAGTCGGCGCCGAAGCCGGGGTGGCCGACGGCGCCGAACTCCCGCAGCGGCGCGCCCACCCCCTCGGCGGGAGCCCGCCGACAGTCGACGGACCCCGGCCCGGCGCAGCGCGCCAGCAGCGTGTCGAGATCGGCCAGCCCGATCGGCAGGGCGGCCGGGAGCTCGCCCCGTGCCGCCTCCCCCTCGTGCACCGCGGCCACCTCCTCCTCCCAGCGGCGGGCGCTGACCTCCAGCCGGTCGCGACGGTCGGTGACCACGATGCTCCCCGCGGGCAGATGCTCGAGCAGGGTCACCGCGGGGTCGAGCAGCACCGGGGCGAACCCGTCCACCCCCTCCTGGACCGCCCCCGCCCGCAGCCGGTCGACATCCTCGGCCCAGCGGCCGGCCACGTCGGCCCGCAGCCCCGTGGCCGGGATGGCCTCCAGCCGGCCCACGGCCCGGGCCAGCGCCGCCGGGTCCAGTGGGAGCTCGCGGGCCGGAGTCACCGCCACACTGGGCAGCCCCGCCCGGGAGGCCTGGCTCTCGGGGTCGATGCTCCACAGGCCGTCGACCACATCCCCGACCCACTCGGCCCGCCAGGGGCGGGCCCGGTCGAGGGGGAACGCATCCACGATGCCCCCTCGGCGCGCGAACTCCCCCGGCAGGGTCACCGCGGACTCCCGGCGGTACCCCAGCGCCGCCAGCTCGGCGACGACCCGCTCCAGCGGCAGGGTGGCCCCGGGCACCAGGCGCAGCTGGCGTGCGGCCAGCCAGGCCGGGGCCAGGGTTGGGCGCAGGAGGGCGGGCAGCGCCGTGACCACCACGCCCGGGCTGCCGGCCAGCAGCCGGACCAGGGTCCGCAGGCGCTGACGGGTCGCCTCCTCCCCTGGGCCGACCCGGTCGAAGGGCAGGGTGTCCAGGGCCGGGAAGAAGGCCACCTCCTCCTCGCCGGCGAACGCCGTGGCCTCCTGCCAGGTCATCTCAGGGTCCTCGACCACGACGCAGACCGTGGTCTGCAGGGCCTGCCGGAGCCACACCGCCAGCAGGCCGACGGCGGCGTGCGGGACGCCGCCCAGCGCCAGCGCGGGCCGCGGCCCGGCGGCCCACTCGCGCAGGGCCCGCGCGGCCGGGAGCCGGTCGAGGCGCGAGACCAGCGTCCGGGGCTCCGCCGGTGCCGCCCTTGGCGCCACCTACCGCTCCTCCCCGTCGGGAGCCGGCTCAAGGTCCCGCAGGGCGTTGAACCGGTCCATCGCCGCCACCACGCCCAGCTCCACCACCGCCAGCGCCGCCTCGGCGGCCCGGTCACACACCGCCCCCCAGGCCCGCCGCTCCCACCCGCCCGGCCGCCGCAGCACGTAGTCGACCGGGTCCTGGCCCGCCGGGGGGCGGCCGATGCCGACCCGGACCCGGACGAACTCCTGGGTGCGCCAGGCGGCCTGCAGCGACCGGACCCCGTTGTGCCCCCCGGCCCCGCCGCGTGGGCGGATGCGCAGCCGCCCGAATGGCAGGTCCAGGTCGTCGTGGATCACGGCCAGGCGGTCCGACGGGACGGGGTGACTGTCGGTCAGGGCGCGGCCGGCCCGCCCGGAGTCGTTCATGAACGTGGTCGGCTTGGCCAGGACCCACTCATGGCCCCGCGCCACCACGCGGGCCACCTGGGCCGGGCCGCGCCGGCTCCCGAAGCGCGCCCCCAGACGCTCGGCCAGCCGGTCGAGGGCGTCGTAGCCCACGTTGTGTCGGGTGTGGGCGTAGGCCCCCCCGGGATTGCCCAGCCCGATCACCAGCGCCAGCGGCGGGCTCACGCCGGGCCGTCCCCGGGCGCCACCAGCGCCGGGACCACCGGTGCGGGGACGCCCCGCGCGGCGGCGTCGGCGGCCAGGATCTCCCGCGTGGCCTCGGTCATGCGCCCCGCGGCCGCCGCGGCATCGTGCCCGTGGCCGGCGAGGTGGCACAGCCCGTGGGCCGCCAGCAGCCGCAGTTCGTCGGCCGGGGCCACCCCGGCAGCCTGGGCCTGCAGGGCCGCCCGCTCCACCGAGATGGCGATGTCGCCGAGCAGGCCCCTGGCGCCGGGGGCGGCCCGGAAGCGCGGGTCGGAGCTGGCGGCGGCCGGGAAGGCCAGCACGTCCGTGGCCCGGTCCTCGCCGGCGAAGGTCCGGTTCAGCCGCCGGAGCTCACCGTCATCGGTGCAGCGGCAGGTGACGGTCCGGCCCGTCAGCCCGAGCACCGTCAGCCCGGCCCGGAGCAACGGCCCCAGGTCGGCGCCCCGCGCCATCGCCGCCGCCGACGCCGCCAGGTGCGGCGCCACATCGATGGTGACGGAGGCCCCGCCGGGCCGGTCGCCGACGGCGGGGCTCAGCCCTGCTTGGCCCGACGCTTGCGCGCCGCCAGCAGCTTCTTCTTGCGCCGGATGCTGGGCTTCTCGTAGTACTCGCGCCGGCGCACCTCCGAGAGGATGCCGTTCTGCTTGATCTTCTTGTTGAAACGCCGCAGGGCGCTCTCGAATGTCTCGCCGTCGCGGAGCTTGACCTCCGACAGGGGACCTCACCTCCTTAACCACACGCCGCCCGGGACCCGGGCCGCGGTCTCCGTCCGTCCGCCCCGCACGGGGCGAGGGCACATTCTACCTGCCGGCCGCTCCCGTGCCCGGCGCGCGCAGATGCCGGGCCAGGAGGCGGTCGGTGGCGACCGGGTCCTCCTGGAAGAAGAGGTGGCCCCGGCCGGGGAGCGTCTCCAGCACCGCCCCGGGGATGCGGGCCGCCAGGCGGGCCCCGTTGGCCAGGGGGGTGACGAGGTCGGCGCTGCCGTGGAGGACCAGGGTCGGGGCCCCGATCTGGGGCAGGACGGCGTCGGTGTCGTGGCCCCGGATCGCCGCCAGCTGAGCGGCGAAGGTCTGGCCCCGGACCAGGTGGGCGGCCCGCCAGCCGACGGCGGCCTCGATCACCTCGGGGTGGCGGGCCTGGAAGTCCGGGGCGTACATCACCCGGCAGGCATTGCGGTAGGCGGCGACCGGGTCGCGGGCGTCCCCGCCGTAGAGCTGGCGCAGGACCTCGCGGTCCGGAAGGACGGCCCGGCCCCCACCGGGGGTGGTGCACCCCAGGACCAGCCCGGCCACCCGGTCCGGGTGCCGCAGGGCCAGATGCTGGGCGACCATGCCACCCATCGACACCCCGAAGACGTGGGCCCGGCCGCGCCCGGTCCGACGCTCGATCACGACGGCGGCGTCGTCGGCCAGGCCGGCCATGGTGTAGGGCCCGGGCGCCGGGTCACTGGCGCCGATGCCCCGGCCATCGAGGACCAGGCAGCGGTGGCGCTCCGCCAGGCGCTGCACCTGATGGAGGAAGGCGGTGTGATCGGCCCCCAGCCCCGGGATGCAGAGGATGGGGAAGCCGCTGCCGAGTTCATGCACCACCACCTGCAGGGTCGGGGTCACCGGCACCCGCACCCGGATGGCCTCGACGGGCCACTGGGGCACGGTCACCGCCCGCCGGCCCCACGGCCGCTCCGGGCTAGACTCGCGGGGCCGTGCCGCTCTTCTACACCCACCAGCCCGACCTGGCACCCGGCGCCACGGTTCATCTCCGCGGCCAGGACGCCTGGCACATCAGCCGGGCCCTGCGCTGCCGCCCGGGGGAGGTCATCACCGTGGTGGCGGAGGAGGGCGTCGAGCACGAGGTCCGCCTGGACACCCTGGAGCCCGACGCGGTGGCGGGCACGGTGGTCGCCAGTCGTCGTGCCCGCCGCGAGCCCCGAGCCCGGATCCACGTGGTCCAGGCGCTGCCCAAGGGACCAGGGATGGCCGCCTGCTGCGAGCAGCTCACCGAGGTCGGCGCGGCCGGCATCTGGCCGGTGCTGACCCGCAACACGGTCGCCCGTCCGGAGGCGGCCGCGGCCGCGCGCAGACTGGAGCGGTGGCGCGCGGTGACGCGGGAGGCCGCCCAGCTGGCCCGCCGCCACCGGGTCCCGCCGGTGGCGGAGCTGCGGCCCCTGGCGGACACGCTGCGCCACCTTCGCGACCGGGAGCCGACGCTGCAGATGTTCGTCTGCCACGAGGGCGAGCAGCGGCAGAGCCTGGCCTCCGCCCCCTTCGAGCGGGATCAGCCCTGCGCGGTCTGCATCGGGCCCGAGGGCGGCTTCCTGCTCGAGGAGGTGCAGGAGCTGGTGGCCCTGGGGGCCCGGCCCGTGACCCTGGGCCCCCGGGTGCTGCGCACCACCCTGGCCGGCGTCGTTGCCGTCACCGCCCTGCTCGCGCGCAGCGGCGACCTGGAGGCGCCGGCCGGCTGACGCCGCCGCTGACGACGGACGCTGGCACGCCGGGCCGGCGCCCCGCGGGCCCGACCCGGCGTGGCGCCCCGCGCCTGGCCTCAGCCGCCCGCGCCCACGGCGGGAGCGTCCACCACCCCGGGGGCGGGGAGCGCCGCCGAGCTCTGCACCTGGATCCGGCGCGGCTGCGCCGACTCCGCCCGGGGCACGGTGACGGTCAGAACCCCATGCTCGAAGCGGGCCGCAATGCCCTCCTCGCGGACGTCCCCCGGCAGCGTCAACTGGCGGAAGAAGGCCTGCAGCCCACGCTCCCGGCGCAGGTAGACCCCGTCCTTGGGCTCCTCCTGAGGCCGCTGGCCCTGGATGGTGAGGATGCCCTGCTCGACCGTGATCTCGACCTGCTCCGGCCGGAAGCCGGGGACGGAGGCCTCGATCACGAAGGCCTGGTCCGTCTGGCGGATGTCCAGCGGCAGCGAGACCGCCTGCGGCCGCGAGCCGGCCACCGCGGCCGCGCTGGCCCCGCCGCTCCAGCCACCGTTCAGCAGACGCTCCACTTCGTTCTGGATGGTGAACAGATCGGTCCATGGATCCCAACGGGACATATGTCATTCCTCCTTGCCCGGTGGGGGGTTTCTGCCCGGGAGTCAGCCCCACCGCCACCGCTCCCACCTCTCTTCTACCCCACACCGGGCCCCGTCACACCTCGCGGTCGGCGGCGTGACGGAGGACGCCACCGGGGCGCTCGCGCTCAGCGGCCGATGGCCTCCCGCAGGTTCTCGAAGAAGCCCTTCCGCACCGGGTGGGGCTGGCCGTCGGGCGGGAACAGCTCGGCCAGCACCCGGCGCTGCTTCTCGCTGAGGTGGGTCGGCACCACCACCCGAACGCGCACCACCTGGTCGCCGCGGCGCCCGGTGCGCGGGTCCGGCGCGCCCAACCCGGGCAGCCGGATGGTCTCGCCGTACTGGGTCCCCGGCCGCAGCTCCACCGGTCGCGGTCCGTCGACCGTGGGCACGGTGATGGTGTCGCCCAGCGCCGCCTGGCTGATCGTCACCGGGCACTCGTAGAGCAGGGTCAGCCCGCGCCGCTCCAAGAGCTCGTGGGGCCGGACGGTGATGGCCAGGAAGAGGTCGCCGCTGGTCCCGCCCCGGGGAGCGGCCGCACCCTCTCCCGGGACCCGGACCTGCATCTCGTTGTCCACCCCGGCCGGGATCGAAACCTCGATCGAGCGCTGGGCGTCGACCACGCCCGCCCCACGGCAGGCGGTGCAGGGGCTGGCGATGACCTGCCCCTCCCCGTGGCACCGGGGGCACGGTTGCACCTGCACCATCTGGCCGAGGAGCGACTGCCGCACCCGGCGAACCTGACCGGCCCCCTGGCACTCCGGGCAGATGTCCGCCCGCGTGCCGGGCGCGGCCCCGCGGCCCTCGCAGGCGTCGCAGACGACGGGCTTGCGGACGTCGAAGGTCCGGGAGACGCCGCGGATCGCGTCCTCGAAGCTGATCGTGACGGCCAGGCGCAGGTCGGCCCCGCGCGGGGGGCCGCTCCGCCCCTGCCGCCCCCCGGCCCCCTGGCCGAAGAACATGTCGAAGAGGTCGAACGCGGACTGGAAGCCGAAGCCGCCAAGGTCGGGCATGCCGGCGCCGGCGTGCCCGAAGGTGTCGTAGCGCTGCCGCTTCTCGGGGTCCGAGAGGACCGCGTAGGCCTCGCCCACCTCCTTGAAGCGCTCCTCGGCGCTGGCATCCCCGGGGTTGCGGTCCGGGTGGTAGCGCATGGCGAGCTTGCGGTAGGCGCGCTTCAGCTCGGCCGGATCGGCCCCGCGGCCGACCCCCAGCACCTCGTAGTAGTCACGCTGGGTCTTGGGCATCCGCCCGCGGCTCCTCCGTCTGGGCATCCGCCCGCGGCTCCTCCGCCGGGTCGCGCGCGACCCGGGTCACCCGCACCTGGGCCGGGCGCACCACCCGATCGTGGTAGCGATAGCCAGGGCGCAGCTCCGCCACCACCACGGCCTCGCCGTCCTCATCCCCGGGGTCCATCACCACCGCCTCGTGGATGGCCGGGTCGAACGGCTGACCCTCGGAGGGGATGGGACGGATCCCGGACGCCGCCAGGGCGTCCTCCAGCTGGCGCACGGTCATGCGCAGGCCCTCGCCGAGGCCGTCGTCCGCCTCGGCGGGCAGGTGCCCGACCGCCCGGCTCAGGTTGTCCAGGGCGGGCAGGAGCGCCTCGAAGAGCCCCTGACCCCCATAGCGGCTGAGGTCGGCCAGCTCCTGGGTCTTGCGCCGGCGGTAGTTCTCGAAGTCCGCGGCGGTGCGCTGCAGCGAGGCCAGGCGATCGTCGCGCTCGGCCTCGGCCTCCTGCTGGCGGCGGGTGGCCTCGGCCAGCCGCTCCTCCAGGCGCTCGATCTCGGCCACCAGCGCCTCCCGCGTGGCTCGAGGCGCTCGTCCTCCGTGGGGCCCCTGGTCGGCGGGCGTCTCAGCCATGGGCACCACCCCGGTCACCGGTCTCGGGGCCCCGGGGTGATCCCGGCGCCCGGCGCGCACCTGCCATCAGGCCAGCGACCGCTGCAAGGTGTCCCCGGTCAGCTGGGAGACCAGCTGCAGTCGGGCCGCCACCCGGCCGTAGCGCAGGCGGGTGGGCCCCACCACCCCGATCGTGCCCCGCAGATCCGACCCCGCGCGGTACTGGGTGACCATGAAGCTGCAGCCCCAGAGCTGCTCCACGGCGTTCTCGCGGCCGATGACGGCCTGCACTCCCACACCCTGATCAAACTGCTGGAGGAGCCCAGCCATCACCCGCTGCGCCTCCAGCACCTCCAGGACCGCCTGCAGCCGCTCCGGGTCGCCGAACTCCGGCTGCCCGACCAGGTTGCGCACGCCGTCGTGAACCACCACGGTCGCACGGTCGTCGAGCACGCGCAGACCCGCCACCACCTGCGCCCGCACCCCGGCCGTGCCCGCGGGCTCGTCCGGCTCGGGGGCGGCGGCCTCCAGCTCGGCGGCGGTGGCCCCCACATGGCGTCGATTCAGCTGCTGGGCGATCCGGGTCAGCCGCTCCTGATCCAGGGCTCGGTCGACCGGGATGGGCTGGTTGCGGATCACGTTGCCCGCGACCACCAGCAGGAGCAGGGCCTGGCCCGGGCGCAGGGCGGCCAGGTCCAGGTGCTTCAACCGGCTGTGGGACGACACCGGCCCGGTGACCACCGCCACGTTGTCGCTGAGCCGGCTCATGACCGCCGCGGCCACCTCCAGGATCGCCTCGGCCTGCTGCGGCGCGGCGTGGAACGCCTGGCGCACCGTGCGCCGCACCGATGGCTCCACCACCTCGGTCGGCAGCAGGAAGTCCACGAAGTACCGGTAGCCGCGGTCGGTCGGCACCCGGCCCGCCGAGGTGTGGGGCTGCTGCAGGAAGCCATCGTCCACCAGGCCGGCCAGCTCGTTGCGGATGGTGGCCGCGCTCAGCTCCAGGAAGTAGCGGGCCGCCAGCACCTGCGACCCGACCGGCACCGTGGTCTCCGTGTAGTCGGAGATCACCGCCTGGAGGATCCGCTCCTTGCGTGGGTCCATTCGCACCGCTCCCCACTGCTGCCCTGGCCACCGGAAGCACCCTGCCGAGCCCCCGCTTAGCACTCGGCGCCGATGAGTGCTAAGCAGGAGTCTAAGCCAGTGCTCACACCTTCTGTCGCGTCGCCGATCGGCCCCACGCCGACCGGACGGCCGGGGCGAACGTCCGTACCCATGACCCGGCGGGTCCGGCGCTCCGGCTGAGCCCGCCCCGGAGCGGGCCGGGTACCGACCAGGCCCGGGCACGGCGACCCGCACTCCCTGGCTCTCGGCCCCGCAACTCTCGCCCCCCGGCGCCGGGGGGCGGGCGGGGCCGGGCTCAGGCCGCGAGCAGGCGGCGGGTCACCGCCTCCAGCAGCTCCTCGCCCCGCCGGGTGGTGCGGGCCCGGCCACCGGCCATCGTCAGCAGCCCGTGGCGGGACAGCTGACGCGCCATCCGTCGCTGGGCCGGGGTCTGGAGCAGGACCCCCTCGCGCAGCCGCAGGCCGCAGGCCACCCGCTCCAGCTCCGCCTGGTCGGCGTCGACCGCCTCCCACCCGGCCCAGCCGGAGCCGGTCTCGTCCACCGCCCGCAGGTAGCGCGCCGTCCCCCGGTGGTTCCACCAGCGCACCGCCCGCACCCCCGGCTCCGGCGCCTCGACGTCGACGCCGAGGCGCCGGGCGATCGCCGCCGGCAGGTGACCGTGGGCCCCGCTGCCCACCGCCCAGTACCAGCCCTGGCGCCAGTACTGGAGGTTGTGCCGGCTCTCCTGCCCGGGTCGGGCGAAGTTGCTCACCTCGTACTGCTGGTAGCCGCCGGCCGCCAGCCGCTCCACCGCCCACCAGTGCTGGGCCAGGTTGGCCACCGGGTGCGGCGGCCGAACCAGGCCCAGCGTCACCTGCCGCTGCAGCCGCGTCCCGCGCTCCGGCGTCAGCTCGTAGCAGGAGACGTGATCGGGCCCGGCCTCCAGCAGACGATCGAGGGAGGCCTGGAAGCTGACCGCCGGGCGACCCGGGATGCCGTAGAGGAGGTCGCAGCTCAGGGAGGGGACCGCCGCCCCCCGCAGGGCACGGATCGCGGCCAGGGCCTGGACGGCGGTGTGGTTCCGCCCCAGCTGGCGCAGGACGCCGTCGTCCAGGCTCTGCACGCCCAGGCTGACCCGGGTGACCCCGGCCGCCACCCAGGCCCTGGCCCGCCGCGTCGTCACGTCGGAGGGGTTGGCCTCCAGGGTGACCTCGGCGCCGGGGGCCACGCCGAACCGGGCTCGGGCCGTCCCCAGGATGGCGGCGACGAGCCGCGGCGACAGCCGGCTCGGGGTCCCGCCGCCCAGGTACACGGAGTCGAGCGGCGCCGGCACCACGGCCGCCCTGGCCAGCCAGCGGAGCTCGGCCCGGACCGCGGCCACGTACCCCCGGTGGCGGGCAGCCCCCCCCACGTGGACCGCGAAGTCGCAGTAGGGGCAGCGCTGCTCGCAGAAGGGGATGTGCACGTACAGGGCCCGGGGCCGCTCCGGGTTAGGCGCGGCCGGCGCGCTCACCCCTGGTCCAGGGAGAGGACGGCCATGAAGGCCTCCTGCGGGATCTCTACGCTGCCCACCCGCTTCATCCGCTGCTTGCCGGCCCGCTGCTTCTCCAAGAGCTTGCGCTTGCGGGTGATGTCCCCCCCGTAACATTTGGCCAGCACGTCCTTGCGCAGCGCCGGCACCGTCTCCCGGGCGACGATGCGCCCGCCGATGGCGGCCTGGATGGCCACCTCGAAGAGCTGGCGGGGGATCAGCTGACGCAGCCGCTCCACCAGGCGGCGGCCGTAGGCCTGGGCCTTCTCGCGGTGGACGATGGCGCTGAGCGCGTCCACCCGGGTGCCCGCCACCAGGATGTCCAGCTTGACCAGCTGGGCCGCCCGGTACTCGTGGAGCTCGTAGTCCAACGAGGCGTAGCCCCGGCTGCGCGACTTCAGCTGGTCGTAGAAGTCGTGGATGATCTCGCCCAGCGGGAGGTCGTAGCGCAGCAGCACCCGCTCGCCCGCCTGGTGCTCCAGGTGGATGAACTCGCCGCGCCGCTCCTGGCAGAGCTCCATGAGGTTGCCGAGGAACTCCCGCGGGACCATGATCTCGGACCGGACCCGCGGCTCCTCGATCACCTCCACCGCGGCCGGGTCGGGGAGGTGGGCGGGGTTGTCGACGATCACCACCTCCCCGTCCCGAGTCGTCACCCGGTAGGCCACCGAGGGGGCGGTGGTGATCAGGGTGAGGTCGAACTCGCGCTCCAGCCGCTCCTGGACGATGTCGAGGTGGAGCAGGCCCAGGAAGCCGCAGCGGAACCCGAAGCCCAGGGCCACCGAGGTCTCGGGCTCGAAGGTGAGCGCGGCGTCGTTGAGCTGCAGCCGCTCCAGGGCCTCCCGCAGGTCCGGGTAGCGGTCACCCTCGACCGGGTAGATGCCGGCCCAGACCATGGGCGTGGCCTGGCGGTACCCCGCCAGGGCCGCCGCCGCCGGGCGGTCCGCTTCCGTGATCGTGTCCCCCACCCGCGCCGCCCGCACGTCCCGGATGGCGGCCACCAGGTAGCCGACCTCCCCGGCCGCCAGCTCGTCGGTGGGGGTCATCTGCGGGCGGAAGAAGCCGACCTCGTCGACGGTGAAGGTGCGGCGGCTGGCCATCATGGTGATGCTGGTGCCGGCCCGCAGCCGCCCCTCCATCACCCGCACGTAGACCATCACGCCGCGGTAGGCGTCGTACTTGCTGTCGAAGATCAGCGCCCGCAGCGGCGCCGCCCGGTCGCCCCGGGGGGCCGGGATCTGCGCCACCACCGCCGCCAGGACCGCGTCGATGCCGTCGCCGGTGCGGGCGCTGACCAGGAGGCAGTCCTCGGCCGGCAGGCCGATCACCGACTCGATCGCGGCCCGGACCCGCTCCGGCTCGGCCGCCGGGAGGTCGATCTTGTTGATGACCGGCACCAGGGTGAGCCCCAGGTCCAGGGCCTTGTAAACGTTGGCCAGGGTCTGGGCCTCGATCCCCTGGGTGGCGTCGACGACCAGGATGGCGCCCTCGCACGCCGCCAGGGCGCGGGAGACCTCGTAGGCGAAGTCGACGTGGCCCGGGGTATCGATGAGGTTCAGCTGGTAGGCGGTCCCGTCGGGAGCCTGGTGGACCAGGCGCACCGCCTGGGCCTTGATGGTGATGCCCCGCTCCCGCTCCAGGTCCATGCTGTCCAGCACCTGCTCGGCCATGTCACGGGCGGCGACCGAGCCGGTCCGCTCCAGGAGCCGGTCGGCCAGCGTCGACTTCCCATGATCGATGTGGGCGATGATGGAGAAGTTGCGGACGCGCTCGATCGGCGATGCGGGCACTGCGCTGCGATTATCCGGGCTGGAGCCGGGCGCCCGCCCCGGCGGCCCCGGTAGGATCGCCCAGATGCCCAACCCCGTGCGCGTGCGCCCGGTCCGCACCCTGGCCGACTGCGAACGGGTGACGGCGCTGCACGTCACCATCTGGGGCAACAGCGACCTCTCGCCCCCGGCCTCGATGCTGCGCACCATCGCCGACGCCGGAGGGATCGTCCTGCTCGCCGAGCTGGCCGGCCAGGCGGTGGGCTTCTGCTACGGCTTCCCCGGCCAGGGGCGGCGCGGCGAGCGCTACCACCGATCCCACGCGGCCGGGGTCCTGCCTCAGCTGCGCGACCGGGGCGTCGGCTGGCAGTTGAAGCAGGCCCAGCGGCGGGCGGCGCTGCGGCAGGGGCTGGATCGCATGGTCTGGACCTTCGACCCGGTGCAGACCCGCAACGCCCACTTCAACCTGGACCGCCTGGGAGCGACCGCGCGCGGCTACCATCGCGACTACTACGGGAGCCGGCAGGACGCCTTCAACGGGGGCCTGCCCACCGACCGCCTGGTGGTGGACTGGTTCCTGGGCGGAGCGGCGGCCGCCGCCCGCCGGCGGGTGGTGGCCCTGGACCACCCCGCGCCGGTGCCGGTGCCGCCGGCCCTGCGCCACCAGGTCACCACCGATCCCGTCCTGGCCCAGCGTCAGCACCGCCGCCTGCGCCACCAGCTCGAGGCCGGGCTGGCGCAGGGCCTGGCCATCGTCTCCTTCGACCGGGCCGCGGGCTGCTACCGGTTCGGACGGCTCCCCGACACCGTGCCGCCGCCGGTCTGAGACCGACCGGGGACTGGTCAGCGCAGCTGCCCGACGTCGCCGAAGTAGGCGATCACGGCGTGGTCGACCAGCTCCGGGCTGAGGGACGGCTCCACCTCGAAGTAGCCCGCGGTGTTGATCACGTGGTCGACCAGGTCGCGGGGGTGGCAGCCGTGCAGCGGCCGCCCCACCCGCCGGTAGTAGTCGTCGAGCAGCCGAGTCACGGCCCCGTCGTCGTAGGCCAGCCGGCGGACCTCGCAGACCCGGCGGAAGATCTCCCGGAACTCGGCCTCGGTGGGATCGGGGACCTGCACCTTGTAGCGCACCCGCCGCAGGAAGGCCTCGTCCACCAGCTCGCGCGGGGCGATGTTGGTGGAGAGCATCAGGAGCTCGGTGAACGGCACCGCCACGGTGGTGCTGGCCCGAGCGATGTTGAGGAAGTCGTAGCCCGCCTCCAGCGGGACCACCAGGCGGTTCAGGATGTCACGGGCCGGCACCGCCTGGCGGCCGAAGTCGTCGATGAGGAAGAGGCCGCCGTTGGCCTTCAGCTGCAGGGGGGCCTCGTAGAAGCGCAGCCCGGAGTCGAAGCCCAGCTCCAGCTCCCGCTTGGTCAGCTCGCCGCCGGCCCGGACCACCGGCCGGTGACACAGGGCCCAGCGCCGATCGTGCTCCGGCAGCGGCCCCTCGACGGGGCGGTGGTGCAGGGGGTCGAAGAGACGGATGACCTCCCCGTGGATGTAGAGGGCGTGGGGGATGAAGATCGGTCCGCCGAGGAGGCTGGCGCAGGCCTCCGCCAGCGTGCTCTTGCCGTTGCCCGGGGGCCCGTAGATGAAGATCGCCTGACGGGCGCGCAGCCCCGGGCCCAGCTGGTGCAGCACCGAGGGCGCCAGCACCAGGTCCTGCAGCACCCGCTGCAGCAGCCGGTGGGTGACCGCTGGGATCTCCTGCGCCTGGTCCCGGGCCACCGCCAGGTAGTCCTCCAGCGGCACCGGGGCCGGCCCCGCGTACTGGCTGAGCTCGAAGAGCTCGCGGGCGCGCTCCCGCCCGGCGGTGGTGATCGAGTACTGCAGCCCCTGGGCGAACGTCTCGTGGTGCTTCAGCGGCCCCCGCAGCCCGGTCGTGCCGCAGTAGCCCTCCCCGGACAGGAACTTCAGGATCTCCCCGACCATGTGCCACGGCACACAGGCCCGCTCGGCGATCTCCCGCCCCAGCATGCTGCCGTGGAAGAAGAGCGTCTTGAGGACCAGGTCGCAGAGGAAGAAGAAGGGCAGGCCCGTGTCCTCGGGCACCGCCGGCACCGGTGGGACCGAGCCCCAGCGGCCCGGATCGGCCTCGAGGACGCCTCGCCGCGGGTGGGACGTGGGGAGGTGATCCCTGGAGGGCACCATGCTGCCGCCCCAGTCTGCCAGACCTGCGGCCACCGCGCGTGGATGTGCGCTCAGGAGCGTCCGGGCGGTGCCGGTGAGACTTCCGCCGCCCCGCGAATAGCCGCCCAGGCCTCGTCGGGGGACAGGTACCGCCCCGCCGGCAGGGTGGCCAGCAGGGCCCTGGCCCCGACCCGATCACGGCCCAGCCACGTCTCGGAGGCGGCCAGAAGCTCCTCGCGTGTGGCCGGGAAGGTGGCGCCGCCCAGGGCGCGGCGGGCCGCCAGCTCGACGGGGGGGCGTGGGAAGCCCCGCTGGTCCCCCCAGCGCGCCCGGTCCTGGCCCACCTCCATCCGGGTGGTGCGCGGCAGCCCGGCCGCCCGTCGCACCAGGTCGTCGATGGCGCGCTGGGCCAGCTCCGAGATGTCGGTCACCGCCGGGCCCCCACCGTCGCCCCGGGAGTGTCGGAGGCAGCCGGGATCCCACCGAAGTGGGAGGACGGTTCCCGGCTGCCCGCCGACGCCCGCACCGTAGCAGCCGCGGCGCCGCGGACCCTGGACGCCAGCCGATCGTGACCCCAACGCCACCGCGCGTCACCGCACCGACCGGCGGCCGTCAACTGGAGGCCGCCTGGAGCCGCGGCTCCTCGGGGGACATCAGAGCCCGCAGCGCGGCCTCGATGTCCCGGGGCCGCTGGCCCGGGGCGGCTCGCACCCGATGGGCCAGGACCATCGGGGCCACCACCGCCACCTCCTGGACCCGCACCGCCGGCACCCCGGCCAGGGCCGCGTAGGCCTGCGCGGCCTTGCGGGTGACCAGGTCCGCCCGGTGGCCGTCGACCTCCAGTTGGACGTCGAGCTGGGCGATCGCCGCCAGCACCTCCCGGTGGACGGTCACCGTCGACAGCGCCGCGATCGCCGCCCGGATCCGGGCGGCCTCGGCCTCCTCGGCGTCCGCCCAGGCCCTCTGAAAGGCCTCGGGATCGACCTCGAATCGCTCCCGCCGCTCCACGATCTCGACCCGCTGGCCGACATCCCGGATCCCGGTGACGTCGACGCACAGGCCGAAGCGGTCCAGCAGCTGGGGCCGCAGCTCCCCCTCCTCCGGGTTCATGGTCCCGACCAGGATGAAGCGGGCCGGGTGCCACACCGAGATGCCCTCGCGCTCGACCACGTTGACGCCCATGGCGGCGGCGTCGAGGAGGACGTCCACGATGTGGTCGTCGAGGAGGTTGACCTCGTCCACGTACAGGATCTGGCGGTTGGCCTCGGCCAGGACCCCCGGCTGGAAGCGGCGCGCCCCGGCCTGGATGGCGGCCTCCAGATCGATGCTCCCCACGACGCGATCCTCGGAGGCATTGATCGGCAGCTCGACCACCCGCATCCGCCGTCGCGCCCGGGGCAGGGCCTCTCCCGCCGCCACCCGCCCCTGGCAGTCGGCGCACTGGCCCTCGCCCTCCGGGGGGCACCCGAAGGCGCAGTCGGCGACCACCTCCAGCTCCGGCAGGAGCCGGGCCAGAGCCCGCACCGCCGTCGACTTGGCCGTCCCCTTCTCGCCGCGGATGAGGACGCCGCCCACCGCCGGGTGAATGGCGTTCAGCTCCAGGGCCAGGCGCATCGCCTCCTGCCCGACGAGGGCGGTGAAGGGGTACACGACACGAGAGGCGGCCACCTGGGGATTGTCCCAGAGCCCGGGGCCCCGGCGGCTGGGGGGCCCGGGCCTACCCGTGGAGAGCCTGGGCCACGGTCCCCAGGATGCTCTCCTGCGAGAGGTCGTAGAGGCCGAAGTACTGGGCCGCCAGCCGGTCGGCCAGATCACGGCAGGCGTTGAAGGCGTAGCCGGAGAAGGCCCCGACGGGCCGCCCCGGTGCCGCCACCGGCGCACGGTGGTTGTGGGCCGAGTCGATCACCAGGGCCCGGACCCCTTCGCGCTGGATCTCGGCGGCGGCCCGCTGGGCCTCGACCAGGGGCTCCTCGCCGAAGAGGCTGATGTTGCCCCGGCCGTCGCTGATGAGCACCAGCAGGGGCAGGACGGTGGGGTCGCGCAGCCGCTCGGTGCGGATCAGCTGCAGGGCCGCCAGCAGCCCATGGGTCAACGGTGTCGTGCCGCCGACCGCCAGGCGGGCCAGCCGCCGCTCGGCCAGGTCCACGCTCCCGGTCGGGCGCAGCACCACCCGGGCCGTCCGGCCCGAGAAGACGACGACCGCCACCCGATCCCGGCGGACGTAGGCGTCGCGGAGCAGGGAGAGGATGGCGCCCTTGGTGGCCACCATCCGCTGCTCGGCGTCCATGCTGGCCGAGGCGTCGACCGCGAAGATGATCAGGTTCCCCTGCTTGCGCTCCCGCACCTTCTGGCGCAGGTCCCGCCGCTCCAAACGCAGACCGGGCCCCGGAGCCTCCCCCGCCGCCGCCGCCGCCGCCCGCCGCTGCCGCTGGTGGGGGGCGGCCGCCCGCAGGGTGGCGTCGAGGGCCAGGTCGGTGGTGCGCTCGACCTCGGCCGCCCGCACGTACCG
>JAKABB010000056.1 GCA_021802045.1 bacterium
CTCCTGAGCCTCGAATGAACTCTCCTGGCCAGTGGTGCCCGATACCCTGACATAGCCCGCCACACGACTTTCTCCCGACGGCCTGCTCTCATCCGAGTCGCTCCGGAGAGCGTCAACAGCACTGATCGGGAAGCGCCGCTCCCTTCCGACCCACACGACTTCGATCCTGCCGGTGTCAGCCCACCTGCGAAGCGTCAGGGGATGGATACCCAGACGCCGTGCAGCAGGACCGAGGCGGAGCATCTCTGGTCTACTTGGCAGCATAGCTATAGCATAGTATTGTTACTAGATTTGGGCTACGGCTCGCTACCCTGCCATCGCGACCGCCGCCCGGCGGCTGCGGGCCGACCGGGGCACGACCGTTCGTCCGTGACCACCAGGGCGTGCGGCAGCCGCCACGCCTGGACCAGGCAGGGACCCTGGAGGGCATCTCCAACCCGGACAGCGGCCGCCATCAGCAGGGGCCGGGTGGGGTGCGCGCAACTGGAGCCGGCGGGTGTCCCGCAGGCACGGTCCAGGTCGCCCTCCTGCCCGCCGCTGGCCACGCCGAGAGCCTGCTGCTGGCCGCCGCCCCGGCGCCGACTCCGGTGGCGGACCGCTTCGGCGGGGGCCCGCTGTCGCCGGCGCACGGTGCCCTGGCGCAGATCCGGGTGGTCGGGCGGTACGGCACGAAGAGGCCAGAGCGGCTGACCACTCTGGTCAGCCGGCGGGTAGACGGCTGGGAGCAGCGGGACCGGGACGCGGCCGCCCTCCTGCGGACCGCCGCCCGCTTCGACCGGCCGCCCGGCGATGTCGTCTGGCCCCGTGGGCGGACGCTGGCCCTGCGCGCGGTCCCGCTCGCCGGGGATCGGGGCATTGCCCGGGTGGAGGTCAGCGTCGACAGCGGCCGTCACGGGGCGGACGCCCGGCTGGAGCCGGTGCGGTCGGCGGCGACCCGGCGGCTCGGGGCCCGGCGGCGGAGCCCGGCCCCGGTTTCCGCGGCCTGCTGGTGCGGGCGGTCGCCGACGAGGGCCGGCGGCAGGGGCCGGTCGCGGTCGACTCATGCCCGGCCGGGGCGACGGGCTGCGACGCGATCGCATCGTGGGGGCTCTGACGGTCGCCGCCATAATAGGCCGACCATGAGCAGGGTCCTCCCGTCGTGCGCCTAGGCCTGGAGCAGGTCGGAGCCCGCGGTGGCGCGGTGCTGGCCCTCAGCGCGGTGGCGGTGATCGCGGTGGGCGCGCATGGGGCCTCCCAGCCCGGCCTGCCGGGGACGGGCGCTGGGCTGGGCACGGTGACGAGCGGTGGGGCCGCGCGCCCGAGCCCGACGCCGACCCCGCCCCCGAGCCGGTCGGCGCCGGCGTCGACGCCGACCCCGGCCGTGCGGCTGGGGCCGCTCCTGCAGCAGAGTCAGTACGGCCCGGTCTCCTTCCAGGTGTACCCGGGGCCGCGGTCAGCCCAGGCCCAGGCCGCGCTGGCGGGGTTCGATCTGATGGTCCAGCGGCGCGGGTCGCAGATCCATATGGTGCTGACCCTCTCCAGCGGAGGGCAGCCCCTGATGCGCGCCACCTACGCCTCCGGCGACCACATCTACTTCGTGGAGGCGAACTTCGGGGACGACAGCGCCGGTGGGGAGTACAACCTCGGCGACGACGGCGCCCTGGCGACAACGCCGCAGGGCCGGATCATCGAGTAGGGCCGACCGGTGGCAGCCCGACGTCGTCGCCGCACTCCCGCCTCCCGCTCGGAGGGGGGCCCCGCGCGCCCGGCGGTCCCGGGCCGGCCGCGCCCTGGGCTGGAGCTTGGCCTCTGGGCGCCGGTGCTGGCGCGCTGGCTGCTGGGGGCGGTCCTGTTGTGGTTCGGCTTCCAGGAGCTTTGGAGCCCGCGGATGTGGACCGGCTACGTCCCAGTGCTTCCCTCGGCCGCTGGGGCCACCGTTGGCCTGGTGCTCTTCCACGGGGCCCTGCTGACCCTGCTGGCGGTGGCCCTCGTGGTTGGGATCGCGCCCAGGGCGGCGGCGGCCGTGGGGGCGGTGGTCCTGCTGGAGGTGATCCTGACCCTGACCGTCGGGCACGGGCTCAACGACATCGCCATGCGCGACGTCGGAGTCCTCGGGCTGGCGGTGGCGGTGGCCGGCACCCCGCAGCGCCGACTGGTCCTCACCAGCTGAGGCCTGCGGCCGGGCCGTTCAGCGGGCGGTGTCCCCACCCACCCCGCGCCGGCCCTTGACGAACCAGGCGGCCAGCGCGATGACGACCAGGACGGCGATGACCACCGCCGCCCGGGCGATCCCCCCGGCCACCCGGGTGTAGTTGGCGCCGACGGCATCGCCCAGGGCGGCCAGGGCGGCGCACCAGATGAGGCTGCCGGCGACGGTGAAGGCGGCGAAGCGGCGCAGGTCGATCCGGGCCAGCCCGGCCGGGAACGAGATATAGGTGCGCACCACCGGCAGCACGCGCCCGAAGAAGGTGGTGCTGGCCCCGTGGCGCTGGAACCATCCGCTGGCCAGGGCCAGGTGCGCGCGCGAGAACCCGACCCAGCGGCCCGGCCCCAACAGCAGCGGCTCGCCGAAGCGGGCGGCGAGCCCGAAGGCCACCAGGGAGCCGAGCAGGGATCCCAGCGTCCCCCCGAGGATGGCGGCGAGCAGGCTCATCTTGCCCAGCCCGGCCAGCAGGCCGGCCACGGGCATGATCACCTCGCTGGGGAAGGGGACGGCGCAACTCTCGGCCGCCATGAGCAGGATGACGGCCAGGACGCCGTACGACTGGATGAAGTGGGTGAGGGCTTGGGTCACGCGGTCTCCTTGGCGCGGGGCGGGTGGCCTGCTGAGCGAACGCCCCCAGGGTAGGCGATCAGGCGCAGGGGCCTGGTGGGCGCACGTTGACGGTCGGGCGGTCCCCTCCCTAGGCTGATGTGCCACTGGGCCGGCCTTGGCCCGGTGGCACTGGAGGTGAGCGATGAGCGTGCGACCGGGGACCCTGACTGCGGGGCGGACCCGCCCACTGGTGCTGGCCGACCTCCTGCCGGGCGCGCGGGTCCGCGACGCACTCCTGGTGGCGGGCTTCGCCGCCCTGGTGGGGTTGACGGCCCAGGTGGTCCTCCGCCTGCCCTTCACGCCGGTGCCGGTCACCGGCCAGACCTTCGGCGTGCTGCTCGGCGGCATGGCGGTCGGGTGGCGGCGGGCCGGCCTGGGGATGGCTCTGTACCTGCTGGCCGGGTTCGCCGGCCTGCCCTGGTTCGCCGCCGGCACCGGGGGCCTGGCGGTGGCCGCCAGTCCGACGATCGGCTACCTGCTGGCCTTCGTGGCCGCCGGGCCGGTTGTCGGGTGGCTGGCCGGCCACCGGGCCGACCGGCATCCCGCGGCCACGGTCCTGGCCATGGCCGTGGGCACGGTGCTGATCTACGCCGGCGGGGTGGCCGGGCTGATGCTCACCCTGCACCTCGACCTCTCGCGGGCCGTGGTCCTGGGCGTGCTGCCCTTCATGGTGGGGGACACCCTGAAGGCGGTGCTGGCGGCCGTCCTCCTGCCCACGGCCTGGCGCCTCAGCGGTAGGCGCTAGCCCGGGAGGCTGCCGGCACCCGCGGGCCGCCGGGCGATCGTCACCTAGAATCTCGGCAGGGATGCAATTCGCCGAGCTGGTGCCGCGGCTGGCCTACCTCGCCCCTGCGGAGCGGGAGCTGGTCGAGGCCGCCCACCAGTTGGCGGCGCGGGCCCATGAGGGGCAGATGCGTCTCACGGGCGAGCCGTACATCGTCCACCCGGTGGCGGTCGCCGCCATCCTGGCCGACCTCCACCTCGACCAGGACGCGCTGGCGGCGGCCCTTCTGCACGATGTGGTGGAGGACACGGAGGTGTCCTCGGCCGAGATCGCCGCTCAGTTCGGACCGACGGTGGAGAAGCTGGTCCAGGGGGTGACCAAACTGGGCAAGATCCACATCCACACCCAGAGCCAGGCCCAGGCCGAGAACATCCGCAAGATGCTGATCGCCATGGCCGAGGACCTGCGGGTGGTGCTGATCAAGCTGGGCGATCGGCTGCACAACATGCGCACCATCGCCCCCCTGCCCCCCGAGCGTCGGGAGCGCATCGCCCGCGAGACCCTGGACATCTACGCGCCCCTGGCGCACCGGCTGGGCATCTGGCAGATCAAGGCCGAGCTGGAAGACCGGGCGATGGCGGTGCTCGAGCCCGAGCGGTTCGCAGCGGTGGAGGCGGCGATCACCGACCGGCGTCGGGACCGGGAGCGGCTGCTGGAGCAGGCCCAGGGGGCGTTGCGTCAGGAGTTGGCGGCGGCCGGCATCGCCTGCGAGGTCAGCGGGCGTCCCAAGCACATCGCCAGCGTGCTGCGCAAGATGCAGCAGGGGTCCAAGAGCCTGGAGGAGATCTACGACCTGGTGGCGGTGCGGGTGCTCTGCGAGGACGTGCGGGGCTGCTACGGGGCCCTTGGGGTCGTGCACTCCCTGTGGAAGCCGATCCCCGGGCGCTTCAAGGACTACATCGCCATGCCCAAGGGCAACGGCTACCAGTCCCTGCACACCACCATCATCGACGGCTCCGGCGAGCCGCTGGAGATCCAGATCCGCACCCACGCCATGCACCGCACCGCCGACGAGGGCATCGCCGCCCACTGGCACTACAAGGAGGCCAGCGGCAGCGACCCCCGCCTGGACGAGCGTTTCTCCTGGCTGCGAGCGCTGCTCGACTGGCAGAAGGAGATGCTCGACGCCGAGCGCTTCGTGGAGAACGTCAAGCTCGACCTCTTCCAGGACGAGGTCTTCGTGTTCACTCCCAAGGGCGACGTCCGCTCCCTGCCGGCGGGGTCGACCCCGGTCGATGTCGCCTACCGGGTCCACACCGACGTCGGCCACCGGTGCGTCGGCGCCCGGGTCAACTCGCGCATGGTGGCGCTGGACTACCAGCTGCAGAACGGCGACATCGTGGAGATCCTCACCAGCCGCACCGGCCGCAACGGGCCCAGCCGCGACTGGCTGAACTTCGTCAAGACCAGCAGCGCCCGGGACAAGATCCGGCAGTGGTTCAAGCGCCAGCGCCGTGAGGAGAACGTCGCGCGCGGGCGCGAGCTCCTGGATCGTGAGCTGCGGCGCATGCGGGGCATCGCGCTCTCCGGGGTCAAGGACGACCGTCTCCAGGAGATGGTGCGTGAGGCCCGGGTGGCGGATGTCACCGAGTTCCTGGCGGCCATCGGCTACGGGGAGATCGCGCCCCGCACCGTCGTCCTGCGCTGGAGCGCCCGGGAGGAGGCCGCCGAGGGCCGGCCCGAGGTCGACGGCGGCGAGCGGGTCTCGATCCCTCTGGTGTCGCCGCCGCTCCCGGGGGGAGCGGTCCGCGTCCGCGGGGTGGCCGACGTGCTCACCAGCATCGCCCACTGCTGCCGGCCGGTCCCGGGTGAGCCGATCCTGGGGTACGTCACCCGGGGCCGGGGGGTCACCGTGCATCGCGCCACCTGCGCCAACATCCGCCACGGCGCCGAGCTCGAGCGGGTGGTGGAGGTGGCGTGGGAGGAGCGGCCGGGCCAGGTGTTCCCGGTGGCGCTGCGGATCGAGGCCTTCGACCGCACCGGTCTACTCCGGGACGTGGCCACCGTGATCGCCGAGAGCAAGGTCAACCTCAGTGGGGCCGCGGTCGAGGTGACCCAGGATCACACCGCCAGCATCTCCGCGGTGGTGGAGATCTCCAGCCTGACCCAACTCAGCCGGCTCCTGGAGAAGCTGGAGTCGGTCCGTGACGTGCGCTCGGTGGCCCGCGAGGCCCGATAGGGCGGCGCTCGCCGCGGCCCCATCGGGCCGCTCCGTCAGGAGGTGGGCACCGGCAGGTGCCGCTCCGCCGGGCCCACGTAGACCTGCCGCGGGCGGGTGATGTGCTGCTCCGGGTCCAGCAGGCCCTCCTCCCACTGGGCCAGCCAGCCGGGGGTCCGACCGAGGGCGAAGAGCACCGGGAACATCGCGACCGGGAAGCCCATGGCCGAGTAGATGATGCCCGAGTAGAAGTCGACGTTGGGGTAGAGCCGGTGCTCGATGAAGTACTCGTCCTGGAGGGCGATGCGCTCCAACTCCAGGGCGATGTCGAGCAGGGGGCTGGGCCCGGTCACGGCCAGGACATCGTCGGCGACGCGCTTGATGAGCTGGGCCCGGGGGTCGAAGTTGCGGTAGATGCGGTGCCCGAACCCCATCAGGCGGAACTCCCCTGCCTTGACGCGCCGGATGTGCTCGGGGACGTGGTCCACCGATCCGATGGTGTTGAGCATCCGCAGCACCTGCTCGTTGGCGCCGCCGTGCAGCGGTCCGGAGAGCGCCGCCGCCGCGGCCGCCATCGCCGAGTAGGGGTCGGCGTGGGAGCTGCCGACGGTGCGCATGGTGTGGGTGGAGCAGTTCTGCTCGTGGTCGGCGTGGAGGATGAAGAGGACGTCCAGGGCCCGCTCCAGGGTGGGGTCCGGCTGGTAGCGCAGCTCGGTGGCCTTCCACATCATGTTGAGGAAGTTGCCGGTGTAGGACAGGTCGTCGTCGGGATAGACGTAGGGCAGCCCCATCGCGTGGCGGTAGGCGAAGGCGGCCAGCGTCGGCATCTTGGCGATCAGGCGCAGGACCTGCTCGCGCCGGAGGCCGGCGTCGGAGAGGAGGTGGGCCTGGGGGTAGAAGGTCGAGAGGGCGGCGACGGTGCTGACCAGGGTGCCCATGGGGTGGGCGTCGTAGTGGAAGCCGTCGATGAAGCGCTTGACGTTCTCGTGGATGAAGGTGTGCTGGGTGATCCGCCGGGTCCAGTTCCCCAGCGCGTCCGGGCTGGGCAGGTCGCCCCGCAGGAGCAGGTAGGCCACCTCGAGGAAGGAGGCGTGCTCGGCCAGTTCCTCGATCGGATAGCCCCGGTAGCGCAGGATCCCGCGCTCGCCGTCGATGTAGGTGATGGCGCTGCGGCAGCTGCCGGTGTTGAGGAAGGCGGGGTCGTAGACCAGCAGCCCCGGATCATCGTCGTCGAGCCGCAGCTGCCGCAGGTCGGTGGCGCGCACCGCGCCCTCCACGACCGGGATGTCGTAGGAGCGGCCGGTCCGGCGGTCGGTGATCTGGAGCAGGTCCTCGCCGCGTGGTTCGTCCATCGCCTCCTCCTCCCAAGCTCAACTGTGCCGATGCTTCACGGCATCGACCGGGTCGCCGCCGGCCTCCGCCTGCCGGCGGCGACGCGCGGGCGTGGCCGGGCCCGCGCCTCCCCCGGGGCGGCGCCCGGCCCGGTAGCGGCGATAGGCCGGGAACCAGGTTTCGGCGTCCACCGCGGCCGCGATCTGGGCGTCGCTGAGGGCGCGCCCCACGCCGGCGTCCCGCGCCTCCCGGGCCACGGCGATGGCCACCGCCCGGGAGACGGGGCGGAGCTCGGCCAGGCGCGGGTAGAGGCCGCCGACCGCCAGCCGCTCGCGGGACACCATGCCTGCCAGCGCCTGCGCCGCCACCAGGAACATGCGGTCGGTGACCTGGCGCGCGCCGGACACGATCGTGCCCAGGCCCACGCCCGGGAAGATGAACACGTTGTTGGCCTGCCCGACCACCTGCGGGTGGCCGTGCACCTGGACCGGGTCGAAGGGACTGCCGGTGGCCACCAGGGCCCGCCCCTGGCTCCAGGCCAGGATGTCGTCGGGGCGGGCCTCCGACTGGGCGGTCGGGTTGGACAGGGGCAGGACGATCGGTCGCGGCACCAGGGCGGCCATCTGGCGGATGCTGGCCTCCGTGAAGGTGCCCGGGGTGCCGGAGGTGCCCACCAGCACGGTGGGCGCGACGTGGTGGACCACGCTCTCCAGGCCGAGGTCGCTGGTCGCGGTCAGCCCCAGGTGGCGCACCTCTCGCTCGGTGAGCGCGAAGTCGCGCTTGTCGGCGTCGAGGCCGTCGCGCCCCTCGACGAGCAGGCCCTTGGAGTCCAGCAGCACGATCGCGGTGCGGACCTGGTCCGGCCGGGCGCCCTGCTCCTGCATCGCGGACCGGAGCAGGCGGGCGATACCGATGCCGGCCGCCCCCGCCCCCAGGAGGACAATCCGCTGCGCCCGCAGGGGCTGCTGCAGGAAGCGCAGGCCGGTGATGATGCCGGCCAGGACCACGGCGGCGGTGCCCTGGATGTCATCGTTGAAGCTGGCGATGCGGCCCCGGTAGCGGTCCAGGAGCCGGATCGCGTTGTGCTGCTTGAAGTCCTCCCACTGGAGCAGGACCTGGGGGTAGACCTCGGCCAGCGCTGCCACGAAAGCGGCCACGAAGGCGTCGTAGGCGGGGCCCCGCAGCCGGGGGGCGCGGTGGCCGGAGTAGTCGGGGTCGCGGAGCAGGGCCTGGTTGTCGGTGCCGACGTCCAGGCAGACCGGGAGCGTCAGCCGGGGGTGGAGGCCGGCCCCGGCGGTGTAGAGGGCGAGCTTGCCGACCGGGATCCCCATGCCGCCCGCCCCCTGGTCGCCGAGCCCGAGGATGCGCTCGTTGTCGGTGGCGACCACCAGCTTCACCTCGGGGCGGCCGGCGTTGCGCAGGAGGGTGGGGATGCGCTCGACGTCGAGGGGCGTGATCCAAAGGCCCCTGGGCCGCCGCATGAGGTGGCTGAAGTCGCGGCAGGCGTACCCCACGGTGGGGGTGTAGATGATCGAGGCCAGCTCCTCCAGGTGCTCGCAGAGCACGCGGTAGAAGAGGGTCTCGTTGCGGTCCTGGAGGGCCGACAGCCCGATGTACTTCTCGAGGTCGTCCGGCTTGCGGCGCAGGTGCTCGATCTCCAGGCCGACCTGCTGCCGGATGGTGGTCACCCCCGGCGGCAGCAACCCCAGCAGGCCCAGAGCCTGCCGCTCCTCCACGGTGAAGGCGGTGTCCTTGTTGAGGAGCGGGTCGGCGAGCACCGCCGCGCCCCGGCAGGGGACCGCCACCGCGGGCTTGAGCCAGCTGGCGTCACGGGAGCGCTCCGAGCAGTCGGTGCCGGTCGTGAGCATCCCCATCTCCTGGAGCGGATCTGCCCTCCACTCTCGGCGCGGGGGCCGGCCGGTGCCAACGGGGATTCCACCCGGCGTGGCCACGGGGGCCCCGCGGGGTGGCGCGCCTTCAGGAGGCGGCCGCGGCCCTCCGTACACTGGGGGGCACTGTGGCTGTCATCACCCGCATGCGGGGCACCGCCGACTGGCTTCCGGACCGTCTGCCGGCGCTCCGGGCCGCCACCGCCCTCGGGCTGGAGGTGGCGGCGCGCTACGGCTACCAGGAGATCGCGACCCCGGTGGTCGAACCCACCGAGCTCTTCGCGCGCGGGGTGGGGGAGACCACGGACATCGTCAGCCGGGAGATGTACACCTTCGCGGATCGCGGGGGGCGTTCCCTCACCCTGCGCCCGGAGGGGACGGCCCCGGTGCTGCGGGCCTACGGCGAGGCGGGCCTGCACCAGGGGCCGCGGCCGCTGCGGCTCAGTTACGCGGGGCCGATGTTCCGCTACGACCGGCCGGGCAAGGGGCGCTACCGCCAGTTCCACCAGTTTGGCCTGGAGGCGGTGGGGGACGCGGCGCCCGAGCTGGACGCGGAGGTCATCGCCGTGGCCTGGGAGTGGCTGGAGGCGCTGGGGGTGCAGGAGACCAGCCTGCAGTTGAACAGCATCGGGGACGCGGCCTGCCGCCCCGCGTACCGCCAGGCCCTGGTCGAGCACCTGCGCCCCAGCGCCGACCGGCTCAACGAGCTCGACCGCCAGCGGCTGGAGCGCAACCCGCTGCGGCTGCTGGACAGCAAGGACCCCGACACCCTCGCCCTGGTGGCCGGGGTGCCCGAGGTGGGCGAGTTCCTGTGCCCCGGCTGCCGGGACGCGCTGGCGCGGGTCGGCGACGCCCTCGACGCCTACGGCATCCCCTACCAGCGCAACCCCCGGCTGGTGCGAGGGCTGGACTACTACCAGCGCACCACCTTCGAGATCTGGCACGCCAGCCTGGAGGGGGCGCAGAACGCGCTCTGCGGGGGCGGTCGCTACGACGGGCTCTCGGAGCTGCTGGGCTACCCACCGGCCCCCGGGGTGGGGTTCGCCGCCGGCCTGGAGCGGATCGTGGCCATCGCCGCGACCCCCGCGGTCGCCCCGGCGGCACCGGTGGCGGTGGTGACCCTGGCCCCGGCGGCGGTGCCGGCGGCGGTGCGGCTCTCGCAGCGGCTGCGGCGGGCGGGGTCGGCGGTGACGGCCGACCTGGGCTCCCGCAGCGCCAAGGCCAAGATGCGAGCCGCCGACGCCCTGGGGGCGCGCGTCGTCTGCCTCCTGGGGTCCGGCGAGCTGGACGGTGGGACCGTCGCGGTCCGCGACCTGCGCACCGGCGCCCAGCGGTCGGTGGCGCTGGCGGAGGCCCCACGGGCGGTGGCGGCCGTCCTCGACGGGGCCGGGGCGGCATGACCGAGCGACGGCTCTGCGGCAGCCTGCGCCCCGGGGACAGCGGCACCGCCGTCACCTGCTACGGGTGGGTCCACCACCGGCGGGACCACGGTGGCCTCACCTTCGTGGACCTGCGCGACCACTCCGGCGTGGTCCAGGTGGTCATCAACGCGGAGGCCGCTCCTCCGCTGCGGGAGGTGGCCCAGCGGGTGCGGCTGGAGTTCGTGCTCCGGGTGCGGGGCTCGGTGCGGCCCCGACCGGCGGGCAGCGAGAACCCGCAACTGCCCACCGGAGCGGTCGAGCTGGTGGCCGAGGAGGCGGAGGTCCTGGCCGCGGCCGAGACCCCGCCCTTTGTCATCGGCGACCCCCGGCCGGTGGACGAGCAGGTGCGCCTGCGCTACCGCTACCTGGACCTGCGGCGGGAGCGGCTGCAGCGGAACCTGCGGGCCCGGCACCGCTTCCTGATGGCCCTGCGGGCCGAGGCCGACCGCCTCGGCTTCGTGGAGGTGGAGACGCCCACCCTGGTGCCGAGCACCCCCGAGGGGGCCCGGGACTTCCTGGTGCCGAGCCGGCTCATCCCTGGCACCGCCTGGGCCCTGCCGCAGTCGCCCCAGCTCTACAAGCAGCTCTGCATGGTGGGTGGTCTCGATCGCTACATGCAGATCGCCCGCTGCTGGCGGGACGAGGACCTCCGGGCCGACCGGCAGTTCGAGTTCACCCAGCTGGACGTGGAGATGGCCTTCGTGGACGAGGAGGACGTCTTCGCGGCCCTGGAGCAGCTGATCGGGGCGGCCTGGGGGGCGGCCTTCGGTCGGGCCCTGCCCCGGCCCTGGCCGCGGATCTCCTACCGCGAGGCGCTGGAGCGCTACGGCAGCGACAAACCGGACACCCGCTTTGGCCACGAGCTGGTGACGGTGACCGACGTGTTCGCCGCCACCGGGCTGCGGGTCTTCGCCGACGCGGTCGCTGCCGGCGGGGCGGTCCGGGCCCTGCGCATCCCCGCCGGCGAGCGACCGACGCGGCGGGAGCTGGACGGTCCCTGGCGGGAGGCGGCCGTGACCCACGGGGCCGCCGGCCTGGCCTACCTCTGGCGTTGGGCCGACGGCTGGGAGGGACCGATCGCGCGCCACCTCTCGGCGACGGAGCTGGCCGGCCTCGGGCAGCGCACCGGGGCCGAGGCCGGGGACTGCGTCTGCCTGACCGCCGGGCCCGCCGCGGTGGCGGGGGCGGCGCTGGGCGCGGTCCGGCTGCTGGCCGCCCGGGAGCTGGGCTGGATCGACGGGGAGGTCGAGCACTTCCTCTGGGTCACGGAGTTCCCCATGTTCGAGCCCGAGCCGTCGGGGGGCGTGCGCCCCCTGCACCACCCCTTCACCCAGGTCCACGCCGACGACTGGGGCAAGCTGGAGTCGGACCCGCTGGCGGTGCGCTCCCGGGCCTACGACATCGTCTGCAACGGGGTGGAGATGGGCAGCGGGTCGATCCGGATCACCCGGCCCGAGCAGCAGGGGGCGATCTTCCGTGCCCTGGGGATGACCGAGGCCGAGGCCCAGAGCAAGTTCGGCTTCCTGCTCTCCGCCTTCCGCCACGGGGCGCCCCCCCACGGGGGCTTCGCCGCCGGGATCGACCGGCTGGTCATGGTGGGCCTGCGCGAACCGTCGATCCGGGAGGTGATCGCCTTCCCCAAGACCCAGACCGGGGCGGACCCCATGACCGGGGCGCCGACGGCGGTCACTGCCGACCAGCTCCGTGAGGTCGGCCTGGCGCTGCGGCCCGAGGTGACGGCCGTGCGGGCGGCGGCGGCCGACGCGGGCGCCGGCGGCTGAGAGTCGGGCGGTCCGTGGTAGGGTGGCGGGGACCCCGGCGGGGACCGTCGCCATGCGCCCGACCCAACAGATATCTCTCGGGAGCGCCAACAGCGGGAGCGGCCCACCAGCCCCGGCGACAGGGGACGTGGAAGGCCCCGTGCGGCGCACCCACCTGGAGGCTCGGGATCGGAGCCGTGCGTTGGCGGCCCCCCGGGGCGACCCGGGCCCACCCCGCGGGGGTGTCGGGTTTGAGGGCCGGGGTCTGACGGGTATCGAGTAGAGGATGAGCAGCACCACCGGCGCGGTCACCGAACTGAGGATCCCCGCGGACCCGAGCTACATCGTGGTCGCCAAGCGCACCGCCGCCGGCATCGCCAGCGTGGCCGGCTTCGGGGTGGAGGAGGTCGACGAGCTCAACATCGCCATCACCCAGGCCTGCGAGCGCACCATCGCCATGGCCCGGCAGGAGGGCGGCGCCGACGAGGGCACGGTCCGCATCAGCTTCCGCCTGGAGACGACCGCCCTCTACGTCGACGTCCGATACCACCAGCCGCGGGCGGAGGCCGGGCGCCCGGCGGTGGCGCCCGCGGCGCTGCCCGCCACGGCCAGCGTCGGCTGGCCGGCGCCCGACGATGCCCTGGACCTCGCCCTGCAGATGATCGGCCTGTTCGCCGACGACGTCCGCTGCCGGGTGGCGGGCAACGGGCGCATGCACGTCCGCCTCGCCAAGTACCGCTGGCGTTGACGGGAGCGGGGAGCACCCCCGTGGCCTCCGCGCGGCGATACGACCGGGCCGCGCAGCGGGCGATGTTCGCCGAGTACGGGCGCACCCGCGACCCGGCCTTGCGAGAGCGGCTCGTGGCCGAGTACGCGGATCTGGTGCGGGCCCTGGCCCGGCGCTTCGCCAACCGCGGCGAGCCCCTGGAGGACCTGGAGCAGGTGGCGTTCCTGGGCCTCATCGCGGCCATCGAGCGGTTCGACCCCAGCCGGGAGCTGGAGTTCAGCACCTTCGCCACTCCGACCGTCCTCGGGGAGCTGAAGCGGTACTTCCGCGACAAGAGCTGGGCGGTGCGGGTTCCCCGGCGGCTGCAGGAGACCTATGCCCGGGTGGTCCGGGCCGAGGAGGAGCTGGGCAAGGCGCTGGGCCGGACCCCGGCCATCGGAGAGATCGCTCGGGCCCTGGAGCTGGAGCCCGACGAGGTCCTGGAGGCGATGGAGGTCGGCCCCGCCCGCCGGGCCGTCTCGATCGAGGCGCCCCAGGGGGGCGCTGACGAGGAGGGCGGCGCGCTGCAGGACCAGCTGGGGGCGGAGGACTCGAACCTGCACCGGGTCGAGCTCCAGGACCTGCTCCTCGGCGCCATGCGTCACCTGACCCCGCGCGAGCAGGAGATCATGGTGCTGCGCTTCGTCGAGCAGCTGCCGCAGACCGAGGTGGCCCACCGGTTGGGCATCTCCCAGATGCACGTGAGCCGGCTCCAGCGGGCCGCGGTGGAGCAGCTCCGGCGGGAGCTGCCGCCCGGGGCGGCGGCGGACGCCTCCGGGGGGTGATCTCGGTCGGCTGGTAGAATGCGGCCGCCAGCCATGACGTGAGGACCGGTGCGAAGCCAAGAGATCCGGGAGCGCTTCCTCAACTTCTTCACCGCCCGGGGCCATCGCCGCATCGGCAGCGCGTCGCTCATCCCCCAGGGCGATCCGACGCTGCTCCTGGTCAACGCCGGGATGGCGCCGCTGAAGCCGTACTTCCTCGGCCAGGCTGAGCCGCCGGCGCCCCGGCTCACCGGCTGCCAGAAGAGCTTCCGGACCGTGGACATCGAGGAGGTGGGCCGGACGCCGCACCACGACACCTTCTTCGAGATGCTGGGCAACTTCTCCTTCGGCAGCTACTTCAAGGCGGAGGCCATCGGCTATGCCTGGGAGCTCCTGACCGGGGAGCTGGGCCTGCCGCCGGATCGTCTCCACCCCACCATCCATCCCGACGACGAGGCTGCCCGGGCGGCCTGGCGGGCGGTGACCGGCCGGCCGGCCTCGGCGATCACCGAGCTTGAGGACAACGTCTGGCAGGCGGGCCCCACCGGGCCCTGCGGAGTCGACAGCGAGATCTACTACGACCGCGGCCCCCAGGCCGCCAGCTCGGCGGCCGATGTGGCGCCAGGGGCGGGGGAGCGCTTCCTCGAGATCTGGAACCTGGTCTTCATGGAGTGGGACCAGGCCGCGGACGGGAGCCGGACGCCGCTGCCGCGGCTGGGGGTCGACACCGGGATGGGGCTGGAGCGGATGGCCATGGTCCTGCAGGGGACGGACTCCATCTTCGAGACCGACCTCTTCGCCCCCCTGATCGCTCACTTCGCCGAGCGGGCCACCCGCGCACCGCGCCGGGCGACGCCCGACCCCCTGCGCGTGCTGGCCGACCATGCCCGGGCGGCCACCATGCTGCTGGCGGACGGGGTCCGGCCCGGCAACGAGGGACGGGGCTACGTCCTCCGCCGGCTGGTGCGGCGGGCGCTCCTCCGCGGCCGGGCGATCGGGCTGGCCGGCGGGCTGGTGCCGGCGGTGGCGGTGGTGGAGGACCTCCTCGGGGTGGTCTACCCGGAGGTGGGCCAGCAGCGGGCCGCCATCACCTCGGAGCTGGAGGCGGAGGAGAGCCGCTTCGCCGAGACCCTCGATCGCGGCGCGGAGCACTTCGAGGCGGCGGCCGCGCGGGCGGTCGACGGGGTCATCCCCGCCGACCTGGCCTTTCAGCTCCACGACACCTACGGCGTCCCGCTGGACCTGACCGCCGACCTTGCCGAGGAGCGCGGCCTGCGGGTGGACCGTCCCCAGGTGGAGGCCCTGCTCGAGGCCCAGCGGGCCCGGGCCCGGGCGGCCCGGGTGCAGTCGGGCCCGGAGGGTTCGTCGCCGGCGCCGCGACCGGCCGCGGCGCCGGCGACCCTGTTCCTGGGCTACGAGGCCCTGGAGCTCCGGGCCACGGTGGTGGCGGTCGTGGCCGCGGCTGGGACCGAGGCCGTGGTCGACGTGGCCCTCGATCGCAGCCCCTTCTACCCCGAGGGTGGCGGTCAGGTGGGTGACCAGGGCCAGCTCAGCTGGGCGGGCGGTGGCGCGGTGGTGCTCGACACCCAGCGGGGCCCCGGCGGCGCGGTCCACTGGCTTCGCTGCCGGGTGCAGGGCCAAGCCCCGGTGGTGGGGCTGTCGGTGCTGGCCACGGTCGACGCGAGGCGGCGCCGGGCGGCGGCGCGCCACCACTCGGCGACCCATCTCCTGAACGCGGCCCTGCGCCAGAGGCTGGGGCCCGAGGTCGTCCAGCGTGGCTCGTCCGTCACCCCCGAGCACGCCACCTTCGACTTCGCCTGCCCGGGGCCGGTCGACCCGGAGGCGTTGCGCGCGGTCGCCGCCGCCGTCAACCGGGCGGTGCGCGCGAACCTGGAGGGCCGGGTGGAGGTGCTCCCGGCCGACGAGGCCCGCCGCTCCGGGGCGCTGGCGCTGCCCGACGAGGTGTACGGGGAGCAGGTGCGGGTGGTGAGCTTCGGCGCGGTCTCCCGCGAGCTCTGCGGCGGCACCCATGTGGCGCGGACCGGGGAGATCGGGGCGGTGGTCCTCCTTGGTGAGCGCAGCATCGGCGCCGGGCTGCGCCGGGTGGAGCTGGTGGCCGGCGCGCCGGCCGAGGCCAGCTGGATCCGGGATCATGAGATCCTTCGAATGAGCGCCGCGGCGCTCCAGGTCCCGCCGGAGGCCGTCCCGGAGCGGGCGGTGGCGCTGCAGCGACGGGTGCGGGAGTTGGAGCGGGCCCTGGAGGCGGCGCAACAGTCGGCCATCGGGCAGGAGCCGGGGACGGGTCCGGAGGAGGAGATCGTGGACGGCCGTCGACTGTGGGTGCGCGACCTCTCAGCCGCCGTGGACCGGCGGGCGCTGCGCCGGCTCGCCGACCAGCTCACCGCCCAGGCCGATGGGGAGCGCGGCGGCTGCGGCCTGGTCCTGGCCGGCCCCGACCTGGTCGTCAAGCTGACGGAGCGGCTGGTGGCCGGCGGCGTCCGGGCCGGCGAGCTGGCCCGGGCCGCCTGCACCGCCGCCGGCGGGCGGGGCGGCGGCGACGACCGGCTGGGGTCGGGCCGGGTGGAGCCGGCGCGCCACCGGGCCGCGATCGACGCGGTCCGGGCGGTCCTGGCCGGAGCCGACGGGGGGGCGGCCTGATGCGGGGCCCCCGGCTGCCGATCCTGGGGCGGCGCTCGCCGTTGCGCACCCACACCACGATCCTCGACATCGGCAGCGACACCATCAAGGCGCTGGTGGTGAAACGGGAGGGCGACCAGGGGATCGTGCTCGGGGTGCAGCGTGTCGAGCAGGGCGGTGGCAGCCTGGGTGTCGCCGGCAGCGCCGACCTGGAGCTGATCATCGAGGGCTGCAACGCGGCCATCGAGGGGGCGGAGGACATGGCCGACGCGATCCCGGCCCGGGCCGTCATCGGGCTGGCCGGCCCCGACGTCCTGGGGTTCAGCACCACCGTCAGCCGGACCCGGCGCAAGGGACTGGACCGGGTGACCCCCCGCGAGATCGACGAGCACGTGGCCCTGGTGCAGCGGCGGGCCCTGCGCGAGGCCCAGAACCTGCTCGCCGACAGCGGCGGTGAGGACTGGGAGTCGGTGCGCCTGGTGCACTCGGCGCTGGCGTCCATCCGGATCGACGGCGAGGCGGTCAGCAACCCCCTCCACTACCAGGGGGAGCGCCTCGACGTCTCGGTCTTCAACGCCTTCGCCCCCGCGGCCCAGCTGCAGGCGGTGGAGGCCGTGGCCCGCGAGCTGGACCTGGAGCTGGTCGCCGCCGTCTCCGAGCCCTACGCCATGGCCCGCGCGGCCGCGACCCCCGAGACGTTGGAGCTGGGGGCGATCTTCATCGATGTGGGGGGCGGGCACACCAACGTGGCCGTGGTCCGCCAGGGCGCCCTGGAGGCGACGCGGATGGTGGCCCTGGGCGGGCACGCCTTCACGCGCAAGCTGGCGGCCGACCTGGGGGTGCCGCGGGAGCAGGCCGAGGCCCTGAAGCGGCGGCACGCCGACGGCCAGCTCTCGGGCGAGCAGCGGGACCGGGTCCATGCCTCCCTGGCCGAGGCCGCCGAGGTGCTGGCCCAGGGGGTGGCGCTGATCCTGCACCAGATGGGCCAGGGCGGCACCCTGCCGGCGACGGTCCGGCTGTGCGGTGGCGGGTGCCTGCTGCCCGAGCTCATCGAGCAACTGGCCCTCCTGCGCTGGACCGAGTACCTGCCGTTCCTCCAGACCCCGGTCTTCACCCGCCTCAGCCCGGAGGAGCTCCCCGGCATCCACGACACCACAGGACTGCTCGCCAGCCCGGCGGACATCACGCCGATGGGGCTCGCCTACCAGTCGGTGGTCCAGGAGGAGCGGCAGGGGGACGGTGTGGATGCCACCATCCGCCGGGTGAGCCAGGCGATCGGGCGATGATGCGCGGCGGCCGGCCCGGGGGCGGGGGGTGGGGGCGCGCCCGGCGGACCGATGTTCTGTACCCTGACGGTGGAGTGATCTGACCGCATGGCGAAACTGCTCTACGTCGAACCAGACGACGAGGTCACCGATCTCATCGATCGCATCCGGCGCTCGGCGGCGGATCGTGAGCTCGTGTTCGTGGTCCCCCCCGGGGCGCGGGTGCTGCACGCGCCGCTGAACCTGCAGCTGCTCCAGCAGTACGCGCGGGGCTTCCAGAAGACGGCCGCCATCGTCAGCGAGGACCCGCGGACCCAGGGCCTCAGCATCCGGGCCGGGTTCCCCACCTTCACCTCCCTGGCCAGCTGGGAGGGTGGATCCCCGGTCACCGAGCCACCGGCGCCGGGCGCCGCGGAGGCCGGCGCCGGCGCGCAGGCCGGGCGGGCGGCGGTGGTCGGCGCCACCGGGG
>JAKABB010000057.1 GCA_021802045.1 bacterium
TCCCCGACCGCGGCCAGCACCCCCGCGGCCCGGCGGCGCCACTCGGCCGGCGCCGCCGCGTCGGCGGCCAGCGCCTCCAGGGCGTCCGCCACCCGCGGGCGGTCCCGACCCCTGGCGAAGGCGCCGCGGGCGCAGGCCGCGTCGGGCAGGCGGTGCACGGCGTTCTGGGCCACCCGCAGCCAGCTCGGGTCCTGCTCGCGGTCGGCCGCGGCCCGCAGGTAGGCCAGCACGTCGCGCACCTCCGGGCGGCTGAACAGGCCCCCGATCTCGGCCCGGAAGGGGATGCCCCGGCGGCGGAGGGCCTCCTCCAGAGGCCGCTGCAGGCTCCCGAAGGTGTAGGCCAGCACCGCGCAGTCCCGCCACCGCAGCGGCGCGGGCTCCGCCCCGGGGTGGGGCAGGCCCCGGTCATGGGCCCGGGCCAGGGCCCCGGCGATCGCCGCGGCCTCGGCCTCCCGGTCCGGGAAGAGCGCCAGCGCCACCGGCATCCCCGGCTGGTCGGCCCGGTGGGCCTCGGCGGGCGGGTCGGCGGCGAAGGCGGGCGCGACCCGGATGACACTGTCGGCGGCCGCCAGGATCGGCTCCCGGGAGCGGTGGTTGCGGTCCAGGCGGAGCCGCGCCCCCGGCAGCCGCTCCATGACGCCGGGGTCGGCGTCACGCCAGGCGTAGATCGACTGGCGCGGGTCGCCGACGGCGACCAGGTTGGCGTGGCCGGGCCGGGCCCAGGCCTGCAGCAGCTGGGCCTGCAGCCGGCTGGTGTCCTGCACCTCGTCGACGATGATCAGCTCGAAGGCTCGGTGGCACCACCGGCGGACCTGCCCATGGCCCAGCAGCGCCAGCCCGTGGCGCAGCACGCCGTCGAAGTCCGTCTGCCGGGCCTGGCGCAGCCGGGCCTCGTAGCCGCGCCAGACCGCCAGCGTCAGCCGCAGCGCCTGGCGGTGCCCGGCGATCTCCTGGGGCGGGTCGCCGGCGGCGGCCCAGCGGTCGTAGGCGGCCAGCGACCGCGCCTCGCACTGGCCCGGGGTGAGCTCGGTCGCGCGCAGCCGCCCCATGGCCCCGGCGGCGGCCCGCAGCAGGTCCGGGAGCCCCTGGGGGTCGAGGTCCTCGTCGGGGACGAAGGGCGCCACCCCCGGGCCGGGGGCGGCGCCGGCGGCCACGGCGGCGCGCACCTCCCCCAGCAGGATGCGGGCCTCGATGTCGTCCAGCAGCCGCAGGTCCCGGGGCAGGCCGGCAACGTAGGCCCACTCTCGCAGGAGTCGCAGGGTCAGCTCGTGGAAGGTTCCGACCCAGGCCGCGTCCAGGGCGCCGGCCGGGGTGGCGACGCCCTGGCGCTGCAGCTCCTGCCCGATCCGCTCCCGCAGCTGGGCGGCGGCCCCCCGGCTGAAGGTGACGGCCATCACCCGGCCCAGCGCCAGGTGGTGGGTTCGCACCCGGTGGGCCAGGAGCGCGGCCATGGTCGCGGTCTTGCCGCTGCCCGCCGCCGCGGTCACCACCAGGGCCTGCCCCGGGGGGTGGCGGATGACCGCCCACTGGGCCTCGGTCCAGGCCGGCCCCTCGCTCACGGGCCGGGCACCGGGTGGCCGCGCCCGACCGACCCCACCCCGTCGCAGCAGTCGGCGCGGGCGCACCCCCGTCCGGCCGCGACCGCCAGGCAGGTGCGCTCGTCGTGGCGGGGCTGGGCCGGGAACCGTCCCTGCCGGATGGCGGCGGCGGCGGCGGCGATCTGGTCGCCGAGGGCCGCCAGCCGTTCCGGGGCGACCTCCTCGACCTCCCGCGCCTCGACCGGGGACAGGGGCAGATCCGGCGCCAGCCGCAGGCCGCGCCGGACCAGGGGCCGGTCGGGGTCCCGTCTGACGGGGGGGTCGCTGCCCACGTACCAGTTGCGCAGCAGCGCGGGGGTCGGGTCCCCGGTCGCCTCCGCCGTCAGGGTCACCTCCCCCGCCACCATGGCCAGGTGGTAGACCAGCAGCTGCCAGTCCCGGGGACCGCCCGCGGCGTCGCCCTCCACCCGCGCCCGCAGGCCCCGAGCGCTGGGGACGTTGGTCGTGGTCTTGTAGTCGATCACCTCCAGCCGACCGGCCGCGGTGACCCGGACGCGGTCGATCCGACCGCGGAGCAGCGCCGCCCCCAGCCGCAGCTCGAAGGGCGCCTCGGTGGCCAGGGTGCGATCCCCCGGGTCCTCGGCGGCGACCGCGTGGTGCGCGTAGCGGCGCACCAGGGCCCGCAGCCACGCCTCCAGGGCCCGCAGCTCGAGGGGGCTGCTGACCTCGGTCGCCATCCCCGGCAGGACCTCGGTGCGCAGGAGGCGGCCGGCGCACCGGGCGAAGGCCGCCGGGTCGCCCTGCCACTCGGCCTCCCGGGCGTAGGCGGCCTCCAGCAGCCGGTGGGCCGCGATCCCCCGGGTGGCGGCGGTGGACGGCTGATCGGGGATGACCCGGTCGAAGTACAGGCGGCGCGGGCAGGCCAGCCACTCGCCCAGGGCGCTGGCCGAGAGGGGCACGGGGTCGGGGACCCGGACCGGCGGTCCCTCCACCGGGTCGTGGGGGCGGCAGGCCTCGGCCACCGCCACCGGGTCCAGGGTCGGCGCCACCGCCGCCAGGGCCGCCCGGGCGGCCGGCGCCCCCGCGGCCGCCAGACGAGCCCAGCGCACCGCCAGCTCCGCCTCCAGCTCCTGGCGCGTCACCCGCTCCGCGGTCGGGGCGGCCCGCTCCACCACCCCGGCCGCCCGCAGCGGCTCCAGCAGGGTCGAGGCCTCGGTGGCCTGCTCGCCATAGCTCAGGGCGTAGGTGCACACCGCCCGGCGGCCGGCCCGGGTCAGGGCCACGAAGAGCAGCCGGCGCTCCTCCTCCAGGCGGGCCTCCGGCTGCGGCAGGACGTCCTCCAGCTCGGGCAGCCGCTCCAGCAGCAGGGCGGTCTGGTCCGCGGTCAGCAGCCCGCCACCGCCGGGCGCGGGGAGCAGGCCCCTGGCGCACCCGGCCACGAAGACCTGCGGGAACTGCAGGCCCTTGGCCTGGTGGATGGTGAGGAGCTGGACGGCGTCGGCGGGCGGCGGCGCCTCGTCGGGCTCCGGCCCGCCCCGTCCCAGGGCGTCCTGCAGGCGGTCCAGCACCGTGGACAGCGCCGGGGGCCGGTGGCGCAGTTCGGTCTCGACCGCCGCCACCGCCTCGGCCGCGTCGCCCAGGTCGCCGAGGGCCGCCGCCACCCAGGGGTCCTGCTCGGCCGCGTCCAGCATCCCGCAGCGCCAGGCGACCTGCCCCACCAGGCGCCGCGCGTCCTCCGGCCGGAGGGGGCCCTGCCGGAACGCGGCCGCGACCCGGTCCAGCGCCTGGAGGCGGCCGGCCAGCGTCGCGATGGCCCGGTGGTCGGCCGGGTCCAGCCGTGCGATCAGGGGGTCGCGGGCCGGGTCGGCCGCGGCGGCGTCCCAGGTGGCGGCCACTCGCAGCCCCCCCGTCCCCGCCGGCGGCATCCGGCCCTGGGCCGCCCACCAGAACGCCCGGCCCAGGTCGAAGGCGCAGGCCCCGCTCAGCCGGCGCAGCCGGGCCACGGTGCCCGGGGGCAGCCCTCCCGGCACCTGGGTCAGGGCGCGGACCAGGGCCGGGCCGTCGTCGGGTCGGGCCAGGGCCCGCAGCCAGGCCAGCACGGTCGCGGTCGCCGGTGCCTGCTCGGCCGGCCCGCGGCCGGCGGTGCAGGGCACCCCGACCGCCCGGCAGGCCTCGAGCAGCGCTGGCGCCTGGCGAACGGCGGAACGGACCAGGACCGCCACCTCCCCGTACCGGGTCGCACCCGCCAGCACCTCCGCCTGGATCGCGCGCGCGATGGCCAGCCCCTCCTCCACCTCGTCGGCCGCGCGCCAGATCTCCACCGCGGGGCCCAACAGCCCGGGCGCCGGCTCGACCGCCGGCGACTGCTCGTCCGGTGGGCAGACCGCGTCGGCCGCGGCCATCACCGGCCCGGGGCAGCGCCAGCCGGTGCGAAGGCGCCAGACCTGGGGGTGGAAGGCCTGGCTGAACTCCTCCAGCAGGTTGGCCGGGTTCGCCCCCCGGAAGCCGTAGATGGCCTGGCGCGGATCGCCGACCACCGCCAGCCGGCACGGTGCGGGCAGGCGGTCGGCCAGCGCCCGCACCAGTTGGCCCTGGGCCCGGTCGGTGTCCTGGTACTCGTCGACCAGGAGCACGTCGAGCCGGCCCCGCAGCAGGGCCGGGTCGGTCTGGAGGCACTCCACCGCCGCGGCCACCAGCCCGGGGAAGTTCAGGAAGCGGCCGTCGCGCTGGACGTCCTCCCAGTGGGCGGCGATCACCGCCAGCTCCTGCAGGGCCCCCGGAGCCGAGGCCAGGCGCTGGGCCAGCAGTCCCGGGCCGACCAACGCCTGCTGGCAGCGGCTGGCGAAGGCCAGCGCGTCGTCCACCAGGACCGGACTCTCGACCAGGGAGCGCCAGCGCGGCACGGTGCCCCCAGAGCGCTCCAGGGCGGTGCGCATGGCCACCCACTCCTCCAGCCCGCCGAGCAGCCTCCAGGCCCCCGGCGCACGCTCCTGCGGGTCCCCGGCGGCCGAGTCGGGGTCGGACAGGGACCAGCCCGCGCTCCGCAGGACCCGGATGGCCAGAGCGTGGAAGGTCAGGACCGCGGGGAGGGCGTGGGCGGCCGGGGCCGTCTCGGCGATGCGCTCCCGCAGCTCCTCGGCCGCCCGGCGGGAGAACGTGAGCACCCAGACCCGCTCCGGCGGCGTCCCGGCGGCGACCGCTCGGCGGCGCAGGTTGACCAGGGCCCGCGTCTTGCCGGTGCCCGGGCCGGCCAGGATGCGGGTGGGGCCGTCCAGGGTGGGCGGGTCGGCGGGATCGACGACCCGGGCGGCCCTCACCCCACCGCGTCCGGCCGCCGGATCAACGGCTGCCGGCCCGGGGCCGCGGCCTCGCCACGTCGCGCGGTTCCAGCCGCACCACCCGGCTCAGCGGACCGGCGATCGCCGCCGGGTCGGCGTCTGGGTCCAGCCGCCGGGCCACCCCCTCCACCAGGGCGCAGAGCGCCGGGCCCACCCAGGCCGGCAGGGCGGCCTGGTCCGCCTCCGGGCCCAGGGCGGCGGCCACCAGACGGTCCCCCACCGCCGCTCGGGTGCGTTCGATGCGCGTGGTGGCGGGGCCGTCGGTGCCGTCGACGGCCTGGAACAGGAGACGGAAGGGCACGGCGTGGTCCTGGGTGAAGCGCAGGTACCGGAGCATCAGCTCCTCCAGGGAGGCGCTGAGCCCCTCGTCGCCGCCGCCCAGCGCGGCCAGCAGCTCGGCGCTGTGGTCGTCGACCAGGGCCAGGAGCGCCTCGCGCTTGTTGCGGAAGTGCTGGTAGATGAGGGGCTTGCTGACCCCGGCGGTGGCGGCGATGGAGTCCATCGTGGTCTCCAGCACACCGTCGCGGGCGAACGCGGTCAGGGCGGAGCTCAGGATCTGGGCCCGCCGGCCGCTGCGCGTCAGGCGCCGGGGCCGGCGCCGACCCCGGCGGTCGCTGACCCGGCCCACGGTCTCCAGCGAGAGCTCGGTCACCCAGTCGCCGGACGGCCCCTCTTGGCTCATGGCTGGGGGGAGGATACTACGCGGCCACCGTCCTGGCAGGGCCTCCGCGGCCGCCGCCCTGGTCCGCCCCCGGTTGCGCGCTGGGACGGCCGAGGCCGCATGATGAGGCGGCCCGCCGGCGCCACGAACCGCCCCTGGCGCGCCCCCAACCCGCGAGGACCCGGATCGGGCCCGTCCCCCGCCGCTCCCCGGCCGGCGGCGCCGCGGATTCGTTCCCCCTGGCGCGAGCTGTAAGTCAACGGGATTGCGGCCAACGACGAGGTCCCGTATGACGCCCCTGTGCGGGACTTCGATTCGGACGGGTCTACTGGAAGTATTGGACGACAGGCTCTGCCCACGGCCAGACCGCCATCCCGATAGACGTTCGCCTGCTGACACGACCAACGAACAGTCCGTCCGACGATCCCAGGACTGCAGCACTACGGCGAGAGCCGGCTGGCCGCCAGACGGTAGATGGCGTGTTCGTCACGTCGCCCGATGGCGACGAGCTCTCTGGTGGTGTCATCGAGCTGACGGTAGACGAGTCGGAAGCGCTGAGGGCGCTGGCCAGCCACGTCGAACTTCACCCGGTACAGGCCGCTCAAGTCGCCACTGATGCTCCTGTGGCCGAGCTCCTTGCCCATGACCCGCCCATGGGCAAGGTCGTCGGCAATTGCCGCCGCTGCCGCGACGACGGCCGGGCCATGCGCAGCCAGAGCGGTGACGTCGGCTACAGCCTCTGGACGCGGGATCAGCGTGTAGCGCGGCCGCTTGGGTCGCCGCGTCACCCAGGTTTACGGTTTGCTACCTTGGCTGCTTCGCGGAAGGCTTCGTCCAGATCGGCGCGGCTCAGCCTATGCCCCCCGTGATCAGAAGACAAACGCTGGCGAGCAAGCTCGAGGTCGAGCGTGTCTTCGGCCTGCTCCAGCAGCTTCTCCCAGACCTCCAGGGGGACGATGACGCCCTGGGCGCGCCGATGCGAGCCGAAGTACACCGGCTCACCCTCTCCGGCGTCGAAGCGCTTGGCAATCTGGTGGAGGGCATCACGGGCCTCACCGGTGGTGACGACGTTGACCATGGCCGTATAGTACGGGAATCCGTACGGGTGCACCAGCGAGCAGCCGAGCCGCCAGGCCCGCGACAGATGGTGCTGAAGGGGAGGAGCGGAAGGGATCCCAGCCCGTGGGGTCGATCCTCCTCGACCGATCCTGGGGAGAGGGGACGGATTGGCCGGAGAGGCCCACCTGGGCCCCGGCTGCTCCAGGAATCTCCCGTTGGGGGGAAGCTGCGCAGACCCGACTCCTCCTCGACCAGGGCCGGGGAGCGGGTGGCGCGGGGCCGGCAGCGCCGCCAGCCGGGTCGTCCGCCCTCACCGCGGCCGGTGTGACCGTCCGTCGGCCACCGGCGGCGGAATCTGGGCCGGGCGGGCGAGGAGGTGCCCCTCCGAGAGCCCGGTCGGTTCAGGCGGCGGCCGCCACGAAGCGGGTGCGCAGGGTGCCGATGGGCTCGATGGTGATCTCCACCACGTCCCCCGGCCGCAGCGGGCGGCGGGGGACGGCGTGCCACCCGACCCCGGCCGGGGTGCCGGTCTCGATCACGTCCCCGACCTGCAGGGGGACCAGCCCCGAGAGGAAGCTGACCAGGGTCGCCACGCTGTAGAGCATGTCGGCGGTGGGGGCCGACTGGCGCACCTCCCCGTTGACCCGGGTGGTCAGGTGCAGGGCCTGGGGGTCGGGGATCTCGTCGGCGGTGACCAGGACCGGTCCCAGGGGGCAGAAGCCGGGCAGGCTCTTGGCCAGGGTCCACTGCGGCATCCGCTCCTGGAGGTCGCGGGCGGTGACGTCGTTGGCGACGGTGTACCCCCCCACCAGCTCCAGGGCTCGGTCGGGGGGCACCTCGAAGCCGGCCCGGCCGATGACCACCGCCAGCTCCCCCTCGAAGTCGACCGCCCCCGCCCGGGCCGCCGGGATGACCACCGCGCTCTCATGCCCGACGGCGCTGGCTCGCAGCTTCATCCAGACGATGGGCTCGGTGGGCGGGGCATGCCCGCCCTCCCCGGCATGGGCGGCGTAGTTGCGCCCGACGGCGAAGATCCGGTTGGCGGCCACCGGCGGCAGCCAGCGGTCGACCGCGACCACCGGGCCGTCCACCGGGAGGCGGCCGCCGCCGAGCAGGCGCCGCTGCCGGTCGGGGGTCGCCCGGCCGAGGTCACGCACGCCGTCCCCCCCGAGGATGCCCAGATGCGGCAGCCGGTCAGCGCCCAGGAAGCGGAGGCTACGCACCGTCAGCCCCCGGGCCGGCGGCCGGCGCCGCTGGGCTCAGCCACCACCGGGCCCCGACGGGGGGACGTGCTGGACCACCTCCTGGAGAGCGAAGACGATGTCCAGGGCCTCGCTGGTGAGCCCGGATTCGGCGGGGATCTGGACCGCCGGGAGGATGGCCCCCTGGAGCGTGCGGAGCGCGTCCCAGCAGGGGTTGGGGCAGCGGTCGGCGTGGCGCAGGTTGGCGCTCTCCAGCTCCCACAGCAGAGCGTCCAGCTGGGCCAGCCACCCGCGGCGGGTGGGCCGGTCGGCGGTCACCACCCCCAGCGACGCGTAGACCCCGGCGACCGGGTCGGGCTCAGTCATCCCCGAACCACCGGGCGGCGCGGCGGGCCTGCCGCCGCGAGCGCCGCTGGTCGCGCCGGGGCGCGCTCGCCGGATCGGACGCCGCCGGCCCCTGGCGGACCGTGACGCTCCCCATCACCGCCAGGGCCCGCACGCGCACCAGCGGCCGCCCGGGCTGGGGCGGCCCGTCGCCGACGCGCAGCGTCCGGTCGCCCATCACCGCCAGCCCGACGAGGTCGACCGGGGTGCCATCGGGGACCACCACGTCGATGCTCCCCATCACCGCCAGGGCGTCGATCGTGACCACCGCCCCGTCGCACTGGGCCCCGCGCAGGTCCAGGGTGATGCCGCCCATCACCGACGCGGCGATGTGGTGCAGGGGCAGCCGCCACCCTCCCCGGCGGGTGACCGCTCCCATGACGGCGAGGGTGAAGCGCGCGGCGCGGTGCGGGGCCCACACGTCCGGGTCCACGCCCCCCGCCGGCGCCAGGGCGGGCAGGTCGGTCAGCAGCGCCTCCAGCTCGGCCCCGGTGATGGCGGCGCAGGCCCGGGCGGACCGCTCGCTCAGCTCGTCGAAGGTCAGGCGCCCCTGGGCGCAGTGCTCCCGGAGCAGCTCCAGGGCGCGCTCCCGGTCGGCATCGGCGACCCGGAGCGCGCCCTCGCCCGCACCGCCCCCGGGGCTCCCCGTCAGGTCGACCGAACCGCTCCTGCCCATTCCCCGTACCCGTGACCGGCCCGACCGTAAGCCGTCGGTCGTCGCTGGATTATAGAGAGGCTGCGCGGCGGCTCGGCCCGGACCCCGAGGGCGCCGGCTCGGCGACGCCGGCGCCGGGGGCCGTGCCCTCGAACCAGCGGCGGGCGGGAACGGCCCACTGCGCGTGCCGGGCCTGGAAGAGGCGACGAGCCCGGCTTCCGACCCAGTCCGCGGGGAGCAGGGCCGCCGGGAGGCCGGGGTCGCGGAGCGGGAACCGGCGCCAGGCGTCCACCAGGCGCACCTGCGCGGCGAAGGCCGCACGGTCGTCGGCCGGGGCCAGGCGCCCGAACGTGCGCAGGAAGGCCTGGTACTCGCTGTGCACCGGGGCCAGCACGAAGACCCGCCGCAGCAGGGCCGGCAGGTCGCCCGCCGCCTCCGCCCGGAAGAGGGCGGTCTCGACGCCCGTCGCCACCGACCCCAGCCCGGCCAGGGCCTCGGCGGCCCGCTCCTCGTGGGGGGTGATCCAGACCCCGGGCGCCAGCGGGCGCAGCCCCGACCAGAGCAGGTGGGCCCGCAGCCGGCGGCGGCCGGCGGACGCCGCCGCGGTCGACGGGCGGATGACCACGATCCGCCAGCACCGGTCCCACTGCTCGCTGGGCCCGAAGGCGTAGATGCGGCGGGCGCCGTCGGCCAGGGTGTGGGCCATGGTGGCGCTGAGGCGCCACCGGGCCCGACGGCCGTCGCGCTCCCGCAGCAGCCAGCCGGCGCGGTGGGTGCGCAGGAGGACCTGGCGGGCGGTGGCGCCCCGCACCCCGACGGCGGCCAGGGCCTCGACCAGGCTCTCCCCGAAGACGGAGGTCCCCCCGGGCAGGACGAACTCACCCAGGATGGTGAGGAGGAGGGCGCGGGTCGCCGGGGCTGGCTGGCGGGGCTCAGCCACCGCGGAGCCGGTACCTCTGGATCTTGCCGGTGGCGGTCTTGGGGAGGGCCTCCACCACCAGCACCCGGCGGGGCCGCTTGAACGCGGCCATCCGCTGGCGGCAGAAGTCGATCAGCGCCTGGGGGTCCACCGTCCGCCCGGGTGCCGGCACCACGTAGGCCACCGGCTGCGGGACCTGGTCCGCGTCCGGCTCGGAGACGACCGCGGCCTCCATCACGTCCGGGTGCTCCAGGAGCGTGGACTCGACCTCCGTGGGCGAGACCCAGATGCCCCCCACCTTGAGCATGTCGTCGGAGCGGCCGGCGTGGGTGAAGACCTGCTCCCGGTCCCGCACGTAGACGTCACCGGTGCGCACCCACTCCCCCTCGAAGGTCCGCCGCGTGACCGCCGTCCGGCACCAGTAGCCGGTGGCGACCGACTCCCCGCGCACCAGGAGGTGCCCGGGCTCGCCGTCGCCCACCGCGGCGCCGTCATCGTCGACCAGGCGGGCCTCGTACCCCTCCACCACCCGGCCCGAGGTGCCGGGACGGATCTCCCCGGCGCGGTTGGAGATGAAGATGTGCAGCACCTCGGTGGAGCCGATCCCGTCCAGGATCTCGACCCCGAACCGGTCCCGGAAGCGGTGGAAGACCGGGGCCGGCAGCGACTCCCCGGCCGAGACGCCGTGGCGCACCGAGGCGAAGGTGTCCTCGGGGAGGTCGGCGGCGAGGATGGCGGCGTAGAACGAGGGCACCGCGAAGAAGAGGGTGGGCCGCTGCTCGCGGACCAGGGCCGCCACCCGCGCCGGGGTCGGCGGGGCGCTGGCCAGGATGCTGGTGGCACCGACCGCGAAGGGGAAGGTGAGGCCGTTGCCGAGGCCGTAGGCGAAGAAGAGCCGGGCCACCGAGAAGCAGCGGTCCTGGGGCCCGATGCCCAGCACCGGCTGGCCGTAGCGCTCGGCGGTGAAGGGCAGGTCGGCGTGGCGGTGCATGGCCGCCTTGGGCTGGCCGGTGGTCCCCGAGGTGTAGAGCCAAAAGGCGGGTGAGTCGGCCCAGGTGGCGTAGGTCGGCGGCGCCGGCGCGGGGACGGCCCACTCGGCAAAGCGGTGCAGCCGCACCCGGGCCGGCAGGGCCGGGGTGCCGGCCCCGACCATCACCAGGTCCGTCAGCTCCGGGGCCGCGGCCGCGATCCGCTCCGCCAGGGCCGCGAACTCCCCGGAGATCACCGCCACCCGGGCCCGGGCGTCGGCGGCGATGAACCCCAGCTCGGCGCCGGTCAGCATGGTGGAGACCGGGACCGCGACCGCGCCCAGCCGCATCGCCCCCAGGAAGGTGGCCACGAACTCGGGCCCGTCGACCATCACCTGGAGCACCCGCTCCTCGGGGCGCACCCCCGTCCGGTGCAGGGCCGCGGCCACCGCCGCCGTCAGCTCCGCGACCTGGTCGTAGGTCCAGTCCCGCCCCTCGTGGTTGATCGCGACCCGCCCGCCGTCGCCGGCCTCCAGCCGCCGGTCGAGCAGGTACTCGGTGGCGTTGAGGGCCTCGCTCACCAGCGCCCCACCGGCCGCTCGGGCCCGGCCCCCCCCCAGTCGCTCACAGCCGGACGTACTCGAAGTCCACCGGACGGTCGTCGATCCCGGCCGCCGGGGGCGCGATCCAGCCGGCGATCCGTCCCGGCTCCAGCACCGGCTGCATCAGGCTGTGGACGTAGGCCCGGTCGGCGTCGCTGGGCAGCCACCCGTCCCGGGCCGCGGCCCAGGCCTCGGGGCTCACCACCCGGCCGTCGGGGGTGATGGGCTGCCCGGCGAAGATCCCGATGGAACGGTGGAAGGCGCGGTGGGGCAGGGTGAGCCGGGTGGCGATCCCCTGCTCGGCGATGATCGCGTTCCAGCGGTCGAGCCCCTTCTGGCAGTTGGCGATGTAGTCGTCGCGGAGCCCCTCGTTGATCGCGGTCAGCGCCGGGACCTCGACCTGGCGCAGCCCGTCGGCGCCCAGCTCGGTGACCGGATAGGTCGCCTCCAGGAGCCGGTGGTCGTCGACCCGCTGGCGCTCGTGGAACCGCCCCTTGAGCCCGCTGCTGAAGTAGGAGGCGGCGTTGCTGGAGGTCTCCCCGCCGAAGAGGTCGATGGAGACGCTGAAGTGGAAGTTGATGTACTTCTGCAGCAGCTGCAGGCTGACCCCGCCCTGCTGGCGCAGGTCGTCGGTGTCGGCTTGGCGCATCAGCTCGCAGCTCCGCTGCACCACCCGGCCGACCCCGGTGGTGCCGACGAACATGTGGTGCGCCTCCTCCCGGAGCATGAACTGGCAGGTCCGGGCCAGGGGGTCGAAGCCGGACTCCGAGAGCGCCTCCAGCTGGAAGCGGCCGTCACGGTCGGTGAAGTGGGTGAACATGAAGAACGAGAGCCAGTCGGTGGTGGGCTCGTTGAAGGCGGCCAGGATCCGGGGCCGGTCGGCGTCGCCGGCGTGCCGCTCCAGCAGCGCCTCGGCCTCCTCGCGCCCGTCCCGGCCGAAGTGGGCGTCGAGCAGGTAGACCATGGCCCACAGGTGGCGGCCCTCCTCGACGTTCACCTGGAAGAGGTTGCGCAGGTCGTAGAGGCTGGGGCAGGTCTGCCCCAGCCTGCGCTGCTGCTCGACGGAGGCCGGCTCGGTGTCCCCCTGGACCACGATCAGGCGCCGGAGCTGGTTGCGGTACTCCCCCGGCACCTCCTGCCAGGCCGGATCGTCCCGGTGCTCCCCGAAGCCGACGCGGCGATCGGGCTCGGGGTCGGCCAGGAAGATCCCCCAGCGGTACTCCGGCAGCCGCACCCAGCCGAAGTTGGCCCAGCCGCCGCGGCCGACGTCGGTGGCGGTGCGCAGGTAGACGTGGGCTGCGTCGAAGCTCTCCGGGCCCATCTCGTGCCACCAGTCGAGGTAGCGCGGCTGCCAGGCCTCCAGCGCCCGCTGCAGGCGGCGGTTGTCGTGCAGGCCGACGTTGTTGGGGATCCGGTCGGAGTAGGTGACTTCCATGGGGCGGCTACCTGGTGAGCGGGTGGGTGGCTCAGGTCCGGCGGCGGTCGAAGTCGGCGAGGCGTCCCGTGCCGTAGCAGCGCAGCGCCCCCTGGGGACCGCTGGCGTTGGGCCGCTGGAACACCCAGTTCTGCCAGGCGCTGAGGCGGCCCAGCACCTTGGTCTCCAGGCTCTCCGCCCCCGGCACCCGCAGGCTGGCCTCCATGCCGGTCAGCGCATCGGGGGAGAAGCTGGCCCGCTCCTCCAGCGCCACCCGGACCTCGTCGTCCCAGTCGATGTCGTCGGGGGTGGCGGTGACCAGCCCCAGCGCCGCGGCGGCGGCCGCGTCCAGGGGCTCGCCGCGCCGGGCCAGCGCCGCCGCCACCGGCTCCGGACGGTGGGCGAAGTGGGCGGCCAGCCGGCTGGCGCCGGTGTGCGTCGGCAGCCAGCCGGCGCTGGCGTCGCTGATCCACAGGGTCGGGGGCGGGGTGGGGTCGCCCTCGATGCCACCCTGCAGCATGAAGCTGCGGTCGGCGGCCAGGACCAGCTCCAGCAGCAGGCCCGCGAAGCAGCTGCCCGGGGTGATGACCGCCACCAGCGAGCGGGCCGTGGCCTCCAGGCGCTGCAGGGTGCGGGCCCACAGGAGGCGGATCTCGCGCACCAGCCAGTCGTCGGGGTGCTGCAGCAGCACGGCCTCCGCCGCCACCACCGCCGCCGGGTCGCCCCGGGTCTCCAGCACCAGGGTGCCCAGCTCCGGCTCGTTGAGCCGGCACCAGAGGATGGCGTCGTCCAGCTCGCGGGCCAGCGCCAGGGGCCAGTAGTCGGCCCCCGTCGCCAGGATCGCGGCCGGGTCCGCCGGCTGGGGGCCCACTGGCCCGTGCAGGACCAGGCGGGCGGCGCCCAGCTGGCGCTCGAAGCTCACCCGCAGGTTGGGGTACTCCAGCCCGCGGGGCGTCGCCACCCGCCGCAGGGGGGCAAGGGCGACCCCCGGCCCGGTGGCGGGCCGGTCGGAGCGCTCGGCCAGGGCCCGGGCCCGCTCCCGGACCCGCTCGGGGAACTGGCTGCGGGGCGCCAGCTCGTCGACCAGGCCCCAGTCCAGGGCCCGCTCGCCCCGCACCCCCTCGGCGGTGGTGCAGAACTGGTCGGCGCGGTCGCGGCGCACCCGGCGCTTGTCGGTGAGGCGGGTGAGCCCACCCGTCCCCGGCAGCACCCCCAGCAGCGGCACCTCGGGCAGCGAGACCGCGGAGTTGCCGTCGTCGACCAGCAGGATGTGCTCGGTGGCCATCGCCAGCTCGTAGCCCCCGCCCGAGGCGGGGCCGCTGATCGCCGCCAGGTAGACCTGCCCGGAGCGGCGGCTGGCGTCCTCCATGGCGCTGCGGGTCTCGTTGGTGAACTTGCAGAAGTTGACCTTGAAGCCGTGCTCCGACTGGGCCAGCATGCGGATGTTGGCTCCCGCGCAGAACACCTGCGGCTTGCCGCTCTCGATCACCACCGCCCCCACCTCGGGGTGCTCGAAGCGCAGCCGCGTCACGGCGTCGGCCAGCTCCCAGTCGACGCCCAGGTCGTAGGAGTTCAGCTTGAGCTGGTAGCCCGGGTGCAGGCCCCCCTCCTCGGCGACGTCCATGGTCAGGGTCGCCACCCGGCCGTCGACCGCCAGCCGCCAGTGCCGGTAGCGCGAGGGGTCGGTGTCGGCCGGGAGCAGGGCCTCGCGGGCCGGAGTCGCGGGGGCCACCTTCACATCCACAGCCACAGTCTACAGATCTGGGCCGCGACGTCAAGCGTCTGTCGCATGTTGCCGATCAGGCGGTCCGGGGGGCGTCGTCGAGGAGCATGCGCTGGTGGGTGCCGTAGGCCAGGAGCCGGTCGCCGGCGCGGGCCTCGCAGTCGAAGACCAGGGCCCGGCCGACCACCGCCACCACCCGGGCCGACACCGTCACCGTCTCCCCGACGGCGGCGGCGGCCAGGTGGTGCACCAGCACCCCGACCCCGACGTGGTGCAGTGGGGCCCCGCTGGCGGCGGCGAGTTCGCCCGACACCTGCTCGAACCACAGGGCCAACCGGGGGCTGGCGAGCACGGTCATGCGCGGGTCCGGGTGCCCCACGGCGGACGCGGTGTCGGCCGCGGTGACGGTGTAGACGCGCTCGCCCGCCGCCCCCACCCCGGGGGCCGCCGGATGGGCCGCCACCGGGGGCTCCGGCGGCACCGCCGCCAGCGCGGCCAGCGCCGCCCCCACCCCCGGGCGGCGGGGGTCGTCCGGCGGCAGGCGGGCGGCCAGGTCCGCCAGAGCGAAGGCCACGGTGCGCAGCGGCAGGCCCCGATCAGCCACCGGGGGCCCCCCTCGGGTCCGCGCCATCCTCAGCGGCCGCCCAGAGCCGGGCCAGGTCGGCCGCGAACGCCGCCTGGTGGCGGCGGTGGGGCTCGTGGGAGCCGGTCTCCCACCACACCACCCGCGCCTCCGGGTGGGCGGCCTGCAGCCGCTCCGCGTGCAGGGGCGGGGCCAGGTCGTCACGGCGGTCGTGGCAGACCAGCAGGGGGCAGCGGACCCGGGGCAGCTCGGCCTCGATGCTCCAGCCGGCCCAGGCCGGCGAGGTCCACAGCGCGTGCCACGCGTCCGCCACCCGCTCCCAGTCCGCCCCGTGGGCCCGGGCCAGCCCGCGGCGGGTGGCGGGGTCCCAGTCGCGCGACGGCCGGCCCATCCGCTGCAGGGTGCCGACGGTCCCCGGCTCCCCGCAGACGTGGGTGGCCACCACCGCGACGCTGCGGACCAGGTCGGGCCGCCGAGCAGCCAGCAGCAGGGCCACGGTGCCGCCGTCGCTGTGCCCGACCAGGTGGGCCGGGGCCAGCCCCCGCGCCAGCACCAGCGCCTCCAGCTCGACAGCGTCCTCCACGAACAGGTCGGGGGTGAAGGCCCGGTCGCGCGGCGAGGCCCCGAACCCGCGCCGGTCGTACAGCACCGCCCGCCGCCCCTGCCGCAGCGCCGGCACCAGCGACGTCCAGGACCGCGTCGACCCCAGCCCGTGGTGGAGCCACACCGTGGCCGGCGGGCGGCCCGGCAGCTCCTCGACGTGGAGCGGCAGGCGGCCGGGGGCCGGGTCCGCGGCCGTCAGCGGCGCCGCTCCCAACGCTGTGCCATGGGCCCACGATAACGGCCGGTCCGCCAGCGGCGCCCGACGGGTCGCTGAGAGTCGTTCTCCATCGGGCTGCGGCCACTCCCGCGTCCGGCGGGAGCAGGCAGGCGAGAGGCGAGAGGCGCCGCTCTGGGAGGGTGGGACCCCGCCGGGCTGGGCGTTCCGACGCGGCGGCGTGGCGGAACGCCTTGGCTGAGGCCGCGGAGCCGCGGCGCGCGGTCCCGGGCCGGCTGGTCAACGACGGCCCCCCCGAGCGAAGGCGCGGAGGTGGGGAGCCATGTCGTCCACTGGCGCATCCCTCCACCCGGCCTGCGGGCGGGTGCCGCGATCGCGATCGGCATCGAGAAGGCCTTGCCGGCCCGCACGCCCTCGGGGCTGGGCTTGCGAGATGCTCCAACCGAGGCCGAGGCAGGTCCCGGAAGCCGGAGTCAGCGCACCGGCGGCGATCAGCAACGGGGCCTGGGGCAGCCCGCGCCACATCCGAGGGGAGTGATGGCCGCATCAGCGGCCCCGGGCCCCACGGCGACGGCCAAGGCCATCAGCAGGCGTCTCTCGGGGCCCCGCGCGGTCCCCCGCCGGCTCGACAGCGCCGCGGCCCAGTCCTGGACCTCCGCCACGCCCCCACCGGGCCGGCCCGATGAATGCCCCGATGGTCGAGCCCGTCGTCCAGGCCCCGGCTCCCCTGGCTTCTGCCGGGCCGCTCGCCCGCAGCCGCGGGGCGAAGCTGCCAGGCCTGCCCGTCAGGCCCGGCGCGTCGCCCCAGAGCGGGCCCTGGCACTGCTCCGGCTTCCTGGGGCGGGTTGACGGTCCTCCGGCGACCGAGTAGGTTGAGCACATGCTCACGTCAACTGCTCAAATGCGGCGCCCGCCGCGGCGGGCCACCTCCTGGGCCGCCACCCGGGCCGGTGGCATCCCCCGCGCGGCGCCCGACCCGCCGGCGCCGGCGGGGGGCGCAGGCTCCCCCCGGGCGGTCCCCACCTCCGGCCAGAGGGGCCCCGAGACGCCGGGCGGGATCCATCCGATGAGCCCGGTGGGTGCCGGAGGAGCTGGTGGCGAACGCCCGGTCACCGCTGGAGGCGGCGGTCCTCCAGCAGGAGGCTCCCGACTCGGCATCTGGGCCCTGTCCCTGGCCGCCTCCGCATTTGCGGTGTGGACCGCGGTGCTGATCGGTCAGCGGTGGCGGCAGCCGGCGTACGCCATGCCGGTGGCGGTGGTGATCGTGGCCGATGCCTGCACGCTGCTCACGCTGACCGGTGCCTGGCTGGTCGCGCGCCGCGGCGGGAGCGCACGGTCCTGGCTGACCGTGCTGGCGACGTTGCTGTTCCTGTGGGGCTTTCTGGCCATCTTCTCCATCGGGCTGGGGCTGCTGGTCGCGGCGATGGCCTGCCTGGCCCTGCGCATCCGTCTGGGATCGCGCCGGCCCGCCGCCCGACGGCGCTCGCGGGTCGGCGCCGGACTGATTCTCTCGCTGGGCCTCGTCCCGCTCAGCGCGCTGGCCATGGATCGACCCGTCGTCGCCTGCACCCCAGGTGGCAGCCAGACCAGCGTTCCCCTGTGGATGTGGTTTGGCGGCAGCAGTGGCAGCAGCGGCCAGGTGCGAGGTGCCGTGACGGCCGCCGGGAGCAACCGCAGCACGGGGCACCTCACCGTCGGTGGGACAACCTATGCCTACAGTTGTGCCGGCGGTCGCCTCACCCGTTTCCGTTCGTCTGCGGGGTAGTCGGCGCCTCGGACCGGAGCGTGGTCCGGGCGGGCGCCGTCGTCGGCCGGGTCGATCCGGGCCTCAACGCGGGCCCCACCGACGCCGGGGACGGGCCGGGCTTCCCGACGCCGCGTCGCGGGCGAGCGTCATCGGCGGGACCGGGGAGCCGCCGCGCGCGGTCCCGCGGCCGGCGCTGGTGGGCCGACGGCCCGGGCCGGCCGGCGACCGACGGCTCCCAGGGCAACTGCGCTCAGGTGGAGAACCCGCTGGCCGCAACCGGCGGTCGGAGCGCCGCCGGCCAGAAGGTCTCCGGGTGAGGCGGTCGCTCCGCTGCAGAGCCCGGGGGGACCACCATGACGGCGGGCTGCGGCGGCCACCAGCCCGGCGTCGGCACGCGCCATGCCCGCACGCGCGGCAGGGCCCGGCCGGGCCGCCACGGCTGCGGA
>JAKABB010000179.1 GCA_021802045.1 bacterium
CTGGAGCCAGGCGGCGGGCCCCGCCTGACTCGCCACCCAGGCCGCCCGCCCCGCTTCCGCGACCGACACCGTTGGGACGCCCCCCGACCCGAGCGCCGCCCACGCGCTTTCGGCGGCCTGCTGCAAACGCTCGGCCGGATCTTGGTCTGGCTGCAGCAGGTGGCGGCCAATCGTCAGCGCCACCCGCTCCTGGCGAGCTCGGTGCAAGAGCGGTAGATAGTGGGTGGCGGGCGCCGGCAGTACCGCGAGCGCCGCGGCGGCCTTCGCGAGTCCCGCCTCGGTGGCCGCCCGTCCCACCGTCACCGCATCAATCGCTTCCCCCCGCTGTGCCAAGGTCTCGACCGCCTGCCGGAGCGCCCGCAGGACCGGGGACCCGAACAGGTCCGCCGGTAACGCCAGCATTTCCGCCCGGAACCCCGGATCGCGCAACATCGCCGCCAGCGTGGCCGCCTCCGCTGTGGTCTCCAATCGCGCCGGATCGCCCATGCGCCCGCCCCTTTCCCCTCCGATCCCGGTCGGAGCGTCAACGTGCCGACGCGGGCCAGAGGTCTCGCGTCACGTCGCCAAGTGTCTGGAGCACCGGGTCACGATCGGACCCCAGAGGGCTCCTCTCCTCCCCCCCGCCGTCGCCACGGCTCGGGAGCGGGGCCCATCCGGGGTGCGCCTCCGGGCGCTCCGGAAGCGGCCAGTCTTCGCGAATGGCCTGCGGCAGCGCGGCGGCCGGCCGGCGAATGCCGGTCCGGTGCGGCCAGGCCGCCAGCTGGCGGTCAATCTGCTCCAACGGCACTTCGGTCACCAGCGCGAGGGCCGTGGCCGCCTCGCATCCCAGAAACTCCAAACTCGCCCGCCGTTGCACCTGCTCCGGCGTTAGGGCATCGCCCTGAGCCGCTCGGGCGGCCAGGGCCGGCGCCTCCGTGAAGAACCCCGGGACGGTAAACCCCTTCCGGCCCGCCACACTGTCGAGCGGCTGGGCGAAGAAGGCGTCCTGCAGCCGCTCCATCGCGGCCTCGTCGTAGGCGGCTAGGAGCTGCTTCACCAACTTCCCGTCCCGGGCCCACAGCACCGGGAACGCCGCGCCTGTCTTGGATTCATAAAGCGCCTGGTGCCGGAGCAAGAGGCGCCTAACCGCCGGGTCTGGCACCAGCTTCGCACGCGCGCGGGCGCGCGACGATCTGGCGTTCTCCCCGCGGGAGGAAGTGGGCTTATCGCGTGTGCGCGCCCGAGTAAGGTTTGATCGTCTGAGTGGGTTCGGATCCGGATCCGATCCGGAATTGCCTGAAGCAGAAGTAGTTAATGAGGACTCATTAAGATCCAAGACAGCCTGCTCCAAAGGCGAGGGGTTAGGAAGGAGAGGGGTCTGGGGGGAGGAAACCTCGGGGAGTGGTGCAGCAGGCTCGGGAGCCGAAAAACCGCTTAACACCGCCGTTTCGTCCGTGCCAAGTACACTGGGCACCTGTGCACTGGGCACCTGTGCACTGGGCACCAGCTCACCGGGCACCACCACCCGATACACCGGAACATGAAACGCATCCGACGTCCCGCGCTCGACCAGCGCCTGGCCGTTCCACCGAAACGCCAAGAGACGTGCAAGCCGTGCCGCCACCGCGTTCCGGCTGATGCCCAGCTCGTTCGCCAATGCGGACTGAGCAAGCGTCACGCACCCGGAAGCATCCGCGTGAACGGTCAATCCCCACAAAGTCTGCAACAGCTCCGGATGGAGAGTCGCCAGTACGGCACGGTGGTCCACCAGCCAGCGGCCCAGCTGCTCGCCTATCGTGTCAGCCCGCGAGTGCGCCATCGTGTTCTCCTATCCTGGGCTTCAGGCCGTCCCCGAAAGGGCGGCCTGAAGATGTTTGCAGGGTCGGCGTCCGTAGCGAAAGGCCGGGCACGAACACGTCCCGCGCACCACATCGAGCACATAATCCCGAGTGCCATGAGCAACCCGCCGAGGACCGCTTCCGGCAATCCGGGCCGGATCAAAAACCGGCGCCGGCCGGGGGTTCAGCGCCCGGAGCGCCACCACGGCCGGATCGTCTACCGGCAGGGCCCCCATGACCACGGAGATTGGTCGGTCTTGGAGTCGGCGCCGCACGCTGCGCGACCACGGCGGATGCGCGTCGGTCAACGCCGCCGTCGCGCGCCGGACGAGCCGGGCGTCATCGCTCACCACCACCAGAGCTGGGCAGTCAAACGCCACGGTCGCCGCGAGCAGCGCGGCAAAGCCCTGAAGGCCCGTCCCGTGCCCCGCAGCGCTCCAGGCGACATCGCCGAGCGGCGTCACGAGGGCGAACCCCCAGCCGCCCCCATCGATCCGACAGCTCAGCGCAGCCCGCCACGCCGGCGTCCACGGCACGGACCGCCACCCATGAAAGCGGTGGATCGCGCGGTGACCCGCCACGGTGATCCAGCCGCCGGTGCTGGTCACGTGGTAGCCCGCCCGCCCCAGGGCGCGGGCCAGCGGATGGCGCGGAGACGTGGCCATGTTCGTTCCTCCTCCCCGTCGCATCCCACCGGAAACAGAGTGAGGCCACCCAGCGCCCGAAAGCGCGGGTGGCCTCCTGCTCGCGAATCGCCCCAAACGCCAAATGCCCCTAGGGTTACCCGGCCGCTAGCGCCAGATCGTGATGCGCCGCGGCCAGCCCAATCGTGACCGCCGTGTCGTCGGTCTCGACCGTTCCGTCCCACCAATCGGTCCAAGCGAAATACAAGCGATAGCCACGCGGGGTGCGCCAGGCGGCGCCCGAGCGACCAACGGTTTCCAAGACCGCCACGACACACCGCCGCCCTTTGCGCTGGTGCGCCTGGCGAATGCGGAGGACCAGGGTGTCGCCCAGACGCGCCGCAAAGAGGGCCTGACATCGGGCGGCCAAATCATCCAGCTGCGCGGCTCCGTCGTCATCGGCCCCAGCCACCGCCTCACCCCCCTGTGGCGTACGTCATCGATCTAAAAGAAGCAAAAGAGAAGGCCGAGGACCCCCGACGCCTCGACCGACCGCGAATCCCGGCGCGAACACGCCGTCGCGGACCTAGTTGACTGGAGACCCCCGACGCCCCAGCCCACCGCCAATCCCGACAGCAGGTGCTGTCGTGGCGGACCCTATGCCATCAAAACTCGAGGGGTCGCGTCGGTCACAGGGTCGTGGCAGGGCTTCGCCCAGGGCGGGAGAAGTGGAAGGTCTCGGACAGCGTGGTGTCCCACCGGCTGAGGTTCCGGCTTCGCACCCACGGCTTCGCCGCGCTCGCCTCGCGAGCGACGACTCGAGGTGTCCGCAAAGGTGTCTCTTCCGGCCCGACGGACCCGGGTTGAAGAGCCGGCCGTTATAAGGATGCATTCCGGCTGTTGCTCACGGCCAACA
>JAKABB010000180.1 GCA_021802045.1 bacterium
GTCTTCGCTCCGGCTGCGCCTCTGACCCGCGGGCAGGCGGTCCTGTCCCTGTGGCGTGCCGACGGGCGGGCCTCCGCTACGGGGCCAGCCGCCGCCGTGCTCGCGCCCTTCGCGGACGGGCCAAAGGCCCTCGCCTCCCTGCCCGCCGAGGAGGTGCAGGCCCTGGCCTGGTCCGTCGGCGCAGGCATCCTGCGCGGTGAACCGGGGACCCTCCTTGACCCGGACGGCGCGCTCACACGAGCGCAGGCGGCGGTGCTGCTGGCGCGTTGGCGGGCGGGGTACGAGGGGTAAGGTACGCATTCGGTGAAGCCGGTCGGAGGCATGGCGAAGGGGGGCGGGCGTGAGGGGGTAGCGGGCGACAACGAGGGCGTGGCCGGGGCGCTGAAAATGGGATCTGAACACGTTCGGCGGAACCCTGTAGGGTACAGAGCGTGGGTGTGGCGGGCGGACTGAGCAGGGTTTGGGTGGTGGTGGGGCGGAGGCTGCCGGTGGGCAGCCTGCGGCAGCGGTGTCGCGCCCTGGAGGGGCAGCTCCGGGCGGCCGGCGAGCGCATTGGGCAACTGGAAGCCGAACTGGCGGCCGCGCGGGGCCAGAGCGCGGCCGTGGAGAGTCAGCGCAACGTGTTGCAGGGGACCGTGCGGCGGCAGGCCAAGGAGCTCTATGGGCGCAAGACGGAACAGAGCGTGCCGCCCGTCGGGTCGGAGAAGCCGCGCAAGCCACGCGGCCAGCAACCCGGGGCGCCCGGCCACGGGCGCCGGCCGTATGACAACCTCGTGATCGCGACCGTGCACCGGTGGCGGCGCCTGCCCGCGGCAGACCGGACCTGTGGGTGCGGCCAGGTGGCCGGGCCGTGCGGGACGGAAAAGTCGGTCGTCATCGCGTATCGGACGGGCCTGGTGCGGATCGTGACCCACGGCGAGCGCTACGTCTTCACCTGCGCCTGTCCGGATCGGCCGCGGCACCTCGTGGCAGCCGTGCCGGCCAAGCTCTGGCCGCGTGCGCTCCTGGGGCCGGACCTCCTGGCGAAGATTCTGGTGGAGAAGTTCCTTTTGATGCGGCCGCTGCACCGGGCCGTGGCCGCGCTGGCCACGGAGGGACTCTCCCTGGCCGAGGGCAGTCTGGTAGGGATGTTCTGGCAACTGCAGCCGATGATGGCCCCCCCCTGCTGGGCGTGTTTCAGAAATGGCTTGACGGAGGAGTGGTGGACGGAAGTGGGGGGAAGGCGAGAGTGTGTGGGATTATGTGAACTTCACATGAAGGATCCTGTGGTATGCATGTAAAAGCTCCCTCATCCAGCCTGGCCGCACGCCCGCAAAGCCCGAGCCAGGCTGAGGCGAGGAAGCCCCATGACGGTAGCACCGCCCGCGGTGGCAGGCAAGGCCCGTCTCGTGCATCCGGAGTTCCCCATCGAGGAGCGCATCCGTGAGGCCGCAGCGGTGATCGCGGAGCCGCGCCGCGGCAAGGTGGTCGAACTCGCGCGCCGCCATGGCGTCTCGCGCCAGACCGCGAGTTCCATCGTCGCGAAGGTCCGCCGTGCCTGCGCGGATGTGCTGGCCCCGCACGTCCCCGGTCGTCCCCGCCGCTCCAGCGCGGTCGTCGTCGACGCTGACCGCATTGCCGCCTCCGTCGTGACCCTCGCCGTCGAAGCCCATGCCTCCAACGCCGCCACCCAGGCCTGCATCGAGACGATGCTGGGCCAGCACGTGGCCGCTGGTCGCATCAGTGGGATCCTGCATGAGGCCTCCGAGTGCGCGACGCTGCAGTTGCAGGCGGTCCCCATGCCCGCCCAACCCGTCTTCGCCGCGGCCGACGAGATCTACGACCATGGCAGCCCCGTCCTCGCGGTGATCGAGGACCAACACCTCGCTGTCCTGCTGGCCAGCAAGGAGGATGCCGCCGATGGCACCACCTGGGGGGTGCGCCTGCTCGAACTCCAGGACCGCGGCCTGACCTACGACCTCCTGGTCAAGGATCAGGGCAAGGCGATGACCGCCGGGATCACCGACTCCGGCGTCCTGCCCCCGGAGCGTTGCGGCAGCGATGTCTTCCACTGTCTTCTGACGTTCGGCCGAGAGGTTCGCGCCCTGGCCCATATGGCCGCCCGTGCCGCAACGGCCTGCGATAAGCACCAGGCCAGCCTCGACTACCTGACCGCCCCCACCCACGGTCCCGGCCGGCCGCCCCAGCCGACCACGTTGGAGGCCTATGACCGCGCGGCCAGCGCCGCCGCTGCCGCTGCCTCACTCGCCGCGAGTGCCGAGGTCCTGTTCCATGAGACCCGGGCTGCGCTTCAACCCGTGGACGCGGACGGCCGCCTCATCTCGCCCTCGGCCGCCGCTGCCGATCTCATCGTCATCGCCGATCTCCTGGGCGGCCTCGGCCCCCGCTGCCGCCCCCTGACCACCCTCATCCTCGGCGCCGCGCCTGGTCTTCAGGCCTTCCGCCCTGCCTTGGCCCACCGCCACGCCGATCTCTGCCAGCGGCACGGAGCAGACCTTGTCCGGTTCGTCGCCTGGACCTGGATCCATCGCCGCGCCCTGCACGAGCGCCTGCCCCGAACCCAGCAAGAACTCCGCCAGCGCTGGGGCCTCGACATGCCCCTGGCCGCCGTCGCCGAGATCTGGCACACCTTTCGCAACTCCCACCGCGCCAGCAGCGTCATCGAGTCCTTCAACTCCGGCCTACGCCTTCACATCCACGCCCATCGCGGCCTACCCGACAGCCTCCTGCCCCTGCTCATCTTCCGCCACAACGTCCGCCCATTCCCGCGCGGCGTCCACCGCGGCGAGGCGCCCTTCGTCGCCCTCGGCCTCATGGCTCCGGACCCCCGACCCTGGGTCGAACAGCTCCTGCACCCTGCCGGCACACCCGCCGCCCCGTCCCTGCCGTCGGCCCCCGCACCTACCCCCTCCACAGACCGACCCGCAAACGACAACGACCCATCAGCCACCAAGGCCCCCGCCGCCTAATTTCCACCGGCCCCACGAACCGTCAACCGATTACCCGCCCAAATTGAAACACGCCAATTCGAGTCCGAGATGTGCGGAAAACGGGCTCAAAGGCCCCCTTGCTCAAGGGCGGCCGGCTGGACCCGTCCCCAATCCCGGCTCCCCGCTCAAAGAAGTTCAGAAGTCCACGGGCACCGGACACGGGTGGGCCCGGGCACCGGACACGGGCTTTTTCACGGGAGAAGCGCGGCCGACCGGTGCCGACAAGCGGGGAGCGACTGTGGCCGGGCAGCATGGCCCGGATGGTGCGCGACGGGCCTCACACCCCGAGTGGCCCGCTCTTCCCACGTGGTCACCGACCGACCGCGCGCCGCTTCTTCGGCACCGG
>JAKABB010000181.1 GCA_021802045.1 bacterium
GCCTGGGCGTGTGGGCGGTGGGAGCGTTGGCCTCGATCGTGTGGGCGGCCCGCGGAGTGGAGACGGGGTCAGGGGTGAGCCTGGACGTCGCCTCCGGCACGGTCGGCCTGGCCTGACACAGGGGGGGGCGGCGCGGGTGAGCCGCGCCGCCCCCCGCACGCACTTTGCGGCGGGACTCGCCCGCCGGGACCTCCGCCGGGTCGCTTAAAATCTGATCTCCAGGAGGTTGGCCTGGGCCTGCCGGTGGGCACCTTCCGCCAGGCGGTCCGCGGGCTCTCGCCCGCCCCGGTCGGAATGAGAGGGAGAATCGATGCGTCTGTACATGGCCGGGCCCCTCTTCACCCCCTATGAGCGCGCCTACATCGCGGAGAACGCCGCCAAGCTGCGCGCCCTCGGCTTCGACTGCTTTGTCCCCCACGAGCAGAGCGTGGCCGGCCCCGAGGAGCGGGCGGCCGCCACCCCGGACGAGTTGGGCCGCTATCGGCAGCAGGAGATGGCGGACCTGATCTTCGCCAAGGACAACCAGGGCCTCCTCCAAGCTCACGCGGTGGTGGCCCTGCTGGACGGGCCCACCGTGGACGATGGCACCGCCTGCGAGATCGGGCTCTTCTACGGGCTGATGCAGCGCGACCCCGCCAAGCTGGGCATCGTGGGGATTCTGACCGACAGCCGGGCGGCCGTCGGCTTCGAGGGCAGGGGGCTCAACCTGTATGTGCTCGGGTGCATCCAGAAGGTGGGGGCGGTCTTCGACTCCGTGGAGGGCTGTCTGGCGACCCTCGAGGGATGGCGCCGCTCGCAGTCGGGCGGCCGCCCGCAGGTGATCGGGAGGGACTGATGGAGCGACCGCCCCTGGTGCTGGTGGACTGCGACACCGGCGTCGACGACGCGCTGGCCATCCTCTACCTGGCGGCCGATCCACAGGTGGAGATCCTGGCGGTGGGCACCGTCGACGGCAACGTCGCAGCTGAACTGGGAGCTGAGAACTCCCTGCGGGCGCTGGAGGTCGCCGGCCGTCCAACGGTGCCGGTGGCGATCGGCGCCCGCGCCCCGCTGCTCCAGGAGTCCCGGCACGCGGAGCACTTCCATGGCCAGGACGGCCTGGGGGACTCGCACCTGCCACCTCCGGGCGGCCGCCCGACCGACGAGGGTGCGGTCGAGCAGATGCTGCGCCTGGCCAGGTCCCGGCCCGGCGAGGTCTCCCTGCTCGCGCTCGGGCCGCTCACCAACGTGGCGCTGGCCCTCGGGGTCGAGCCCAGGCTCCCGGAGCTGCTGCGGGAGGTCGTGATCATGGGCGGGGCGGTGGCCTGCCCCGGCAACCAGAGTCCCTGGGCGGAGTTCAACATCGCCCACGACCCAGAGGCTGCCGAGATGGTGCTGCGGGCCCGCTGGCGTCGGTGCACGCTGGTGGGGCTGGACGTGACCGGGGAGGCCATCCTGGAGCCCGCCGGTCACCAGCGGCTGGGGGGGTCGGTGGCCGCCGAGTTCGCGAGCCGGATCCTGGCGCAGCAGATGCGGACCAACCACAGGTTCGAGCTGTGCGACCCGCTGGCGGCCGCGATCCTGGTGGATCGGTCGCTGGCCACCTTCCAACGGCTTCCGGTGTCGGTGGACCTGGACGGACGTCACACCCGAGGCGCCACCGTCGCCGACCGCAGGACGACCCTGGCTCCGACGGAGGAGGAGGCCAGGCCTGCGGTTGAGATCGCGATGGCGGTGGCGGCGGACCGCTTTTTGGCGGAGTTCAGCCGCCGGCTGGGGTCTTACGGGTGAGTCGCGGGAGTGCCCATGGCGGGAGGGAAGCCCGCGGCCGGCGGCGGGTGGGCCCACCGCCCATCACCACTCGGACGGCCGGCCCGGCGGGGAGGGGATAGGGTGGCCGAGGTGGTGGTGGTGGGATCCTTGACGATGGATCTCAGCGTCAACTGCCGGGAGATGCCCGGTCGCGGGGAGACCGTGCTGGGTACCGGCTTCACCATGGTGCCGGGAGGCAAGGGCAACAACCAGGCGATCGGGAGCGCCCGTCTGGGTGTGGCCACCGCCATGGTGGGTCGGGTCGGCCACGACGAGTTCGGGGAGCGCGTGCTCGAGCAGCTCGCCTCGGACGGGGTGGACGCCACCAGGGTGGAGAGGTCGGACGCGCTCCGGACCGGGATCGCCCACATCCGGGTCGATCGGAGCGGTCAGAACAGCATCGTCATGGTGCCGCTCGCCAACTCGGAGATGGATGAGGCGACCGTGGTGCGCCACGCCGCGGCCATCACCTCGGCGCGCGTGCTGTTGACCCAGCTGGAGATCCCCCTGGAAGCCACCCGGGCCGCGCTGCGGCTGGCCCGGGAAAGCGGCGTCCGCACCGTTCTCAACCCCGCCCCGGCCGCCAGCCTGGATGCGTCAACGCTGGAGATGGTCGACATCCTGGTCCCGAACGAGGTCGAGGCGAGCTGGCTGACCGGGGAGCCTGCGGACAGTGTGGAGGGCGCGGTCCGGGCGGCCCGGCGGCTCCTCGCCCTGGGCTGTGGCGCTGTGATCGTCACCCTGGGGGACCGGGGTGCCGTCCACGTGGATGCCCAGGGGGCGCAGCTGGTGTCGGCGCTTACCGTGCCTGCCATCGACACGGTGGCGGCCGGCGACGCCTTCTGCGCCGGCCTGGTGGCCGCCCTGGCCGCGGGTGATCCCCGGGAGCTGGCGCTGGCGCGGGCGACGGCGGCGGGGGCGCTGGCCACCACGGTCGCCGGGGCCACCAGCTCCCTGCCCAGCAGAGCATCCGTAGAGCGCCTGCTCGCCGAATCCGGGGGACCAGCCATCACCGCGGTCTGAGCGGACCGGCGGGGCGCAGGTTCGGCAGTCGGCTACTGCGCACCCGGCTGCTGGTCACAGGACAGCAGCATCGCGGCCCCCGCCGGCGCGTTGGTGCGCAGGTCGATGGCGATGAAGGCCCCGGTCTCGCGACTCTCGCTGTAGGGGTCGGCCGCCAGGGGCCGATCAAACCGCCATCGGAGCCGCCCGATCGAGTTCGCTGCCAGTTCCCGAGCGGGCAGCAGCCGCAGCGAGTCCAGGTCGAGCGCCGCCTCCACCGCGACCACCTCCGCGCCGGTGACCAGGGTGGTGTGCTTGATCGCAAACCGGTCCGTGGCCCGGGCGGGAGACTCGGCCAGCCAGCAGACGGTGGTCACCGCCTCCCGCCACATGGGAGGGGCGCTGTCCTGATTGGCCACAAGGTCGCCCCTGGCAACCTCGGGGTCGCCCGCCAACCCGACCCGCAGGGAGAGCCCGGGAGGGGCGACCTCGACGGGACCGGAGGGTGC
>JAKABB010000182.1 GCA_021802045.1 bacterium
CGCAGCGTTTGCGCCCGCGATTGTGAACTGGATCGCCGGCATCTAACACCGCGGATTCCGGACCCCGGGTTCGCCCGGGATGGAGGAAAGGGGGCCATTCCCGGTGGCCGTGACAGGTGTGGCGTGGATCGTCTTGGTGATCCTCTTGATGGCGGTCGGCTCTATGGGTCTGGGCGTCATCATCGTCATCGTCTCGGCGTGCCTGTTGCCGGTGGAGGCCGGCATCGAAGCCGTGAAAGCGCTCGCCCATCACCCGTGGGCGCCTCTCACGCGGACGCTCGTCGCTATCTTGTACGGGCCGGGGTGGGCCGTGGCGGTCAGCGGCGGGGCCCTGATCGCGCTGGCTGGCTTACATCCCACCGAGTGGGCCGCCAACTGGGGCACTCCCGGACGGATTCTGAGTGCGCTGGGGACCCATCTCAGCCTGCACTGGGGACTTGCACCGCATCCGGCCGCCCTCCGGCTCGCGGAACGGTGGGCGGAGGCCAACATGCTGGTGCTGGCGATCCTGGGTGCGCTGTGGGTGGTTCTGCTCGTGGTGAATGCGCTGGAGCACGTGCTCCAGGGGACAGGGGGCCGACCGGTCCCGGTGGAGGAATCCCTGGCGGCCAGCTGGGCGCGGACGGAAGCCGCGGTGGCCGCGGAGCGCCTGCACCCCATTCCGTCGGAGTTCTGGATCGCGGCTTCATCCGGCCGAATCTGGAGGCTCCGCGGGCGAGAGCCCGCCACACAGTGGGTCCGGAGCGGACAGGCCTGACAGGTCGCCGTCGCCCAACGCACCACGCGGCGCCCATCCCGCCGGGGGCGCCGCGCCGCATAGGAGACCGCCTGGCCTCCTGGACAGGTCACCGTCTCCGTGGCCTCATCAATGGCGAACGCCGTCTTGGGGAACAACCCGCCCCGGTTATTGGCCGGCGGGACCGGCGCCACCACCCTCGTGGTGGGGGCCACGGCCGTCACCGCCGCCTGCACCGTCGTCGGCCCATAGGCCGTATCGCCCATCACCTGCGCCGGGGCTTGGTCGGTCAGGGCCTCCCGTTCGGTCACCAACACGGCCAGCATGTCCCCATCGGCGACATTCGCCGGACTGACGACCACCGCGGTCACCAGCCGCGCCCCCGTCGCCGGCGGCGTGCTCTGCGTGAGCTGATGGCTTTTGTACCCATCGACCTTGGTGGCGGTGGTCTTGCGGCCATGCCGCATGGCCGGATCCACGGTCGAGATCACGCGGTCCGGGGCCACGCGCTGGGCGATCCGCACGCCCCCGTCCGGGTCGGGTTCGAGATCTTGTTCCGTCACCGTGACCAGGAGCTGGACCGCTTGCTGCAGACTCTCCGATCCCGCCCGCGCCCCCGTGTACCACGCCCCACAGGTCCGGCCATCCGCCACTAGCTCCTGAAGGAGCGCCTGCCGAGCGGTTGCGTCGGCCCAGGCAATCGCCGGGCGACGCCGTTCCGCATAGTCCGTCCGCTGGAGGGCTGGCGCGGGGATCCGCTCGGCTGCCCCCTGTCGCAACACGGCCGCCACGGCCCGCCGGATCAGGGTCAGCGTCCCTTGCCGCGCCGCGGCCCCGGCCACCATAAAGCTATCCACCAAATCTTCCTCCGCCCCCAGCAGCCCCGCATCCGCTGCGACCGAAAGCGTCTGCCGCAGCAACTGCCGGTCCGCCTCGGCGGCCAACAGGCGGCCCCGATACTTGCACAGGGTCGAGCGCTCGATCGCGATCTCCGGGCTGCGGCTGAGGCCTAACGCAAACTTCACCTGGTCATCATAGAACGCGGCGTCCACGGCCTCCTGATCCGACCACCCTTGGCGGAGGGCCAGGATCAACAGCGGCAGGATGATCGACGGCGGAATCGACGGTCGGCCCGTTTCCGCATACCAGTGAGCAAAGTCCGCGTCGTGGAGGTGCGCGGCCGTCCAGGCGCGTATCTGGGCCCAGACCGAGCGGGCCGGAATCCGTTTGTACCATTCATCGGTATCGGCGAACGAGGTTTGGGTGGGGCGCCGTCCCAGCACGTGACGACCTCCGTGATCCAGATTGATCCAATTATCCCGCCCTCCGTGCTTTGATGCCATTCTATGGGGGGTTTTTCACAGGATCCCTGTGCGCCCAGACAAGCTGGGAGGAACCAGCCGGTGCAATTCCGGCCGCCGAAGGGCTAGCCACCCACGGCGAAGCGAGTCTTGCGCGGCATGTCGTGAGGCACGTCGCGAAGCGTAGACAGCGCGACGACCAGGCCGTAACCCGCAAGGGTGAAGGGATAGAGCCTCGTAACGGTGTCAATCCGAGGGCCGACCGTGTAGGGATACGGGAAGGCACCAGGTACCGGTCGCTCTGGCAAGACCGGGAGCCCTCGGCGGGGTCTGAGACCACGGCATGGCGGACAGGGTTCCTCACCGGAACTGGGGAGGCCTCGCGGCGTCGCCCGGACAGGGCGTCGGCGGCATCCGACAGGCACAGCCGAAGGACCGCCTACACGCCGCGAGGAGTCGGACCGCCTGATAGTACTCGGCGCGCGGGAAAGCCGCGTACAGGGGGAAGCGGGCGGGCGGTTTCTGCGAACCAGGGATCCATCGCCTTCACACAGAGGGAGGACGCACGATGTCACCGGAACTGGAACGCATCACCCAACGGGCACAGGCGGAGCCGCAACGGCGGTTCACGGCCCTGGCTCACCATCTGTCGGAAGAGTTCCTGCGCGACACCTGGCACGGCCTGAATCGCCGCGGCGCCGCCGGGGTCGATGGCCAGACGGTCGCCGCGTATGACGCCGCCCTCGATAGACACCTCGGGGACCTCGTGGCCCGCAACCGACGGCACGCCTATCAGGCGCCGCCGGTACGACGGGTCTACATTCCCAAGCCCGGCAAACCCGACCAACGGCGGCCCCTAGGGATTCCCACGGTCGAAGACCGACTGCTCCAGGCCGCGGTGGCGCGGCTGCTGAGCGCGGTCTACGAGGCGGACTTTCTCCCGGTATCCTATGGGTTCCGCCCCGGCCGGAGCGCGCACCAGGCCCTCACGGTCGTGCGCAACACGGTGATGACGGGGCGAGCGCACTGGGTGGTCGAGGCGGACATTCGCGGATACTTCGACGCCATCGACCACGCGTGGCTACTCCGGATGCTCGCGCTCCGTATCGGCGACCCGTGGGTGCTGCGGCTCATTCGGAAGTGGCTCCAGGCCGGGGTGCGGGAAGACAACCAAGTGACCGTGGCGGAGACGGGGACCCCGCAGGGGGGCCCGCTTTCCCCGGTCCTGGCGAACGTCTACCTGCATTACGTGCTGGACCTGTG
>JAKABB010000183.1 GCA_021802045.1 bacterium
GGGGGCACCTCCGCGTCGGCGGGCGGGGCAGGCGCCTCCGCGCCGGCGGGCGGCGGGGGGGTGGGGGCGTCCTCGGTCACCGCCCGCCGGGGCGGGAAGCTGGCCCGAAGCGCGGCCGCGAAGGTCGAGGCCGAGGCGGGGCGCCGCTCAGCGGCCGGGGCCAGCGCCTCCAGGACCAGGGCGTCGGTGGCGGCCGGGAGCTCGGTCCGCCAGGTGCTGGGCGGTGCGGGGGTGCCCTCGGTGGCGGGCGGGTGGCCGCAGAGCAGGAAGTAGGTGAGCGCGGCCAGCCCGTAGCGGTCGGTGTCGGGCGTCGGCTCCTGGGCCCCCGGCGGCCGGAAGCCGCGGTCGTCGGCGATCCAGTCGGCCCGGGGCGTGACCCGCATCGCCAGGGTGCGGACCCCGCAGCCGGTGAGCAGGGGGTGGCCGCGGCGGTCGAGGAGGACGTTGGCCGGCTGCACGTCGCCGTGGACCCGCCCCTGGGCGTGCAGGGCATCGAGGGTGGCCGCCAGGGCCTCCACGGTGGCGAAGACGCCCGGGGCCCGCCGGGCCTCCATCGCCGCCACCAGGAGCCCGCCCTCGGCGTCGTCGGTGGCGAGGTACACGATGGGGTCGTCGGCCTCCTCCAGGCCGACCGCGAGCCCGGGGAGCAGCCCGGGGATCTCCCGCAGCTCCGGGTCAGCGCCAACCCGCTCCAGGACCTCGAGGAAGCCGGCGGCGGTGGCGTAGGGGGCGGTGAACGTCCAAAGGAGGACACCGGCCGAGCGGCGGGGGTCGATCGCCCGATGCACGGTGGCGAACGGCAGCACCTGCAGGGGTGAGCCGATCCGGTACGGACCGACCGTGGCGGGCAGCGGGTCCGTCATCTGCGGCGCAGCCTCTCGCTCAGGGCGATCCCCTCTGGCACGGCGCGTCCATCTTATCGGGGCCGGCCTCGGTGTCAGGAGGCTCCGTGGCGACGGCCCTATACTCCGCGGGCGGTGGGATGGAGCGCCGATGGCCCCGATTGACGCTGCCGGGTTGCCCCGGCTGCCGGAGCCGCGGAGCTGTCCCTGCGGGGGGGACATCCGCTGGAGCCACACCGCCTACCTCGGCCACGGGGAGAGCGCCGGGGTCTACACCTGCCAGCGCTGCGGGCGCGCCTACCGTGGCCCGCTGCGGGTCCGCAGCGACCCCGGGCGGGGCCGCCGGCACCAGGAGATGCCGGCCGCGGCCCGGGGGGGCCCGCCGCAGAACCCGGTCCTGGACCCGGCCACCGCGGCGCGGCTGCTGGCCGGGCTGGGCCCGGCCCCGGACCGCGGGGATCAGGCGGAGGCCGGCGGTGGGGCCGGGTCGTCCAGCCCGAGGTCGCCGTCGGGCCGGTCGTAGCGGCGCAGCCAGTCGACGATCAGGCGTGCCGCCAGGGCCCGGTCGACGTCGACGCTGAGGGCGTGGCCGCTGCGCTCGAGGCGGTAGAGCGCTCGCACCGGGCTGCTGACCCGTCCCACGATCTCGTCGGCGTTGACCGGGTCGACCACCCCGTCCCGGCCGCCGTGGAGCACCAGGGTCGGGGCCAGGACCGCCGGCAGCTCCTGGCGGACCCGCCGGCAGAGCCGGGTCAGCTCGACCAGCGACCGCGTCGGCCGCCGCGGGTAGCTGATGAGCTCGTTGATCGCCTCGGGGTGGTAGAGGTCGACGGCCGAGCTCGGGGTGTGCCACCGCACCACCCGGCGCGCCGCCGGCAGGACCCGCAGGCGCCAGTCCCGCAGCCAGAGCGGGGCCGCCAGGGTCACCACCGCCCGCACCTCGCTGCGGGTCGCCGCCAGGTGGAGGGCCAGGGTACCGCCCATCGACTGCCCGATCACCGCCACCGCCGGGCACTCGCGCTCGAGCGCCTCCAGGGCGGCCACCGCCGACCCGGCCCATTCGCGCCAGCCGGTCGACTCCAGGGCCTCGGGGGTGGCCGCGTGGCCGGCCAGGGCCGGGGCGAAGACCCGGAAGCCGGCGCCCGCCAGCGCCTCCCCGATCAGCCGCAGCTCGGGAGGGGTGCCGGCGAAGCCGTGCAGGAGCAGCGCGCCGGTGGGTCCGTCGCCGAGCCAGTACGGCCGGACCGCCGCCGCATCGAAGGCCTCGGTCTGCAGGGCACCCATAGCGGGGGGAGTGTACCCAGCGCTCCCCGGGCCCCGGCGTATGCTCGGCCCGCTGTGTCCTCAGGCTCCGCCCCTCGACCCGCGCCGGCGCCGGCCCCGTCGGGGCCGGACCCCGGGCCCCTGGCCGCCGCCCTGGAGCGGCTGGTGCGCCGCCAGGACCTCGACCGGCCCACGGCGCGCGCCCTCGGCGACGCCATGATGGACGGCAGCGCCACCCCGGCCCAGGTGGGGGCCCTGCTGGCCCTCTGGCGGGCCAAGGGCGAGACGGTGGAGGAGCTGGCCGGGCTGGTCGGCTCCATGCGGGCCCACGCGGTGGCGGTGGAGCTGCCGCGGCCGGCGGTCGACACCTGCGGCACCGGCGGCGACCGGTCGGGCAGCTTCAACATCTCCACGGCGGCCGCGCTGGTGGTGGCGGGCGCGGGCTGCCCGGTCGCCAAGCACGGGAATCGCGCCGCCAGCAGCCGGGCCGGCAGCGCCGACGTCCTGGAGGCCCTGGGGGTGCGGATCCAGCTGTCGCCGCGGGGGGTGGCGGCGTGCGTCGAGGCCGCCGGCATCGGCTTCATGCTGGCCCCCGCCTACCATCCGGCCATGCGCCACGTGGCTGCCCCGCGCCGGGAGCTCGGCATCCGCACCGCCTTCAACCTGCTGGGCCCCCTGGCCAACCCCGCCGGCGTGCGCCACCAGGCGCTGGGCACGGTCGACGCCGACCTGACCCGGCGGCTGGCCGCGGTCCTGGCCGAGCTCGGGCACCACCACGCCCTGGTCTTCACCGGCCCCGAGGGCCTGGACGAACTGGGCCTGGCCGGCCCGTCGCTCTGCCTCGAGGTGCGGGACGGGGTGGTGACGGAGGGGGTGGTCGACCCCCAGGCGCTGGGCCTGGCCCCGGCCCCGGCGGCGGCGCTGCGCGGCGGCGACGCCACCGCCAACGCCGCCACCATCCGGCGGGTGCTCGAGGGGGAGGTGGGCCCGGCGGCCGACGTGGTCCTGCTCAACGCCGCCGCCGCCCTGGTCGCCGCCGACCACGCGCCCACCCTGGGCGAGGGGCTGGCCATGGCCCGCGCCAGCCTGGCCGGCGGCGGGGCCGGTCAGGCGCTGGAACGCCTGGTGGCCACCTCCCAGGCCGTCGAATGAGCGGGAGCGCGCCCGCCGCCGCCCCGACCGCGCC
>JAKABB010000058.1 GCA_021802045.1 bacterium
CTTGCCATCTCGGAACCACCGATATGCGGTCACCGGGTGAATGCCCTGTAGCCTCGCCCACTCATTCAAGTTCATCAGCGCTCACTATAGCGCGTCTTACGAGCAACTGTTCGCAACCCCCGGGGCGCCGCGGGTCCCATCGACCGGACGCCACCCAGCGGCTGTCGTTGCCCAGCACGCGCTCCAAGGCGGCCACGGAGTCCCATCCGTCCCCGGCGGGGGTCCAGCAGCCCAGAGCGGAAGTCCCCGAAGCTCGACGACGCCGTCCACCGGGGAAGCCCGGTGGCACCGCGGGGCGCAGGCGGACGATCGCCCTTGGCGTTGATGGGCGCTGGCAGGTGGCGGGAGACGCCGAGGGGCCCCCCTCACAGGGCCCCGTCGGGGCGTGAGGCGGCCCGGAGCGGTGCACCTCGCACCACCGAGGCTGAGCGGGTACCCAAGCCCGCAGGCGAGATGGAGACCCGGCCCCGCCCTTGCCCGCGGGGCCCGTCCCGTGACCCGGTCGGCTAGGGCCTCGGGCGGGGCCAACGGCCGGCGAAGTCCCAACCCTTCCGAAAACCGAATCCGACAACAAACGACAGCGCCAGCGCCGCAAGGACGTACACGACCAGGGCAAGCGGCAGGAAGACAACGTGAACCATGGCGGCCGGATGGTAGCGGCTCGTGAGGCACTGACGCAAGGCGTACGCCGGGACCGCGGGCGTTCATGGAGGGACGGAGCGTTTGCGGCCCGCGGGTGAGCAGGCCCAGGGCGCGGGCCGCCTGGGCGGAGTGGAGCGCGCGGGCTCGGTCGACGGGCAGGCGGACCCGTGGGGCCCAGGCCCCGGTGACGGGGGCGGCGCCGGACGGCGCCTGCGCGGAGACGCCGCGGGGGAGCTCCAGGTCGCACCTACCCGGGTCCGGCGGCGCGGCGTGAGGAGCCCGGTCGCGGCACTGCCCAGGGGGGCCGGCCGCCGCCGGCACCCGGCACCCGGCACCGCGGCACAGGGTGCGGCAGGTCCTCGCCATTGGCCGGCGCCGCCCGGTGGAGCAGGGGCCAGCGATCGCGGGCCAGTCCCACCGCCCCGCCGCCGGGCAGGTGTTTTCACCCATCGGGAACCACGGGATCTCGCCCGTCAGGCCCGCAAACCGAGATCCGTAGCATGGGGGCAAGGGCCGAGATCTGGGCGCTCGTGCGGGTCCAGGTCGATGGCCGTGAGCCCGGCCGAGCGGCTCGATCGCCACATTGTGTAGTCGCGCGTCATCTGGAGGAAGCGCTCCATGCCCCCAAACGTCTGGCCCAACTTCGTCGTCGAGGGGCTCCTCGCCGTGGTGCTGCTGGCCGCCCTGCGCCTGCGCTATCCGCACCATGAGTGAGCGAGCCGGGTCCGGGAACTGGACCTCCACCGTGCGGCGGCAGGTGGCGGACATCACCTGGGACACCCTCCTCCCCACTGACCAGCCGGTCTACGTCCGTTCGGTGGTGTACAGCTTCGGAGCCCTCACCCTGGGGGCACTGGGGCTGCTGATCGTCAGCGGGGTGGTCCTGGCCGCCAATGGCCCCTTCTGGTGGCAGGTCCCGGGCCCGGGCACCTTCACCCGGGCCGTCCACTACTGGAGCACCCAGGCCTTCTTCTTCTTCCTGGTCCTCCACCTGGTGGCCCAGTTCTTCATGGGGTCGTGGCGCCTCGGACGCGGCCGCACGTGGGTGTTGGGGGCGCTGAGCTTCGGGGTGGCCGTGGTGACCGCGTTCACCGGCTACCTGTCGCGGGGCGACTTCTTCGCGCAGTGGAACCAGGTGCAGTCCAAGAGCGCCTTCGACGGCGCCGGGATCGGCGCCTGGTTCAACGTCCTCAACAACGGCCAGATCTACGGTCTGCACATCGCGGTCCTGGGCCCGGTGCTGCTGGTCCTCGTCGGCCTGCACCTGACGTGGGTCCGCCGCCGCGGCGTCGTGCCGCCCTACCCCGCTGACCGCGGCGAGCAGGAGGACCCCGCGTCATGAAGCGATACCGGACGGACCCCGCGGCATACCCCACGATCCCCTTCGACCTGGTGAAGGAGGCGGTGCTGAGCGGGGCGCTCATCGCCGTCCTGGTGGTGGGGGCGGCACTGGTCTTCGGAGCACCCTACGTCAAGCCCGTCACCATCCAGGGGGTGGCCCGAACGCAGCCGGTGCTGTTCCTCCGCACCGCGGCCCGCGATCTTGGCAACCGCTCGGCCATCGCCCAGTTCGGGCCGCCGTACAACCACGGCACCGCCGGCGTCCAGTCGATCGGCTTCCTCCACCCCCAGACCCTGCTCGGCGTCACCACGCCCATCCACCCGCCCACCACCGACGTCCTCGCCCCGCTGAGGATGGCCACCCCCCTGGACCCCGCGCTGGGGGCGGCGCTCCAACGCTGGACGCGAGCCGGGGCTCGCCAGCAGCAGGCCTGGGTGACCGCCTACCTGGCCGCCCTCCCCCGCGCCACCGTGGCCCACGGGGCGGTCGCCATCCCCGCCGCCACCGACGGGCCGGTCCCCGCCCTGCTGACCGCCCTGCGCCAGCTGGCGGTCGGCGGCCTCATGTCGGGAGCGCTGGATCGCGCCACGCCCAGCGGGGCGGGCGCTCCCCCCAACACCCTCTACCGCTATGACGTGGCTCCCACCCTCCTGTTCCTGCAGGGGCAGGCCCTCCACCAGCAGGCCAAGCGGTACGACCTGCTCGGTGAGCAGTGGGGGATCATGCACGATGAGCAGAGCTACCCCGGCCCCTGGTGGCTGACCCCCTACACCTTCCTCTACCAGATCCCGCCTTACTCCACCTCGCCCGCCGGGGACATGATGGCGGCCTACACCATGCTGGTGGTCTTCCTGGTGCTGATCGCCCTTCCCTGGATCCCCGGGCTGCGCGGGCTGCCGCGCCGCCTGCGCGTGTACCGCGTCATCTGGCGGGACTGGTACCGGGCCGTCGAGGGCCCCGGGGACGGGTCGAGGATGCCCGCGCGCCTCCTCCGCCAGCGGCCGAGCGAGCAGGAGGGGTGAGACCGATGACACGTTCCCTGGCGGGGATCGGCCTGCCCCTCGTCTGGCTGGGGGGATGCGCGCTGGGCATCCTGGGGACCGGCGCCCTGTTCCAGGCGGTCACCACCGGCAGCGGCGTGGCCCTCCTCTGGGGCCTGGCCGGCTTCGTGCCCGGCCTCTATCTGGCCGGGTGGTCGCTGGCGCGCGCGCGGACCGCCGATCGCCGGCAGCGGCCGCGCCGCCCTGCGGAACGCGGCGGCGGCGCCGGGCTGGGACCGGCCCCGTCGGGGTCACGGGGGGTTCAGGTGCCGCGCGGCTCCTGAGCGACCCGTGGGCCGGGGCCCGGCGGTGCCTCGGACGAGCCCTACAGCGCCAGGGGGCGGATCGGCGAGGCGAGCAACTCCGGGTGGGCCGTCCACACCTCGGACGGCAGGGCATCGACGTAGAGCTCGATCTCGTTGCCGTCGGGGTCGCGCACGTAGAGGCTGTGGGTCACGGTGTGGTCCGCGGTCCCCACGATCTCCGCCCCGGCCGCCAGGAGCTCGTCCCGGGCGCGCCGCAGGTCGTCGTCGGACTCGCCGATGTTGAGCCCGAAGTGGTAGAGGCCCACCCGCCGGCCGGCGGGGATGGGCGCGGCCTGGGGGCCCACCTCGATGAGGAGGAGCTCGTGGTGGGTCCGGCCCGCCGAGAAGGCAACCCCGATGCCCGCGACCACGGTGACCTCGGGCCACCCCAGCACGTCCCGGTAGAAGTGGCGCGACCGCTCCAGGTCCCGGACGTACAGCACCAGGTGCCCCAGCTCCCGGACCCGGGCCATCAGCGGGCGGTCCCGGTGGCGTACTGGTGGGACGCCGCCACCACCGCCTCCACCACGGCGCGCTCCCCGTCGTCCCGCGGCGCGTAGACCATGACCGCGGTGGGGGGGATCAGCCCCATGCGGGCGACCGGGTGCGGCTCCGCCCACCCCCGCGCCACCAGGACCCTCGCCAGCGCCGGGGGGACCATGGCGTGGAGGCTGAAGTCCGGGGCCGGGTGCAGGTGGGCAAACTCCCGCCCGATCAGGAACGCGTCGGCAGGGCCGCGCGCGGCCGCCGCCTCCAGCCACAGCGCCTCGGCCCCGGGGACGGAGATGGCGCTCGGTGCCCAGCGCACCGACGGCAGCCGGGACAGCGCCGCCACCAGACGATCGCGGACGCCCGGGTCGGTCGGCTGCTGGTCCAGCTGGGTGTGGGGGTTGGTGGGCGTGGTCCTGGGACGGGGCCCCGGGCGCGGGGCCACCTCCAGGACGGTCGTGATCATCCCGGGGTCAGCGGCCATGACTCCTCCGAGAACAGCCCCGGCGCCAGCGGGCCCCAGTATGAGCGCCAGGGCCGCGCGGGATCACGCATCCCAGTCGACCCCCAGGGGGACGGCCGCCGGGACCGGCAGGCGCCGGCGGCCCCGGGGGAGGACTGCCAGGTGCCGGCGGCCGACGACGAGCACCACCAGGCCGAGCATCACCGCGCCGGCGCCCACCACGAACGGGACCCGGGCCCCGATGCGCACCGCAAGCTGGCCGGCCAGCCACGGCGCCGCCGCGCCCCCGATCCAGCGCACGAAGTTGTATCCGGCCGAGGCCACCGGGCGCGCCGCGGGGCTCACGGTCATCGCCGCCTGCGTCACCAGGGTGTTGTTGATCCCCAGCACGGCCCCCGAGGCGATCACCGCGGCCACCACCCCGGCCCGGGGCAGCACCGCCATCGCCATCAGCAGCACGCTGAGGGCGATCAGGACGCCGAAGAGCGGAGGCACGGTGCCGAAGCGCCGCTCCAGCCGCGGGGCCAGCAACACCGAGGTCAGGGCCAGCAGCAGCCCCCACCCGAAGTAGATGAGGCCGAGCGCATGCACGCTGAGGTTGATGACAAACGGGCTGTAGGCCAGCACCGTGAAGAAGCCGAAGTTGTAGAAGAGGGCCATCACCGCCACCGTGGCCAGGCCGGGGTGGCGCACCGCCCGCAGGGGGTCCAGGACGCTGGTGGGCCGGGCCGGCTTGGGCACCGGGCTGAGGAAGATGAGGATGAGCAGGAAGCCGATGCCCATCAGGGTGGCGGTGCCGAAGAACGGCGCCCGCCAGGTGATGCCGCCCAGCAGCCCGCCCAGCGCCGGCCCCAGGGAGATCCCCAGGCCCAGGGCGGACTCGTAGAGGATGACGGCGCCCGGCACCCCGCCGCTGGCCGCGCCCACGATCACCGCCAGGGCGGTGGCGATGAACAGGGCGTTGCCGAAGCCCCAGCCGGCCCGGAACCCCACCAGCGCCCCAACGCTGGTGGAGCTGCCGGCCAGGGCGGCGAAGACCACGATGATCCCCAGGCCCAGCAGCAGCGTGGGGCGGGCGCCGATGCGGCTGGAGATCGCCCCCGTCACCAGCATCATGGCCGCGGTCACCGCGAAGTAGCTGGTGAACAGGAGCTCCACCTGGCCCGGGCTGGCGCGGAGGCCGCGGGCGATGGCGGGCAGGATGGGATCGACCAGCCCGATGCCCATGAAGCCCACCACGCAGGTGAAGGCCACGGCCCACACCGCCTTCGGCTGCCGGAGGACGCTGAACTCGCCGCCGGGGCCCGTCACCTCGGGCACGTGCGGACCCGCCCCTGGAGGTCCTCCTGCCAGGCCTGACTCAGCCGGTCGAAGGCCGGCAGGGCCGCCTCGATGGCGCGGCGCTCCGGCCCGTCGAGGGCGGCCAGGCGGCCGGCCAGCCGCTCGGTCCGCACCGCGGCCACCTGGGCCAGCACCGCCCGCCCGGCGGGGGTGACCGCCACCCGCTGGGCCCGGCGGTCTGAGGGGTCGGACCCCCGCTCGACCCACCCGTGCCGCTCGAGGCGGTCGACCAAGACCGTGGCGGAGGGCTGGCTGATGCCCTGCTCGCGGGCCAGCTCGGTCACCCGCTGTGGCCCCTCGACCGCGAGCCGCAGCAGGACCTGGCCCTGGACCACGCTCACCGGGAGGTCCCCGGCGGTCTCGCGCCGCAGCAGCAGGGAGAGGGTGGTCAACCGGGGGCGGAGCGCCTGCGCCAGCCGGGTCGGGGCGTCCGGTCGCGGCCTGGACGATATGGTATCTATGCTATTCATCCAGCGATCATACCGGTCGCGAGGGCGTGAGGAGCAGCGGCGGCGCTAGCGACCCTCTTCGCCGGGGACGGCCGTCAGGGCGCCGTACACCGCCGGCCGCCGGGTGGCCAGCAGCGGGAACAGCTCCAGCCAGTCGCTCCGCTGGTCGGGGTCGATCCGGACCACCAGCACCGCGCGCTCCTCACGGCCCGCCGCCGCCAGCACGCGCCCGTAGGGATCGCTGACGAAGGACGAGCCGTAGAAGGTCACCCCGTCCTCGGTGCCGACGCGGTTGACGGCGGCCACGAAGAGCCCGTTCATGATGCCGTTCCCGCGCATCACCGTCTGCCACAGCGGCGCCGTGTCGAAGCCCGGGTGGTCGGGCTCGGAGCCGATGGCCGTGGGGAAGACCAGCAGCTCCGCCGCCGCCAGCGCGTAGGCCCGCGCCAGCTCCGGGAACCACTGGTCCCAGCAGGTCGGGAAGCCCACGCGCACTCCCCGGACCTCGTGGACCGGGGTGCCGCTGTCCCCGGGGCGGAAGTACCGATCCTCGTAGTAGCCGGCCGTCCTGGGCAGGTGCGTCTTGCGGGTGCGGGCCAGCAGGGCCCCGTCCGGCGCGACGCAGATGGCGGTGTTGTACCCCGGCCCGCCGGTGGGCGCCGCCTCGTAGAGGGAGGCGTGGACATGGCTGCCGGTGTCGGCGGCCAGCCGCCGGGCGAAGGCGGTGGTGGGCCCGTCGGGGATGGGCTCGGTGGCCGCGGCCAGGCCCTGCCAGCCCCCGGGGTTGGTGGCGAAGTACGGGGAGAGGGTCAGCTCCGGCAGGCAGACCAGCTGGGCCCCCTGCGCGACCGCCAGGTGCACCCCCTCGGTGAGGGCGGCCTCCTGAGCCGCCCGGCTCCCGTGCCAGCGGTCCTGCACCAGGCCCACCGCCAGCGGCGGCCGCGCCGCGGGCCGCACCCGCGCCGGTGACGGCAGGATGTCCCAGCGCCGATGCACCGCGAAGCTGGCGCCCATCGCCCCGATGGTACGGGGACCGGCGCGCGCCCCGCCGGGGCGGGCGGGGCGCACGGACCGGGCCCGATCCGGCATCCTGGCCCGGTGGTGGCGGGCTTCGGGCTGCTGTTGGCGTCGGCCGTGCTCCTGACCGTGGGGGCCGAGCTCTTCGCCGAGCACACGGCCCAGGCGGCCCGCTGGCTCGGGGTCTCGACGCTCGCCGTCGGGCTGCTCCTGGCCGGGGCCGAGCCGGAGGAGCTGATCACGGCGGCCATGGCCTCGGCCCAGCACCATCCGGGGATCGCCGCCGGGGACGCCATCGGCGCCAACGTGACCATGCTGACCCTGGTCATCGGCCTGGCCGCGGTGCTGCGGCCACTGCCCTTCCACCGGCGGGTCTGGCCCTACGCCCTGGCCGCGTCGGGAGCCGGCGCCATCGGCGCCCTGGCGCTGTCGAGCGGGCACATCGGGCGCCCCATGGGCGCCGGCCTGGTGGCCGCCTACGCGGTGGCGGTCACGGTCATCTGGCGCCGTGAGCGCCGCCCCCCCGCCTTCGGTGAGGCGGCCGAGCAGGCCCAGGCCGGCGAGGCCGAGGCCGCAGCCGGGGACGACGCCACCCGGCCCGGGTGGCGCGAGCGCTTCGCGCCGGGGCTGGTCCTGCTGGGCCTGGCCGGCATGGCCCTGGGCGGCCGGCTCGCGGTCGCGGGCGCGGTCCAGGTCGTGGGCGCCCTCGGCCTGCGGGAGTCGGTGGTGGGCCTCACCTTCGTGGCCCTGGCCACCACCGCGGAGCTGCTGGCGCTGGTCTGGGCCGCGGCCCGGCGCGGGCTGGACGACCTGGCCCTGGCCGGGGTGCTGGGGTCGGCCGTCTACAACGCCACCGCCACCCTGGGGACGGCGGCCCTGGTCCGCCCGCTGGCGGTGGCCGGCGTGCTCCCCCAGGCCTGGCTGGCCGCCGCGGTGCCGCTCGGCCTGCTGCTGGTGGCCCACCGGTCGGGCCGCCTGACCCGGGGCGCGGGCCTGGGCCTCCTGGCCGCGTACGGGGCCTTCCTGGCCTTCACCTTCACCACCGCCTGAGCGGCGCCCCCGCCTGCGGGGCCGGCCTCAGAGGCGGCCCGGCGTCTCGTCAGCCAGCCGGGCCAGCGCCGGCTCGAGGGCGGGGCGGCGGACCGCCGGCCGCGACCGGACGGCGGCGCGGATCCACTGGCGCCGGCGGGCGAAGGGCACGCAGGCCAGGACGAAGGCGATCCCCGGGGCGGCCAGCACCAGGCCCGGGGCCATCACCCCCGCCAGCGCGCCCCAGCCGAGGCTGGTCAGCCCCATGGCGCCGGTGGTCAGGGAGAGCTGGATGCTGGCCACGCGCCCCCGCATGGCGTCCGTGGCCACGCCCTGGGTGAGGGAGTAGATGCCGGCCATGAAGACCGCCTGGGCCGCGCCCGCCAGGGCCGAGGATACGGCCGCGACGACCATGTTGGGGACCAGGCCCAGGGAGACCAGGGGCGCCCCGCTGAGGACGCCGGTCGCCACCAGCAGCGTCACCGGCTCCACCCGGCGGCCCAGCCACATCATGCCCAGGGGGCCGAGGACCGATCCGAGGCCGAAGGCGGTGAGCAGGACACCGTAGGCGCCGGCGCCGCCCCCCAGGTTGGCCACCGCGACCACCGGCAGGATGCCGATGCTGGCCATGGTCAGGCTGCAGTGGAGCCCCACCCAGATGAGCAGGGTGCCCAGCGGGGCCTGGGCCCGCGCGTAGCGCAGCCCGTCGGCGACCGGCGCCCACACGCCGCCGGTCAGGGGGGCCCGCGGCCCCTCGGTCACCACCCGGCCCACCCGCCAGAACATCAGGGTCCCGACGACGTAGAGCCCGGCGCAGACCGCAAAGGCCGCCCCCGGGCCGGCCGCGGCCAGGGTGGCCGTGGCCAGGGCGGGACCGGTCATCTCCGCGCCCTGCTGGGCGATCCGCACCATCAGGCTGGCGTTGAGCAGCCGCTCCGGCCCCACCAGGCGCGGGACCAGGGCCTGCCAGGCCGGGCCCTGGACCGAGTTGCCGACCCCGACCACGGCCGAGGCCAGCAGGACCGCCAGCAGGTCCAGGTGCCCGGCGACGGTCAGGGCCGCGACCGCGCCGCAGGCCAGAGCGTTCACCAGCTGGCCGCTGGCCGCCTGCCGGGCACGGTTCACCCGGTCGGCGATGCCGCCGGCGAGCAGGCCGAAGAGCATCGACGGGACCAGCAGCAGGAAGCTCACCAGGCTGGGCCAGAGGGCCGAGCCGTGGCCCAGCCGAAACGCCTCCCAGCCGGCCACCAGGATCACCCCGAAGCGCCCCGAGTTCCCGGTGAGGGCCGCGCCCCACACCCACCGGAAGGGCCGGCTCTCCAGGGCGGCGAAGGTGCCCCGCCCGGGCGGGCGGCTCACGGCGTGCCGCCCACGGCCATGCGGGACGCGTCCTCCGACGTCCGGCGGGGCGTCCCCCTCAGCCCCCGCATCCTATGGGAGGCGCAGACCGAGTTCGCGGGCCAGGCCGGCGCGGCCGGCCGGCGTCAGGTCCAGCGTCCGCTCGGCCGGGCGCCGCCGGAACCACCCGCGGTCGACCAGGGCCCGCAGCAGGGCGTCGCCCAGCGCCCCCGCCAGGTGCGGCCGCCGCTCGCTCCAGTCCAGGCAGGCGCGGGCGAAGGACCGCCGGGCGGCCCGGGCCGCCCCGACGTCGACCCCGATCCCGGCGAACCAGGCCCGCCCCCGGGCGGGCACGCGGTGCTCCAGGCCCCAGGGCTCCAGCAGGCCCCCGGTCAGCAGCCCGTCCCGGACCGCCACCCCGGCCCGCCCGGCCAGGTGCCCGTAGCAGCTCCGGGCGAAGCGCAGGCCGCTCCGGGGCCCGGGCCCGGCCGGGTCCGGGGGCCGCTCCCGGGGAGCCAGCGCCCCCAGGACCTCCAGGCCCCGGGCCACCTCCGGCCCCGCCAGCCGGTAGTAGCGGCAGCGCCCGCTGGCGGTCACCAGGAGCAGGCCGCCCCGCACCAGCCGGGAGAGGTGAGCGCTGGCGGTCGCCGGCGAGACGCCGGCCCGCGCGGCCAGCTCGGTCGCGGTCAGGGCCTCCCCGCCGAGCAGCTCGGTCAGCATCACCGCCCGGGCCCGCTCGCCGATGAGCGCCGCGATGGGGGCGAGGTCGGGGGCGGCACGCATGCCTTGGGAGGTTAGCAGCCGGTGCAGCGCACGCTTCGCTGGCTGACGAAGCATGGGGCGCGAGCACCGCTCCATCGTCGCCCCATGACCCAAACCTTCACGCTCCCCGCCACGGCCACCCGCCCCGCCCTCTTCGTCCGCCGCCGCCGGCCGCGGCACCCCGACACCGACGCCCCGCCGGTGCTGTACGTGCATGGGGCCACCTTCCCGTCGGCGCTGTCGGTGGCCTTCCGCCTCGATGGCCGCTCATGGATGGACCAGCTGGCCGCCGCCGGGTTCGACGCCTGGGCCCTGGACTTCGCGGGCTTCGGCCGCTCCGGCCGGTATCCGGCCATGGACGCCGCCCCCGCCACCGCGCCTCCCCTCGGCCGCCTGCCGGCCGCCCTGGAGCAGCTGCGCACGGTCGTCGACCTGGTCCTGGCGCGCACCGGCCGGCCCCGGCTGTCGCTCATCGCCCACTCCTGGGGCACGCTGGTGGCGGCCCGCCTCGCCGCCGAGCACCCGGAGCTGGTCAGCGCACTGGTCCTGTTCGGGCCCATCGCGCCACGGCCCGGCTCGCCGCTGCCGTCAAGCCTCCCGGGCCCGGACGCGCTCGGCGCCTGGTACCCGCTCTCGGTCGATGCCCAGCACCGCCGCTTCACGGAGGAAGTGCCGGCGAGCGAGCCCCCGGTCCTGCTGGACTCCCACTTCGCCGCCTGGGCGGCGGCCTGGCTGGCGACGGACCCCCCGCACCGGCGGCGGACACCCCCCAGCGTGCGGGTGCCCGGCGGGCCGCTGGTCGACATCGTCGCCACCCGGGCCGCGGACCTCCCCTACCGGCCGGCGGAGATCACGGCGCCGGTCCTGGTCGTCCGCGGGGCGTGGGACCGCTTCTGCAGCGCCGCCGACGTCGCCTGGCTCATGGCGGCGCTGAGCCGCTCGCCGGGGCGGGCCCGGGTGACCGTGCCCAAAGGCACGCACCTCCTGCACCTGGAGTCCTCCCGGCACGCGCTGCACCGCGCCGCCGCGCTCTTCCTGGCCGGTGCGGTGGCGCCGGTGGGCACCGGCCACGAGGGCCCGCCGTGTTCGTCGTGATCTTCGAGGTGCGGCCCCGGCCCCAACGCTGGGCCGACTACCTGGACACCGCCGCGCTCCTGCGCCCGGAGCTGGAGCGGATCGCCGGCTTCGTCAGCAACGAGCGCTTCCGTGACCGGTGCCACCCCGGCGCCGTGCTCTCGCTCTCGACCTGGCAGGACGAGAAGGCCCTCATCCGCTGGCGGGCCCACGGCGGCCACCACCTGGCCGGCCAGACCCGGGGACGCTCCGAGATCTTCCAGGACTACCGCCTGCGCGTGGGCGAGGTGACCCTCGACTCCGACCTGGCCGGCGGAGTGGCACCCGACCAGGTGCGCTTCGACCACACCGCCGTCGGCGTGACGCCGGTCGTGACCGTGACGGAGCGGGGTGCGGCGGCGGGCCCTGAGACACAGCTCCCGGAGGCGGTGCTGGAGCGTGCGAGCTACGACAGCCTGCGGGACCCCGGGCGCCGAGTGACGGTTGCGACCTGGTCGGACGCGGCGGCGGCCGCGGCCTGGACGGGCTGGGGAGGGCCGGGTCGGCACCGCGTGGTCCGGGTCATCCGCGAGTACGGACTGCGGGACCGGCGCGAGGCACCGCAGTACTTCCCGGAGCCCGGCTGAGCGGGGAGGTCAGCGGGTCGGGGCGACCCCCACCGTCCACGCCGTCCACCGGGAGGCGGCCAGGAGCCGGCTGACCCACCAGCCGCTGACCGCGGCCCCCGCGACGAGGACGGCGAAGGGCAGCAGGGAGCCCGGCAGCCCCTGCTCCAGCGAGAGCGGGGCGGGGGCGCGCTGCAGCTGGGGCCCCACCACCAGCAGGAAGAGGGGATGGACGATGTAGATGCCCAAAGAGTGGCGGCTGCCCTCGGCCACCACCCGGCGCATCCCCCTGCCCCCGCGCCCGAGCAGGGCCGGCGCCGCCCACCACAGGAGCGTGAAGACCAGGGCCGTCGTCAGCAGCAGCGTCGGGCGCAGGAAGGCGCCCGTCCCCCCGACCCACGGCCCCCAGTGGCGGGCGATCAGGCCCACGGGCCCCACGAAGAGCACCACCTCGCTGGCGACGGCCAGCGCCAGCACCGCGGGAGCCCACCGCGCCCCCGACCCGAGCCAGCCCTGATGCCGCCCGAGGAAGATGCCGAGGGCGAAGTAGCCCACCCAGAGCGGCGCCTCCTCGAAGCCGAAGTCCAGCAGGATGGTCGCCGCCGGCCCGTGCAGCGGGGCCAGGACCCGGAGCAGCTGCAGGCCGACCTGCACCGCGCCGGCCACCACCAGCGCCACCGCGGAGGCGCGACGTCCCCGGGGCCAGACCAGCAGCAGGAGGTACAGCTGGGGGATCAGCAGCAGGAAGTAGAGGTGGCCGGCGCCCCCCGCCCACCAGCCCCACGTCCGCACGGGGTTGGGGGACATGTGGGCGCCCAGGACCGCGATCGCGAAGAAGACCGCCGCCCAGCACACCCAGGGGCCGACGGTGCGCCCCAGGCGCCGGCGCCAGAAGGCCCACCGTCGCGTCTGGCCGCCACCGACGTGGCTGAGCAGCAGGCCGCTGAGGACGACGAAGAGGGGGACCGACACCTGGGAGGCCAGCGTCAGGCCGGGGTAGAGGAGGTGGGGGGCCCCGCTCCGCTGCGCCGGCCAGGCGGCGCAGTGGATGACCACGACCAGGAGCAGGGCCACCGCCCGGACCACGTCGGCCTGGGGCAGGCGGTGGTCGGCCCCGGGCGCACGCGCCGCGCTCCCGGGTGGCGCCGCCGGAGCGGGACCGGGGGACGGCGTGGCGGCCGGGGCCGCGGGGGTGGGGGTCAGGCCGCGTGGTCGGTGCGTGAGCCAAGGCCCTCCCGCGGGCAATCACCGGGCGGTCTTCCCTCGGGCGGGCCCGGACGGCACGGCCCGGGCGGCCCCGGGGCACGGTCCGGTGGGGGCGCCAGGCGCCGAGCCGAGCGGAAGGGACCGGCCCAGGCCCCTGGCGAACCGCCCACGGACATTCTCTCCAACGCGCCCCACCCCCCGGCGTTTCGCCCCAGAGGCGGCGGGGCGCACCCCTGGAGGGACCGGCCACGGGGGCCGCGGCCCCTAAGAACGCTCTCACGCCCCCCTTAGCGCTGGCTTAGACAGGCCACCCAGAGTGAGGCGCACCCCACCCACCCGCCCAGGAGATATCCATGACCACGACCCCCACCTGCCTTGTCACCGGCTCCGCCGGCTTCATCGGGTTCCGCCTCAGCCAGAGCCTGCTCGACGACGGCTGGGACGTGGTGGGCGTCGACGCCTTCACGGACTCCTACGACCAGGCCGAGAAGCGCGGCCGCGCCGCCCTCCTGCAGCGGCGCCACGGCTACCGCCACGTGACCGGCGACCTGGTCGACCTGCCCCTGGAGACCCACCTCCGGGGCGTGACCACGATCTTCCACCTGGCCGGGCGGGCCGGCGTGCGCGACAGCTTCGAGCTCACCTCCAAGTACGTCCACGACAACGTCGAGGCCACCGTGCGCCTGCTCGACAGCGCCCGCCGGACGTCCTCGGTGCGACGCCTGGTGTACGCGTCGTCCTCGTCGGTCTACGGCGACGCCCCCCTGCCCCTGTGCGAGACCGGGCAGCCCGGGCCGATCTCGCCCTACGGCCAGACCAAGCTCGACGCCGAGCGGCTCTGCCTGGCGGCGTCGACCGCCGGCGGCCTGGAGGCGGTGGCGCTGCGCTACTTCACCGTCTACGGCCCCGGGCAGCGGCCCGACATGGCCCTGCGCCGCTTCATCGAGGCGGCCCTGGCCGGACGCCCGCTCCACCTCTACGGGGACGGCAGCCAGAGCCGGGACTTCACCTACGTCGACGACATCGTGGCGGCCACCCGGCTGGCTGCCGACGCGCCGGCCGACGGCACCGCCATCAATGTGGGCGGGGGCACCCGGATCACCCTGTCGGCCACCCTCGACCTCCTCTGCGAGGTGGTCGGCCGCCCCCTCGTGATCGAGCGCACCGCCGCCGCCCGCGGCGACGTCCGGCACACCTGGGCCGACCTGACGCGGGCCGAGAGCCTGCTGGGCTTCCGCCCCCGGGTCGACCTGCGGCAGGGCCTGGCGGCCGAGGCCGACTGGCTGCGCGCCAGCGCGGCGATGCAGCGGCAGTCGGCGTGAGTGCCCACGGGCCCCGGGCCCTGCGCAGCCTCCTGCTCTACGCGCACGACACCTACGGCCTCGGTCACCTCCGCCGCAACCTGGCCATCGCCGACCACCTGCTGCAGGCGCACCCCGGCCTGCAGGCGGTGCTGATGAGCGGCTCCCCGGTCACCGGGCGCTTCACCCTCCCCACCGGGCTCTCCGTGGTCCACCTGCCCCCCGTGGTCAAGGTCGGCCCGGAGCGCTACCAGCCGCGCGACCAGCGCCTCGACCTGCGGCTGGTGCGCCGGGCCCGGACGGCGATCATGGCCGACGTCGCCCGCCGCCTGCGGCCCGACGTCTTCCTGGTCGACCACGCCCCCCAGGGCATGCGGGGGGAGCTGCTGCCGGTCTTCGACGCCCTGCGCCAGTCGTCGCCCGCCACCCGGGTCGTCCTGGGGCTGCGCGACATCCTCGACGATCCCGCCACCGTGCGCCGGACCTGGACCGCGGACGGCGTCTACCGGACCCTTTCCGAGGTCTTCGACCGGATCGTGGTCTACGGCAGCGCGGGGCTGCTGGACCTGGGCGCCGCCTACCAGCTCCCCCCCCAGGTGGCCGACAAGGTCTCCTACTGCGGCTACCTGGCCCGCCCCGGGGCGCCCGCGGCCCGGCCCGACCCCGCCACCACCGTCGTTGGCACGGCCGGTGGCGGCGGGGATGGCGCCCGGATGCTGGCGGCGACCCTGACCGCCTGCCGCGCCCTCTCCCTGCCCAGCCTGGTCGTCACCGGCCCGCTGATGGAGCCGGCCGAGCGCCGCGCCCTCGAGGCCCAGGCGGCGGCCGATCCGAGGGCCCGGGCCCTGGAGTTCGTCCCCGACCTCGGGGCCACCGTCGCCGGCGCCGGCGCGGTGGTCACGATGGGGGGCTACAACACCCTGTGCGAGCTGGTCCGGTCGGGGGTGCCCACCGTGGTCGTGCCCCGCGTCCAACCCCGTCGGGAGCAGGCGATCCGGGCCCAGCTGTTCGCCCAGCGGGGCCTGGTGCAGGTGGTGGAGCCCGGGGCGGACCTGGCGGCCCGGCTGGAGCCGGCGCTGGCCGCGGCCCTGGCCGCCGGGCGGCGGGAGACCGCGCCGAACCTGGACCTCGGGGGACTGCCCCGGCTGGGCGGCATCCTCGAGGCGGAGGCCGCCCACAGCCGGCAGCGGCGGCGGGCCCCCGCACGCCCGCAGCCGGTCCGGCCGCTGATCCTGGTGCCGGCGTGACCGGCACCGTGGCCTATCTGACCAAGCGCTTCCCGCGCCTGTCGGAGACCTTCATCCTCGACGAGATCCTGGGCCTGGAGGCCAGCGGGGTGCCCCTGCGCGTCTACGCGCTCCGGCACCCGGGGGAGACCCTGGTCCAGCCCGACGTCAACCTGGTGGCCAGCCCGGTGACCTACCTCCACCCGCCGGGGCCCTGGAGGGTCCGGGTGGGGGCGGCCCTGTCCACCGCCGCCGCCCACGGCCTGCTCCTCCTGCGGTCCCCGCGCCGCTACCTGGCGGTCGCGGTCTACATCGCCCGCAAGCGCCGCCACCTCTCCACGGTGCGGCACTTCGTGGAGGCGGGACGCCTGGCGCGGCACCTGGAGCGGGCCAACACCCAGCACCTCCACGCCGCCTTCGCCCACGGGCCGGCCTCGGTGGCCCACTTCGTCCACCTCCTGACCGGCCTGCCGTTCAGCTTCGCGGCCCACGCCAAGGACCTCTACCTGTCGGCGCCCGACCTCTTGGGGCGCAAGGTGGCGGCGGCCGAGTTCGTGCTCGCCTGCTCCGACTCCGCCGCCGGCGCCCTGCGCCAGATCGCCGGGCCCCACGCCGACAAGGTCCTGCTCGCCCGCCACGGGGTCGACACCGGCCGGTTCGTCCCGGCGGCGCCGGCGGGCGGCCCGGACCCGGCCGCGCTGCGGGTCCTGGCGGTGGGCCGGCTGGTGGACAAGAAGGGGTACCCCGTGCTGGTGGCGGCCCTGGCCGCCCTGCACGCGTCCGGACGCCAGGTCTCCTGCCGGATCGTCGGCGCCGGCCCGCGCCGCCCCGAGCTGGAGGCGCTGGTCGCCGAGATGGGGCTGGGCCAGGCGGTCCGCTTCCTGGGCGCGCGCACCCACCAGGAGGTGGCCACCGCCTACCGCCAGGCCGACGTCTTCGTCCAGTCCAGCGTGGTGCTGCCCGACGGGGACCGCGACGGCACGCCCAACGCCCTCCTGGAGGCCATGGCCAGCGCCGTGCCGGTGGTGGCCAGCGCCGTGGCCGGGATCCCCGAGGTGGTGCCGCCGGACTGCGGACTGCTGGTGCCGCCCGGAGACGCCGCCGCCCTGGCCGCGGCCCTGGAGCGGCTGGCCCAGGACCCCCCGCTGCGCCGCCGCCTGGGGCAGGCCGCCCGGACCCACGTCGAGGCCCACCTGGACCGGCTGGTCTGCGCCCGCCGGCTGGCGCCGCTCTTCGGCGCCGCGCCGCCCCCGGCGCCGGCGGCCCCCCTGGCTGGCGCCCCCCGATGACCCGGCCCCCGCGCGTGGCCTACCTGATCCCCGACGCCGGCATCCCGGTGGGAGGCACCAAGGGCGCGTCGGTGCACGTCCGCGAGGTGTGCCGGGCGCTGGTGGCCCAGGGGGCCGCGGTCACCCTCCTCGCCCAGCGGGTGACGGCGGCCCCGGCCGGGGTCGACGTGGTCGCCCTCGACCCCGGGCCGCTGCCGCGCGGGCCCGAGGGGGAGCGCGCCCGCCTGGCCGCCGCCGCGGACTTCGCCCGG
>JAKABB010000184.1 GCA_021802045.1 bacterium
CACCCGCCTGCCCCTGTGGGTGGCCGCGGTGCGCGAGCGGCGGGCGCACCTGCGCGCCGCCTTCACCGCGGGCCAGCGGGAGCGCCGGTCCCAGGTGACCGCCGCCGCCGGGCGGCTGGAGGCCCTCAGCCCGCTGCGGGTCCTGGCCCGGGGCTACTCGCTGACCTACGATCGGGCCACCGGGGCGCTGGTGCGGGACCCTGCCGCGGTCCCGGCCGGCAGTCGGCTGCGCACCCGGCTGCGGGACGGGGTGGTCGACAGCACCGTGACGGCGAGCGGGATGGAGGGTGCCGGTGATGGCTGAAGAGATCGCGGTGGAGACCCTCTCGTACGAAGAGGCGATGGCGGAACTGGATCGGCTCATCGCCCGGCTGGAGGAGGACCAGGTGCCCCTCGAGGAGGCGCTCGCTGGCTACGAGCGCGGGGCCCACCTGCTCACGCGCTGCAGCTCTCTCCTGGAGGGGGTGGAGCGGCGGGTGGCCCAGCTCTCCCTCGGCTCGGACGGCGAGGCGCGCGAGCGGCCGTTCGATCTGCCCGAGGAGAGCCCGGCCGGCGGCGAATCATGAGCGGCCTGGCCCACAACCCGTTCATCTGGACCCCGCTCCTGGCCTGGGCCGTCGGGCAGATGCTGAAGGTGGTGACGGCGTCGGTCCAGCGCCACCAGCTCACCCTGCGCCCGCTGGGGATGTCCGGCGGCATGCCCAGCTCCCACACGGCCATGACCGTCTGCCTGACCACCGACCTGGCCCGCCGCCTGGGTCCCGGCTCCCCGATCTTCGGCGCCGCCGCCATCCTCACCATCGTCGTGGTCTACGACGCCACCGGGGTGCGCCGGGCCGTGGGGCAGCAGGCCGCGGTCCTCAACCAGGTGCTGGTCGACCTGCGCCAGCACCTGGGCCTGCGCCACGAGCGGCTGCGGGAGCTGGTGGGCCACACCCCGGTGGAGGTGCTGGCCGGCGTCCTCCTCGGGGTGGCGGTGGGACTGCTGGCGTGAGCACGCGGTCGTCCCGGCCCGGCCGCGGCGGCGGGCTCGCGGTGCGGCTGCCGCCCCCGCCGCCGTACGTGAGCCGGGCGGGGCTGAAGCTGGCGGGAGCGCTGGACGCCTTCGCGGTCCCGGTGGCGGACCGGGTGGTCCTTGACGCTGGAGCTGCCACCGGGGGCTTCACCGACTGCTGCCTGCAGCGGGGTGCGCGCCTGGTCTACGCGGTCGACGTCGCCTACGGGACGCTGGCCTGGCGGCTGCGCCAGGACCCACGGGTCCGCGTCCTGGAGCGCACCAACCTGCGGCACCTGACCGCCCTCGACGGCCCGGCGCCCGACCTGGCCACCCTGGACCTCTCGTTCATCTCCCTGCGGGTGGTGTGGCCGGCGGTGTGCCGCCTGCTGGCCCGGCCGGCCGACGTGGTCGCCCTGGTCAAGCCCCAGTTCGAGGCCCCGCGCGGGACCGTCGAGCCGGGGGGCGTCATCCGGGACCCGGAGCGTGCCGAGGCCATCGCCCGGACCGTGGCCGCGTGGGTCGCCGGGGCCGGGGCTGGGGCCACCGTGCGCGGGCCGGTGCCGGCCGCCCCCCGGGGGCGGCAGGGCAACCTCGAGTTCGTGATCGCGGTGCATCTCGGAGGACCGGCGTGAGCGGTGGCGCGGTCGGTGTCATCCTGCACCCGAGGGTGTCGCCCCGGGCCCCCCAGCTCCTGGCCGCTCTGGCGCGGGCGGAGGCCCACGGGTGGCGCACCTGGTGGACGCAGGACCGCGCCGCCGAGGTGATCGAGCGGGAGGGGGACGGCACCCGCCTGCTGGTCACGATCGGGGGCGATGGCACCCTGCTCTACGGGGCCCGGCTGGTGGCCCGGCGCGGGATCCCGCTGCTGGGGGTGAACCAGGGGCAGCTCGGCTTCCTGACCGACGTGGAGCTGTCCGCGCTGCCCCGGGCGATCGATGCCTTCGCCGGTGGGGAGACCACCCTGGCGCGTCCCGCCGTCCTTGAGGTCCGGGTCGTCCACGACGGGGAGGGCGAGCGCGTCGGCTGGAGCGCCCTGGCCATCAACGAGGTGGCGATCAAGGCCGCCAGCGTGAACCTGATCCGGCTGCGGGTACGGGCGGGGCCCGAGCTGGTCGGGGACTTCGACGCCGACGGTGTGGTCGTCGCCACCAGCCTGGGGTCGACCGCGTACTCGCTGTCGGCCGGCGGGCCCCCGGTGGACCCACGCGTGCCCGCCATCGTGCTCACGGCCCTCAACCCCCATGCCCTCATGAGCCGGTCGATCGTGCTCCCGGACACCCAGGGCCTGGCCATCACGGTCGCGCGCGGCCCGGCCTTCGTCTCCGCCGACAGCCAGGCGCCCCATGAGCTGGGGGACGAGGACCGGGTGGCCATCTCCCGGGGACCCGAGCTGCTCCTGGTGCAGCTGACGGGGTCGCCCGGCTTCTTCGGGCGGCTGCGCTCCAAGATGCGGTTCGGCCTGGTGCTGAAGGGGACGCCGGGGCTGGTCGGGGCCGCTCCCCATCCGCTGGAGCGACCGATCGACGATCCCGAGGTCTGAGTCGTGCTGCGGGAGCTGCGGGTGGAGAATCTGGCCGTGATCGCTCGCGCGGCCGTGGCCTTCGAGCCGGGGCTGACCTGCGTCACCGGGGAGACGGGGGCCGGCAAGTCGGTCCTCCTGGGGGCGCTCGAGCTGGCCCTGGGCGGCCGGCCCGACCTCTCGCTCCTGCGGGCCGGGAGCGAGAGGGGTGTGGTGGCGGCGGTCCTGGACCCGGTGACCGAGGAGACGCTGCGGCTCTGTGCGGACCATGCGGTGCCCGCCGAGGTCCCGCTGGTCGCCAGCCGGGAGGTGACGCGGGCGGGCCGGGGCAGCGCCCGCCTCAACGGCAGCCTGGTGCCCTTGGCCGCGCTGCGCCAGCTGGGGGAGCTGGAGGTGGACGTGGTGCGCCAGGGGACGGGGCACCGGTGGCTGCGCTCGGCCTTCCAGCGGGACGCCCTGGATGCGCTGGGCGGGAGCGCGGCGGCCGCCGCTCGCCAGCGGGTGGCGGTCGCCCACGAGCGGTGGCGGGCCAGCGTCGCCGCCGCCACCGAGGCCGCCGCGATGCGGGCGCGGGCGACCGGGGAGCTGGAGGCGGCGCGCGCCGACATGGCCGACCTGGAGGGCGCCGGGCTGGTCGAGGGCGAGCTGGAGGAGTTGCAGGTGGAGCGCGCCCGATTGCGGGG
>JAKABB010000059.1 GCA_021802045.1 bacterium
GTCCCGCGCCCGGCGGACCGGCTCAGGCGCCCCGGCGGCGACCGTCTCCGGCGACGGGGCGGGGGCGGGGCGGTGGTCGCCGCGGGCTGGCGTCTTCGCGCCGGCCCGCCCATGCTCGGGCGGGCGGGATGGAGCGAGGGCCCCGCCCGCGGGGCCGCCGGCCGCCCTTGATCCACCGCAGACCACTGGCGTCCGGGGCACCGGCGGTGGCCACCGCGGGGACCCGGGGATGACCGCCACCGGGCGCCGGGGCTCCCGCCGGGTGGTGTGGGCGGCCCTGATCGCCGCCGGGCTCCTCGGTGCCGCCAGCACGGTCGCCGCGTCGGGCCCGGGGCAGCCGGTCTTCGGCATCCGTCCCGTCCTGCTCGGCCACACCACCCTGCGCGACCACCACTTCACCTACGCGCTGCCCGCCGGGTCCACCGTCGCCGACGCCGTCGTGCTCAACAACTTCACGCCCAGCGCCCTCACCCTGACGGTCTACCCGGCGGACCTGCTGCAGGCCCGGGGAGGCGCCCTGGCGCCCGCCCAGCCCGGGCCCCAGCACGGGGTGGGCGCCTGGCTGCGAGTCGCCAGGGGGAGCGTCACCGTGCCCGGCTTCGGCCATCGCATCGACCCGTTCCGCCTGGTGGTGCCGAGGGGGACGCCGCCCGGCCAGTACCTGGGGGCGGTCGTGGCCTCCCGCATCGCCGGGGTGACCGCCTCCGGGCTCGCCGTCGAGACCCGCGCCGCCCTGATCGTGGAGGTCACCGTGCCGGGCCGGGTCCGCGTCGCCCTCAGGGTCAGCCGGCCCAGGGCGAGTCGCCGGGGGTCGGCCGAGGTCTTCAGCACCACCGTCTCCAACCACGGCACGGTGCTCGTGACCCTGAGCCAGGCCACGCTGACGGTGCGCCATGACGGACGCACGACCACGCTCCCCCTGCGCCCGGCCGGGCTGTACGTGGTACCGGACGGCAAGGCCACCCTGAGCGCCGTCTACCGTCCGCTGCCCTGGTTCGGCACCCTGCGGATCACGGCCGCCGCGGACGCCACGGTCAACGGGCACGGCACCCGTCGCTACCACAGCCCCGCCCTGGTGCTGCGGTTCATCCCCTGGCAGGCCGTGGGGTGGGCTGGCGCGGGCCTGGCCGCCCTCGGGCTCGGCGCGCTGCTGGGACGGCACGGCCTGGCTCGATGGTGGGCCAACCGACGCGAGGAGCGCCGGGTGGTGTCCGAGCTGCGGCGCCGGCGACGCGGCGACGCCCGGAGGTCGGGCCGGAAGAGGCCGTGATCCTCCCCCGAAGGGCGGGTGGGACCGGCGCCGTCGGAGGTGCGGCCCGGGAGCATCGCCGCACCCCGTCACCGATCCCGTGGAGCGGGGCGCCTGGATGCGGCGGGCGCGCCTGGCCGAGGTCGCAGGGTGGCCTGGCCCTCCGCACCGGCCGCCCCGCCTGCGGGCCCGCGGGTTCGGTCTGCACGGGTCGGTCCGCCGGTGCCGAGTCCGGCCCAGCCGCCCGTCGGCTCCGGGCCCAGTCCTGCCCGGTTCGGGCGTCCGCGACCGGCCCGGCTCGGGGCAGGCTCGGGGCCCGCCCTGAGTCCTCACCCGCCCGGCGGACCCCCGGTCGCGGCCGGCGGCAGCAGGCTCCGCAGGCTGGGGTCGAGCGCGAGCGCCCGGGCCATGTCGCGCCGCGCCGCCGCCGGCTCGCCGAGGACCGTCTCGGCCTGGGCCCGGTCGAAGAGGGCCTGGGCGAAGACCTGGGCCCGGGGGTCGGCGGGCGCCAGGGCCGGTGGGGCCAGGGCGATGAGCCGGTTGAGATAGACCACCCCGGAGGCGGGGGCGCCGGACTCGGCGAGCAGGCCCCCGAGGTTGAGCAGGGCCGCGGCGTCGGCGCGGTCCACCCGCTGGGCCATGCGGAACCACTGGATCGCGAATCGCTGCGCCTCGATGACGTTCATGTCCGCGTCGGCGGGGCCGAAGCACGCCGGCCGCTCGAAGCACAGGCCGACGTCGGTGAGCGCCTGGCCATAGGCGGTCGCGAGAGCGCGGGGATCGGCGGCGCTGGCGCCGCGGCTCCGATACGGTCCGGGCAGCAGGGCCGCCGCCGCCGCGTCACGGCCCGCCATCAGCAGGCTGGCCCCGCGGCTGATGGTCAGCCGGGGATCGCCGCGGTAGAAGCGCAGCGCCGTCGCGTAGGCCCGGGCCGCTGCCAGGTACCGGTGGGCGTCGAACTCACTGTCACCGAGGTCCTCGAAGGCCTGCACGTAGCCCAGCCGCACCTCCCGCCAGGCGATGTCATAGATGGGCTGGAGGTCGTCATGGTGGTTGCCCGACGCCTGGCCCAGGCTCCGCGCCGAGAAGGCCCAATCGCTCAGCCGTATCCGCTGGGCGGCGGTGGCGCCGGCGGCCACCAGTCGGTAGCCGATGCCGGCGGGGACCGCCACGAAGCCCGCGGGCAGGTTGAGGCCGTCCTGGCTGACGAGGTAGACCGTCCGGCCGGGGTTGCCCGCCAGCACCCCGCGGACCAGTCGCGTCATCCAGGTCACGTCGTTGGCCGCCGGCGGGAGCTCCGGCAGCACGAAGCCGGGGTGATGGCGCCGGAAGGATTGACGCCACCACTTGAAGTGGACCAGCGAGGTGGGGATGACCGCGACATCCGGACGGTAATCGGTGACGACCTGCAGGTACTCGACCGACGCGTTGAGGGTGTCCCCTGGAACGAACATGATCCCGCCGGCGGGTACGCCCCGCAGCGCGTTGCGGCCGTAGTCCTCCGCCACGTAGGCGCGGTGGCGGTCCAGGGTGGCGAAGGGCGGCGCGACCGTCCCCGCGGCCAGCCCCAGCGCCAGCAGCGCGACCGCGGGGCCCCGCCGGCGCCCCGCCCGGGTGCGCCCCCACCAGGTCCGCGGGGCCAGGCGACGCTCGCCCTCCACCAGCCCCACCGCGGCCAGGAGAGCCATCACGACGTGGGCGGGAATCAGGTAGCTGGGCCCGTTGTTGGTGACGTAGACGGTGGCCAGGACCCCCGGCCCGAGCCAGGCCAGGGCCAGTCCGGTCGCGAGCCCGCGGCGGTGCCCGCGGCAGAAGAGCCATCCCGCCGCGGCCAGCAGCAGCACCGGCAGCGCCACCTGGCTGTAGTCCAGCCGCAGCCACGCGCCCACCGCACCCACCAGCGCGCCGGGATCGAACACCCGGTAGTTGGAGGCCTGCGTCGTCCAGGTGGCCCCGGTGAGAGCGGCCAGCAGGTTGCCGGGGCTGGCGGGGTGGCCCCAGTCGACGACCGGCCACATCGCCGAGCGTATCGGCAGGTAGGCGTAGGGAAGGGCGGCCGAGAGGCCGAAGAACGCCAGCAGCCGCCAGCGAACCCGACGCAGCTGGGGGCGGTGGCGCCAGGCCAGGTGCAGGATGAAGGGGAGCCAACCCAGGGCGAGGTAGTGGACCGCCCACATCAGCCCGTACGCCACCGCGATGAGCAGGGCGGCCCTGGTCCGGTCCCGGGCCGTGGTCGCTCGCTCCAACCGGATCGCCAGGTAGAGGATCGCGGCGGCCAGGAGGCCGCACAGGGTGTACATGTCGGCATTGATCGCCTGCGACCACATGGTGTAGGCGGCGCCCGTCATCCACCCTGCGAGCACCGCCGCCACCCACACCACCGGTGGAGATGCGGGGAGGAGCGGTGCACCAGCCCTGCGCGCCCGGGCGGGGGGCGGCGGCCCCGCCCCGCCGGCGGCCGGGGCCAGGAGACGACGCACCGCCAGGAACACGAGCACGGACGCCCCCGCCGCCGCGACGGCGGAGAAGGAGTTGACGCCAACCGCGAACGGGATTCCCGCCATCCGCGCCAGGCGGCCCCAGACGGAGACCGCCATCACATAGACGGGGAACCCGGGGGAGTAGGCGATGCCGAAGTCGGACGCGCTGGACAGCAGGATGCCGCTGTCGCCGAAGTACACGCTCGGCTCCAGCGTGCGCCCGTAGAGGACCAGCAGAGGCAGGGCCACCAGCGCCACCCCGGCCCACGTCCAGGTGCGGGCCCCGGCGCCGGAACGGGCCCGGCCGCGCCCCCCTTGACCGTCCCCGGCTGGGGGAGCCTGCACGTCGGACGACGGCCGGTCCAGCGGCAGCGCGGCAGGCGGTCGCGCGGCGGCCCTGCGGCGCCAGCCCCCGCGGCTCATGGGAAGCGAAGCCTCAGCGGGGCGCGCGGTCGCACGGGACCGACGGCGCGCCAGCGGGGATCGGCGGCCGGCCACGAGGCCGCCGGGGGAGCACGGCCGGGGGCGCCGCCTGGGGCGCCGCGCCCGGCCTCCTTCCGCGCCCCACCCTTCTCACGGTGTGGGCGCCGGTGCCGGCCCGTCACGCCCACGCCGGGCGGGACGGGGGCGCAGCATCCGGATCTCGACCCCGGTCGCGCGGGCGTCGAGCCGGGCCCAGTTTCGATCAGCGGTGAGCACCGGCCCGTGCAGCCGGCGGCCCAGAGCCAGGCAGGCCCGGTCCCCGAAGGAGAGACCGGCGGCGCGCGTGGCGGGCACCAGCGCGGCGGCACCCACCGCGTCGGCGAGCGTGAACGGCTCGACCGCCAGCATGCCCGGCAGCGACAGCCCCTCACCGGGGGGGGGGCCACCAGATGGCGCCGGGGCCCCGGCGACCTGCGCCGCCGCGACCAGCTGGTCGGCGAGGGCCGGCCGGTCACGCACCAGGCGGGCCAGCACCTCGCTGAGGCTCACGGTCGAGATCGCGGCGCCGTTGGCGACGACCGCCTCGACCGCCTCCGCCCCCGGCTCATCCAGCCAGAAGGCGAGCAGGGCCGACGCGTCCAAGACCTGGGTCACGGGCTGGAGAGCCGCCGTCGGGCGGCCCCGGCCGCCGGCGCGTCTCCGGATGCCTCCGCGGCCTCCAGCTCGGCCTCGGCCCGACGCTCGGCCTCCAGCTGGCCCAGGGCGCCTGCCGGACGGTCCGCGACCTGCCGCCAAGCCCCGCGCAGCCGACGCGCCTGGGCCCGCGATGACTCGACGACCAGGCGTCCGTCCTCCACAGCGAAGAGGAGCCGCGTGCCGGTCTCGAGGGCGAGCGCACGCCTGATCGCCACCGGGATCACCAATCGGCCCTGCGGCCCCAGCCGTCCTTCCATTCGTGCCATATTCCTCCAATAGTGGCACATAGTGTGCCTGTGCCACCAGGTTCCAGCGGCAACGACGACGAGGGGCTCGCCGCGTCCCGGATCGCGACACCTGTCCCATCGGGCCCCCGTCCAGCCCGGGACCGATGCTTGCGTGATCCCTCCCCCGCCTGCGCGCGGCCGGTGGGCTCGAAGGTGCCCCGCGCATAACCGCGCCATAACCCGCGCTTAGCACCGCGTTAGCCGGGGACCGCCTAGCCTCGGGGTGCTGACCGGTGTCAGCCGAACCCACCCACGCTGCCCCCAACCAGACGGCGCGCGGCGCGCCTCCCTGGCGGGCGTGGCCGGGTCGGTCGGCGCGGGGATGGCCCCAGGGCACCGGCCCCAGCACCTCGGACGACGGCATCGGGCGGCCCGGCCCGCCCCCCACCAGGGAGGAGCGCACGTGTCACAGGCGACAGAGCAGCCCGGCACCCTCATGAGGCCGCCAAGACGGCGGTGGCGCAGCCTGGGCGCCCTGGCGGTCGGCGCCAGCGCCCTACTGGCGGCGTGCGGCGGCGCGGCGGCGGCGGCGCACCCCGCCGGCCACAGGGCCCACGGGAGCGGGGCGGGCGGGGCGGTCCCGCTCGTCGTCTACTCCGCCCAGGGCTACGACGCCAACACAGTGGCGGCCTTCCAGAAGGCGACCGGCATCCCCACCCTGCTGGTGGACGACAGCACCGGCCCGCTGCTGGCCCGGATCCAGGCCGAGCGCAACAACCCCCAGTGGGGCGTGCTCTGGGTCGACGGCAATCAGCCCTTCGCCGCCCTCGACCTCCAGCACCTGCTGCTGCGCGGCTTCGAGCCGCCGGCGGCCTGGAGCACGGTCGCCCAGACGGTGATCCCCCCGGACCACAGCTACATCCCGACCGGGCTGACGATGGCGGCGGCACTGGTCTACAACAGCGCCAAGCTGCGGACGCCGCCCACCACCTGGCAGCAGCTGCTCGAGCCCCGCTACCGGGGGCTGCTGGGCATGAACAACCCCGCCATCTCCGGCCCGACCTACCCCTTCGTGGCCGGCATGATGAGCGCGGTCGGCGGCGTCCAGCCCGGAGAGCGGTTCTTCCGCCGGCTGAAGGCCAATGGGCTCCAGGTGTTCCCGACCAACGGCGACTCGCTGCACGCGCTCCAGATCGGGCAGATCGACATGGCCGCGATCCAGAGCTCGGCCATCTTCGGCGCCATCCAGGCCGACCCCCGGCTGAAGGTCGTCTTCCCCAAGCCGGTGACGCTGCTCCCGGGCAACATCGGCATCGACGCCAATGCCTCCTCCCGGGTGATCGCCGAGGCCAAGCGCTTCGCCGAGTTCGTGCTGTCGCCCGCCGGGCAGCACCAGATGCAGGCCGGGGACCCCCACGGCGACTCGCTCTTCTGGCCGGTCCTGCGCGGTGAGCAGCCCAACCCCGGCATCCCCGCCATGACCTCGATCGCCTACCAGACCATCAATCCCTACTGGTGGGGCCCGCGCGAGGGCGTCCTCAACCAGTGGTTCACCACCACCATCGCCGGCTGAGCTGACAGGTGGTGGGCCGGGACCGACTCCGGAGCCGGCTGCGCGTCGCCGCCGGCCGCCCAGGGCGCCTTGGCGCCCTGGGCGCTCCCACCCTCTGGACCGCCGTCCTCCTCCTGCTGCTGGTGCCGATCGGGCTCTTCCTGGCCCTGGCCGTCTCCCCCGCCCTCCTCGGGCAGGGGCGGGCGTGGTTCACCCTGGCCAACCTGGGCACCGCCCTCCAGGGATCGACCCGGCAGGGGCTGGTCGACTCCCTCCTGGTGGCCACCGTCACCGCCGGGCTCTCGGTGGCGATCGGCCTCGGGCTGGCCTGGCTGACCCAGCGCACCACCGTCGCCGGCCGCCGGCTCTGGGGGGTGCTGATGTGGGTCGTGCTCCTGACGCCCTCCTTCCTCACCGCTCTCGGCTGGGAACGCCTGATCGAGGTGGACGGCCTGCTCAGCCAGATGGGGCTGCCCCTGGCCGGGGTGCGGGCCGTCTTCTTCGGCCCGGCGGGGGTGGTCCTGGTGCTGGTCACCAAGGGGGTGCCCTTCGCCTACCTCGCCGTCGCCAACGCCCTGGCGGCGCTGGGGCAGGAGTTCGAGGACGCGGCTCGGGTCCACGGGGCGGGGCGCTGGGCGGCCCTGCGGGTGACGGTGCCGATCCTGGCCCCAGCGCTCTGGGCCGGGCTGGCGATCGTGTTCGCCGAGACCATCAGCGACTTCGGGGTGGCCACGACCATCGCCAGCACCGCCAATTTCCCCATCGCCACCCAGACCCTCTTCGCCGCCGTCGACACCTTCCCCGCCAACTTCCCGGTGGCGGCCGCCGTGGGCTGGCTGCTGGTGGCCAGCGTCAGCCTGGCCCTTCTGGCCCAGACCCGCGCGCTGCGGGGCCGCTCCTACGCCGTCCTCAGCGGGCGCACCCGGCCGGCGCCGCGGCGGCGCCGCGGGCCCTGGGGGCAGGCGGCCGCCCTGGCCGCGGTCGGCGGCTTCTTCGTCCTCAGCCTGGGGGTGCCCGGCCTCGGCGCCGTCAGCGCCTCCCTGCTCCGGGCCAGCGCCACCACCCTGACCTGGGGCAGCCTCACCGACGCCAACTACGTCCAGCTGCTCCGCCACGCCACCGCCCTCGGCCCCCTGCTCCTCTCCACCCGGCTGGCCCTGGTGGCGGGGACCCTGGCCGTGGCCGGGGGCCTGATCGTGGCCCACCTCATGGCCCGGCGGCGCGCTGGTGTCCTGCCCCGGCTCCTCGACCTCCTGCTGCTGGCGACGGTGGGCCTGCCCGGGATCGTCCTGGGGGCGGGCTACATCTTCGCCTACAACCTGCCCCTGCTGGCCCACCTCGGCTGGCACCTCTACGGCACCATCGCCCTGCTGGGGATGGCCTACCTGGCCAACTCCCTGCCGACCGCGTCGCGGCTGCTGATGGGGCCCATGGCCCAGGTGCAGTCCTCGCTCCAGGACGCGGCCCGGGTCCATGGCGGCGGCGCCGCTCGGGCCTGGCGCACCACCGTCGTCCCCCTGCTGGCGCGCAGCCTGCTCTGGGCCTGGCTGTTCAGCTTCACCGGCATCCTCTTCGAGCTGCCCATCTCGCAGCTCCTGGCGCCCCCGGGCCAGGAGCCCCTGGCGGTGGCGATCACCCAGGCCTTCGCCACCTACTCGTACGGCCCCGGCACCACCCTGATGGTGGCCGCGGTGGCGTACGCCCTGGTCATCGTCGGCGCCGGGCTCGGGGCCTTCCGGCTGCTGGCGCCGCGCGGGTGGCTGCACATCGGGGCGGCCCGATGACCCCGGGCCCTCGCCCCCCGGCCGCGCCACCGGTCGTGGTCGAGGCACTGACCAAGCGCTACGGCCCGACCGCGGCCCTGGACGACGTCGACCTCGAGGTCGGGGGCGGGCGGTTCACCGTCCTGCTGGGACCGTCGGGGTCCGGCAAGACCACCCTGCTGCGCTGCATCGCCGGCATCGAGCGGGCGACGGCGGGCCGGATCCGCATCGGGGGGACCGTGGTGGCCGACCCCCGCCGCCACGTCCCCCCGGAGCAGCGCGACCTGGCCATGGTCTTCCAGGACTACGCCCTGTGGCCGCACATGACCGTCGAGCAGAACGTGGCCTACGCCCTGCGCCGCCGCCACCTCGACGGGACGGTCAGCCGGCGCCGCACCCGGGAGCTGCTGGACCGGGTCGGGCTGGGCCGGATGGCCCAGCGGTACCCCAGCCAGCTCTCCGGGGGCGAGCAGCAGCGGGTGGCCCTGGCCCGGGCCCTGGTGGCGGAGCCCGGCCTGCTCCTCTTCGACGAGCCGCTCTCCAACCTCGACGCCGACCTGCGCGAGCGGATGCGGGTGGAGATCGCCACCCTGGTGCGCGACCTGGCCCCGACGGCCGTCTACATCACCCACGACCAGGCCGAGGCCTTCGCCCTGGCCGACGACGTCGGGGTGCTGGAAGGGGGTCGGGTCGTGCAGGTGGGGACCCCGGAGGCGATCTACCTCCATCCCGCCACCGCCTTCGTGGCCCGCTTCACCGGACTCGCCGGCGAGCTGCCGGCGGAGGTGGGCCGGTCGCTGGCCGGCGGGCTGGTGGAGGTGGTGGCCCTGCTGCAGGAGCGCGTGCCGCTCACGGCCCGCGCTCCGCGCCCGGTGGCGGCGGGGCTGGCCACCCCGCTCCTGGTGCGGGCGGCCGCGGTCTCGCTCCACCCCACCAGCCGGGAGGAGCTGGGCCTGCGAGGCCGGGTGCGGGACGTCGCCTTCCGGGGCCGCGGCTACGACCATGTGGTGGAGCTGGCCAGCGGACCCCAGCTCAGCGGTGTCTTCGCGCCCCGGCGCTGGGCCCGGGACGAGCTGGTGCGCCTGGCCCTCGACCCCCAGGGCTGCTTGGTGCTGGGCGAGGACGGGGGCGCCGCCGCCCCCCGGCTGGGGACGCAGGCGCGCACCCCGGGCGCCGTACCATCGAGGCCGGCGCCGGACGACCGTCTCATGGGAGCCGTGCGATGACCGGGACGATCCTTGTCGGGCTGGCGGTCTTCGGGGCCAGCGCCGTGGAGACGGTGGAGGCCCTGACCATCCTCCTCGCCAGCGGCTTCACCCGCGGCTGGCGCTCGACGATCGAAGGGGCGGCGGCGGCGCTGCTGTGCCTGGCGGCGCTGGTCGCGGCCTTCGGCCCGGCGCTGATCCACTACGTGCCCCTGGCGGTGCTCCGGCTGGTGGTCGGCAGCCTGCTCTTGGTCTTGGGCCTGCAGTGGCTGCGCAAGGCCATCCTGCGGGCCAGCGGGCACAAGCCCAAGCACGACGAGGACGCCATCTACCAGCGCGAGGTGGCCCGGCTCTCCGGCATCCCCCGCAGCGGCCACGGCCGGGATGCCACCGGCTTCGTGATCAGCTTCAAGGGCGTCTTCCTGGAGGGCATGGAGGTGGTCATGATCGTCCTCACCCTCGGGCTCAGCTCCGGGCAGCTGGGACCGGCCACCCTCTCGGCGCTGGCGGCGGTGGTGGTGGTGAGCGCGGTGGGCGTGGTGGTGGCCCGCCAGCTGGCCGGGGTGCCGGAGAACGCCATGAAGATGGGGGTGGGCCTGATGCTGGTCAGCTTCGGGACCTTCTGGGGCGGCGAGGGCGCCGGCATCGCCTGGCCTGGCTCGGACGGGGCCATCCTGGCCCTGCTGGCCCTCTACGGCGCCGTCACCTGGGGCACCGTGCACCTGATGGCCCGCCCCGGGCGCACGCGCCCCGAGCCGGCGTGAGCCCGCGGCGGGCCCTGGCGGCCTTCGGTCGCTTCTGGTGGGAGTTCGTCGTCGGTGACACCCCGGAGATCGCGGCCGGCGCCGCGGTCATCGTCGTCGCCGCCTGGTTCCTGGCCGCCCACGACAACCCGGCCGCGGTCGTCGCCCTCCCGGCCGCGGTGGTGGCGCTCCTGGTCGGCAGCGTCCGGCGCGGGCGTGCCACCCCCTGACGGCGGGGCGGAGGAGCCCGCGGAGCCCCTCCCCCTGCCCGCGGAGTTCCTCTCGGCCCTGGCCGGGCACGAGACGGTGCGGGTCACCTCGCGCGCCGGACCGGTGCAGGGCACGGTGGCGGCCTGGTTCCTGATCCTGCCGCCGGGGGTCCTGTACCTGTACACCCACGCCTTCTCCAAGAAGGCCGACCGCTGGCGGCAGGACCCCTGGGTGCGCCTGGCCGTGCCCCGAGGCGGCCCCGCGGCCGAAGGGGTGGTCCACTTCGTTGTGGGCCGGGACCTGGACCAGGTGGCGGAGGCCGTCGCCGAGCGCTGGGCGGCGGCGGGGACCCCCACGGTGGAGGCCCTGCGCGAGAGCCTGGCCAGCGGCATGCACGCCCTGGTCCGGGTGGAGGGGCGGCCCTCGGGCACCCCGCCCGGGCCGGAGCCCCCCGCCGGGCGCCTGAGGCCGCCGGGCGAGGCGGTCGCGGGGAGCCCCGGGTCCTCAGCGGCATCGGCACCGCCGATGCCCTCGCCGCGGGGCCGATAGCATGGCCCGATGGACCCCACGGAGCTGGACACCGCCGGGCCGGGGCCCGGGCCCTCGATGGAGATCGAGGCCGACCTCATGGTCCAGGCGCCCGAGGAGATCGCCGACCGGGCGGCCAGCGTCGGCCAGGAGCGCCTGGGCCGGTCGCTGCGCGACGTCTTCATCACCGCCGTCATCGGCGGGGTGGAGGTGTCGCTGGGCGGGCTGGCCGCCATGTGCGTGGTGGGGGCGGCGCTGACGGCGGCCCCCCGCATCGGCCTCTTCGGCGCCCTGGCCCTGGGCGGGCTGGTCTTCCCCGTCGGCCTGCTCTTCGTGTTCCTGGGCCGCTCGGAGCTGTTCACCGAGAACTTCCTGATCCCGGTCATCGCCGTGCTCACCCGCGAGCGCAGCCCCGGCTCGCTGGTCCGGGGCTGGGTCGTCACCTGGCTGGGCAACATCCTCGGCTGCGCCCTGGTGGCGGCCCTGCTCTCGGTCCCGCACGCCATCGGCGCGCCGATCGTGCACGGCTACGTGGCCTACACCGACTACAAGCTGGCGGTGCCGGTCCCCGGCCTCTTCGTCTCCGCCACCCTGGCCGGGCTGGTGATGACGGTGCTGACCTGGCTGATGGTCGCCGTCAAGAATGCGGTGGCCCGGGTGCTGATCATCTTCGCCGCCGGCTACCCGCTGTTCGCGGCCAACCTCTCCCACACCATCATCGGCGCCGCCCTGCTGTTCGCCGGCTTCATCCCGGCCCACGCCTCGGCGCTGCTGCTGGCGCGCTGGCTGCTGGTGGCCACCTCCGGGAACCTGGTGGGCGGGGTGGGCTTCGTCACCGTGCTCCGGGTCGCCCAGGTGCGCGAGAAGCGGCGGGTGCGCTGAGGCGCTGGGCCGGCCGGCGGGCACGCCCCGGCGGGCGGTGGGGCGCCGGGCTGGCGCTGGCGGCGCCGGTCAAGGGGGCCATGGCCGGCCTCACGACGCGGCGGCTCGCCCGGCCCCCGGACCCTGGCCCTGGGCTCACACGCGGCCCTGGGGGGATGGCGAACGCGTTCTCGGGGAGATCGGCCGTCCGCCCGTTGACGGCCCGACGGCCCCGGCCGGCCTCCGGGGCCGGCTCGGCGTCACCGTCGACGGCAGGCCGCCCCGCATCGTGGTGGGGCTGCCCAGGCCCGGAGCTGGCCCCGTGGCTCCTCCGGCCGGCTCGGCGCTCCCGGGCGCGCGCCGAGCTCCCCATGCCCCCCAGCCGGGTCCAGCCGCCCGCTCCCGTCGCGCGGGCGCCGGCCACCCCCGGAGCGGGGCGCCCTCCACCCGCGGCCCGGCGGCCCAGGGGCGCGGTGCCCGCCCGGGGGCCGGCGGGATCACATGGACGGGGCCCCGTAGCGGTTGGCCCCGGGCGTGCCCGGGAGCACCGTCAGGATGAGCAGGATGACGGCCACGAACGGCACCAGCCCGATGAGCCACCACCAGCCGCTGCGGTCGGTGTCGTGGAGCCGGCGCACGCTCAGAGCCAGCCCGGGGATGATCCCCGCCAGCACGTAGAGCCCGTCGAGCACCAGGAAGGCCCTGGTCGCCGCGAACGCCAGCACCTGCAGCGGCGCCAGGATCGCCAGGTTGACCAGCACGGGCCACCAGTACTCCGCCCGCGTGGCCCGCCCCTCGAAGACGGCGTACCTCCGCCACATCCGGCGGTAGGCCTCTCCCCAACTCATTCTCGGTCCTCCATGTGCGGGCGCGCTGTCGGATCAGGGGGCGCGCGGCGGTCCGGTTTCCACTGCGGCGAGGCCGGGTCGCCTCCACCACGCCCTCGAGCCTGGCCCCAGCGACGACGGGGCCGCGGGGCGAGCGCTCACACGTCCTGGCCCAGCAGGTTGCCCAGCACGCCCCCGGAGATCCCGCCGGGGCCCCCACTGCTGGCGTTCGACGTGCCCCCGCCGGTGTAGGGAGCCAGGGCGTGGCCCAGGATCGGCAGGGGCATGCTCTGCAGCCACACCGTCCCCGGGCCGGTGAGGGCCACCAGCTGGAAGCCGTCCCCCCCGAACAGCTTGTTGGCGATGCCGGGGACGCGGGTCATCTGGAAGCTGACGCTGTCCTGGAAGACCCCCACGTGCCCTGGATGCACCAGCAGCCGCTGGCCCGCCACCAGCTCGTAGGTCGTGATCTCCCCCGCCAGCTCCACCCAGGCCGTGCCCCGGCCCTCGAGGCGCTCGAGCACGAAGCCGTCGCCGCCCCACAGGCCGCCGCGGAACGTCTGCTGCAGCCCCACCGAGGGCACCACCTCGGGAGTGGCGCAGAGCCAGCCGTGGCGGTGGACCAGGAACCCGGCCCCCGAGGCGATCTCGATGGGGAAGATGCGCCCGGGCATCTTGGCGGCGAAGGCCACCATCGCCTGCCCGCTGGACGCCTCGTAGCGGGTGAGGAAGAGCCCACCGCCGCCGGCCATGCGCTTCAGGCCTGCCATCAGGCCGTGCTGGCCGCCGGTGCCGGTGGTCTGCGACATCTGCAGGTTGGGCGACATCCAGGAGAGCTCGCCGTGGGTGGAGATCACCTGCTCCCCGGGGTCCAGCACGACCTCCAGCACCGGCAGCGTCGTCCCCTTGACCTCTGTCTTCATGCCTCCTCCTCCATGGATCCTGGCACGCTCTGGTTGCCCCCAACGACCCTGCCGGCGGCGCGCCGGCCGGGGCCCGTGTGCCGAGCCATGATCGCGGCCTCCGGCCGGGTTGTCGAGGGGATGCTCCCCCGGTGTTCGCCCGGCGGTGGCGCCGACCCGCCCGCACCGGTGGATTCGGTGGCACGCGGCGAAGGCTGCCGGTCGCGGTCTACGGTCTCCCTCAACCCGGGTAGGGGCTCATGGCGATCGCCAGCCCGAGGGCGGGGATCGCCTGATGGAAGGCGCCGGCGGTGTAGACGTCCGCGCCCCGGGCCCAGCGCAGGTCGGTGTGCAGCCCGTCGGCGGCGACGTCGCAGGTGAACCAGCCCGGGGTCGGCGGCGGCCGGTGGCGGCCGACGAAGGCGACGACGCTCTTGGCGATCAGGGGCCAGGGCTCGGTGGGATCCCCGCTCACCCCCCCATTCAGGTCGCCGCTGAGGGTGAAGGTCCAGCTCCCCTGGTGCCAGACCGCCTGGCAGTTGCCCTGCGGTGGCGGGGCGGCGTACAGGGTCGCGGTGACGCCCGGCTGCAGGGCCACCCGGCTCACCCGGTCGCACCCCAGCGGGCCGCCCGGCGGCGGCGTGACCGCCGCCCGGGCCGCCGCAACGCTGGGATAGGCCTGGCCGCCGAATTCCCCGTCGAACGCCCCCATGGCACCGCAGCTCCCGCTCCCGATCCCGGCGGCGTTCACCGGCAGCGGCGTTGGGCAGTCGAAGAGGGTGACGACGTACCCGCTCAGCGACGCCCCCGTCGCCAAGACCCGGGCGGAGTTCGGGGCGCTGGGAAGGACCAGCAGGGAGGTGGGGGCCTCGAGGGGCACGGTGGTGCCGGGGGCCACGGCGGCCATGGCCCCCAGCACCAGCGCGGGCCACGAAGGCGAGGGGCTCGAGAGGGGTGACGGGCTAGCCGGGTATTCCGCACATGAAGGACGGTGGGCTAGTGCGGGTCCATGCCCGGCAGTAGCGGTCTAGTAACGGGCTTGGCGGGGGTCGACATCAAGGAGCTGGAGTAGCCGCGCTTGCAGTGGGAGGGGTTGTGGGATCTGGGCCTGGGCGGTGTCGGTGGCCGGCACGAGCCGGAGGGTGGAGAGGGCGGTGAAGACCAGTTGTGCGGTGGGTCTGGCTGCTCGTCCGGCCCAGAGTCCGGGGAGTTTGGCTGTGGGGTTCAGGGCGAGGCGGACGGCACGTTCGACGAGGCTAAAGATCAGCAGCGCGAGACAGATCACGCTGATTAGCGCTTCGATGCGTCGGTTGTTCTTCAGGAACATGGGGGCGACCGCGAGCGGGCCTTTGAAGTTGCGGTTGCGCCGTTCGACGGTTTCTTGGCCTTTGTAGCGAAGCAGGACCGCCGCGGTGTCGGCGTGGGTGGGGTCCAGGTTGGTCAGCAGCGCGTACCAGCCGTCTGCGGCCGCGTCGGCATCGAGGGCGGTTTGGTCGAAGGACCAGGACAGCGTGGGTTTGCCCGCAGGGCTTGTGCCGACCTGGCTGATCAGGAAAAGGGTGACCTTGCGAGCCCGGGTAATGGCCAGGATCCGTTCGCTGACTTCCTTTTCGGTGGGGTAGTGCCGGCCGCCGAGCCCGCGCGTCAGCCGCCCCAGGTCGGCTCGGGCGCGGTCGAGTTTCTTCTCCCGGGCCACCCGGGCTGCGCCGGCCCGGGCCGAGGAGTACACGAACACCCGGCGGAGCACCAGCACTGGATCGGCCTTGCGTTTCCCGGCCAGGGTCATGGTGTCTTCGCTGACCCGCCAGGTCCCCCGTTCCGTCGGGTCCTTGCCCTGGTCTCGTTCGGCGATGTAGTCCACCCGGGTGGTCGCCGCCAGGTCGCAGCCGGCGAGCACCGGGGTCGGGACGTAGGTCTTGCCGGCCGGGGCGATGAAGGTGACGCTCGCCGTGGTGAGCGCGGCCAGGTTGTCATAGGAGACGAGCTTGGAGTCGCCGACCATGAGGAAACGCCGCTCGCCGGCGACCCTGCGGAGCGCCTCCATCGCGGGGACCACCTGGGCGACCTCACCCGCTCCGCCGTCGAAGACGCGGTGAAAGATCGGGAGGGCGCCGTCGGCGGTGACTCCGAAACCGGTCTGGATCTGCTTGAGATCATCGCGGCGGTCCTTCGGGTGACCCCAGCGGGGCTGGGCGAAGCCGCCTTCGGGGTCGGGGTAGGCGCCAAACAGGCTGATCGAGGTCATGTCCCAGTGGATCCGGGACACGTCGACCCCGAAGGCGGTGATGGCGGCGACGCCGACCGAGCCGATGATGCCGCCGAGCTCGGGGGCGACCGCGTCCAACGCCCGGCCGACGCGGTCGTCGTTGAGGGTGTCGGCGGCCAGGTCGAAGACTTCGGGCACCGCGAAGGCGCCCGCCCAGTCCTGAACGTGAACGAGGGGCGTCGGGGAGGTCAGCCGGTTCGCGATGAGTGCCTCGATGACTTGCCCGTGGGTGGCTATCGCCAGCTCGCGGATCGGGCAGGCCCGGTCGACGATGCCGGCGATGTCCAGGCGCCGGCAGAACGCGGCTATCACCGGGAGCGCCCCGAGCGCCTTGTCCACACGGGCCGGCCCGTAACTGGCGTAGCGGCTGAGCACGGCGGGTCTCCTCTCCCAGAAGGGCGCACTTCCTACCCGGAAGTGTATATGCTTCCGGGTAGGAAGCGTTGGAGGTGGAGGACGTGTCAAGAATGGGCGAACCGGGAGCCCGTCACCGACGGGCCCAAGCGCGCATCGCCAGCGAGCTCGGGGAGATCGGCTTCGCCTTACCTGGCAGCCTGGTGTGGCGCAGCAGCGCCTGCGGCACCCCAGGCTGCCGCTGCCATGCTGACCCACCGGCACTGCACGGTCCCTACCTGAGCTGGACCCGAGCCGTCGCCGGCAAGACCGTCACCCGCAAGATCACCGAAGACCAGCAGCGGACCTACCAGGGGTGGTTCGACAACGCCCGGCGGCTTCACCGCCTGGTCACCGAACTGCAGGCGCTATCCCTGCAAGCATTTGAACAAGCGGAGGGCTCCAGTCGACGCTCCTGACCCCTCCGGGACGGCACCTACAGTCGGAGCCCCACCCCTACCCTGAGTCCACCTGATCGCATGTGCGGAATACCCGGCTAGCCACCCGCGGCGGCGGGCTCGGCGGGGAGGCGGAGGGCGCGCGGGGGGCCGGATGGCGCGACGGGCTCCCGCAGGCCGCCAGCCCCAGGGCGGCGACGGCCGCCGCC
>JAKABB010000185.1 GCA_021802045.1 bacterium
GCGGCCCGACCTTCGTCCCCCCGCCGGCCCCGACCACCCCGGGCGCCTTCTGGGTGACCACCAACCTGACCCAGCCCAGCGGGGTCAGCGCCGCCACCCTCAAGGCCTTCCTGCAGGGCAGCCCGCTCGCGGCCGACGCCCAGGCCTTCGTCGACGCCGGGCGCCAGGACCACGTGAGCGCCCTCTACCTGGCGGCCCACGCCGTGCTGGAGACCGGCTTCGGCACCTCCCAGATCTACCTGGACAAGCACAACCTCTTCGGGTTCGGGGCCAACGACAGCAACCCCTACCAGGACGCCTGGAGCTTTCCCAGCGACACCGCCTGCATCGACTACGTGGCCTGGTACGTCTCGGTCAACTACCTGACCCCGCCCGGCAGCGAGGTCGCGCCCTACGCCTCGCCGGCGGGGACGGCCCCCTCGGTGCCCACCGGCCGCTACTACAACGGGCCCACCCTGCTGGGCATGAACGTCGACTACGCCACCGACCCCCTCTGGGCCTACAAGATCGCGGCCATCGCCGACCAGATCCAGAGCGCCGCCGGCTGAGCCGTCCGGCCCCGGGCCCCGCCGCCGGGCCCGACCGCGTCAGGCGCCCGCGGGCGGCGGGCATCCCTTGCCCAGTGCGGGCACGATGCGCGGGCTCCAGCCGGTGAAGCGGGCCGGGGTGGGGCAGGCTGGCCCGGGCGCTCACCCTCCCCCGCCGGCCCGTGACCGCCCGCCCCAGCACGATCAGGGAGTCTCCCCGGGCCGCAGCCTGCGCACCGACACCGACACCCGCACCGGCCGGCGGGCTGGGCCGAAGACCAGGCGGGCCGTGCCGCGGGTCGCCTCTGCGGATGCCGGATGGAGGCGCGCCACCAGCGCCCCGCCGGCGGCTGGCTGAGCGGGGCCGCTCGGGGGTCGCTGGGCCAGGGTCGCCATCGACCGCGCGGCGGCGGTCGGGGCCACCTGGCCGGCCAGGATCAGCGGTGGCCGGAGCCGGCGGCTGACGGCACGGCGCCCGGGCGCCCTCGGGGCTCGGAGCGAGTGGGGCGGCTTGCGCATCGTGGGCGCCTCCCTTGGCCGGCCCGGTCCCGGCCTGGCGGCGCGGTCACGGGTTGTGGCACCTTCGTCACCACCGGGGGACGCGGAGGCTGCGCGGGTGGCCGAGACTGCACCCGTGGTCAATGCGCGCGCCTTCGCGACCGGGGAGCGGGGGCGGATGGTAGCCGGCGGGGCCGCGGCCTACGCCGTCCTCTGCTTGGGCGTGGCCCTGGCCAGCCTGAACCACCTGCCGAACGCCCCCGCCCGGGCGACGGTGGAGCTGGGGCTGCTGGGGCTGTGCGCGCTGGCGACCGTCAGCTTCGCCCGCCCGCTGGCCACGGGGCCCGAGGCGTACTGGCGGCTCCTGCAGGTCGCGCTGGTGGCCATGGGGTGGAGCTACGCCTTCGGCGCCATCACCGACTTCGGCGGGGGGCGCACCGCCTCCGCCCTGGCCGGCGTGGGCCTGCTCTGCGCCCTCCCCCCGCTGGTGGCGGCCCTGGCCGTCTACACCGCGGCCCACTGCCGCTCCGACCACGGGCTCACGGCCCTCCTGGACATCGCCATCCTCGTCATCTCGCTGCTGGCGATCACCGCCCCGCCCATCCTGGCCCCGCTCCTCCACCACGGGGGGCTGCGTGCGCTGGCGGTGGGCGTCGCCTGGACCTGCGACCTGGCCATCGTCGCCGGTGGCGGCTGGCTGACCCTGGGCTGGCTGCGCCCCCGGGACCATCCCGAGTTCGCCGCGCTGGTGGCGCTGATGGGGGGCGCCCTCCTGGTGGCCTCCCTGCAGCTGCTCCTGGCCCTGCACGGCGCCGTCATCCCGCCCTGGTGGCTGACGGCCCTCATGGGGCCGGGCTACCTGCTGGGGGCGGCCGCCCCCGACGCCCTCCCCGCCGTCGTGGCCCGCCGGGGCGCTCCCCTGGCGTGGTCCGCGGGCCGCACCTGGCTGCCGGTGGTGCCCGCCGCCGTCCTGATCCTGGCCGCGCTGGGCACCGTCGCGGTGGGCGCCACCGGCGGGGGGCCGCGGGCGCTGACCGGCGGGGCCCTGGTGGTGAGCGCGCTGGTGCTGGCCCGGCAGCTGCTGCTGGTGCACGACCACCGCCGCCTGCTGGCGCAGCGCTCCGGCCAGGCCCTGCGCGACCCCCTCACCGGGCTGCTCAACCGGCGCGCCTTCAACGAGGAGCTGCGCGCCCGGCTGCGCCGCGGCCCGGGCCCCGGCGCCGCCTTCCGGCTCACCCTGCTGGACCTCGACCGGCTCAAGGAGATCAACGACGGTCCCGGCGGCCACGGCGCCGGCGACACCGCCCTGATCGACACCGCGCGCGCCCTGACCGGGGCGGCCCGCCGGGAGGATCGGGTCTACCGCATCGGCGGCGACGAGTTCGCGCTGCTGCTGCCCCGGGCCGGGCGGACGGGCGCGGAACGCCTGGTCCGGACGGCCCTGACGGCCCTGGCGGCCCGGCCGGAGCCACTGACCTTCAGCGCCGGCGGCGCCTCCTGGCCCGACGACGCCGGCGGTGCGCCCGAGCTCTACGACATCGCCGACCGCGCGCTCTACCAGGCCAAGCGGGCGGCCCGGCCGCTGGTGCTGGGGGCCCTGGCCGCCGGGCCGCGGACCGCCTGAGCCCAGCCCCCCCGCCGGCGGGCGACCGGTATCCTCCTGCGGCTGGCTGTCGGGGGAGGGGTGGGGCATGGCGCTGGGGACGGCGGGGGGGCGGGGATGACCCGCCTCGGCCGGCTGCCGCCGCCGGGGGCACCACGGCCCCGCCCGCTGGAGGAGTACGCGTGCCTGGCCGACGGGCGCAGCGTGGCCCTGCTCCACATCGACGGCGCCTGCGACTGGTGGAGCGCCGGGCGGCTGGACGGCCCGCCCCGGCTGGCCCGGCTGCTCGACGCCCGCCGGGGCGGGTCGGTGGCGGTCCGGCCCCTGGGGGCCGTGCCGCTGGCCGCCGGCTGGGACGGGGAGACGACGGTGGCGCGGGTGGCGTGGGCCACGGCCGGCGCCGGCGCCGTCGAGGTCCGCACCGGCCTGGTGGACGGGCCCGGCGGCGAGCCCGCCCTGGTCTGGTGGCTGACGGGCCCCCCGGGCACGCCGGTGGCGGTCGAGCTGACCGCCCCCACCGC
>JAKABB010000186.1 GCA_021802045.1 bacterium
TGATGGCCGGCATCCTGGTGAGCGAGCTCGGGCCGCGCGCCTGAGAGCAAGGAGGGTTCCGTGAACGAAATACCGCGCGAGCCGGCCCGCTATCAGCGGGCGGCGCAGGTGGGGCGCGAGATGCTAAAGGCCGGCGTGCAGCTGACCGGGAGCTCTGGCGCGGCAACGTCGGCTCCCGTTCCTCAAGGGTCGGCGGCGCTGCGCTTACACCGCGCCCCGCCCGACATCCTGACGAAGATTCCGGCCGCCCTGGCGGCGGACAAGCAGGTGCTGCCCTGGCGGGTGGAGGACGGCAGCTTGGTGGTGGCGGTGGCGCGCCCGCTGTCGCCGCCGGATGCGTCAGCACTGGCGCTTCGCATCGGCATGCCGGTGCGGATGTGGGTCGTCGAGGACCCGGAGGCGCTGGCTGAGGCCATTGACACCAACTACCGCCACGTGGTGGCGATGCACGAGTCCACGGGCGGCGGCCCGGATCAGACGGCCGTGCGGCTGGCGGATGCCATTTTGACGCAGGCCCTCAAGGTGCGGGCCTCGGACATTCATGTGGAACCGGGGTCGGGCGGCCTTCTGGTCCGGTTTCGGGTCGATGGGGTCCTGGCGCCGGCCGCTCGGATCCCGGCGGCGCAGGCTCCCGGGCTCATCGCGTATCTCAAGGTGCTGGCGGGCCTCGACTACAGCCAGCGCGGTCGCCCACTCGACGGGCACATCACCCAGCGCGTGGGGCGCCAAGAGGTGGACTTGCGCTTTGCATCCATTGGCACTGCCGCGGGCCTCGACAAGATTGTGCTCCGGGTGTTGGAACGCAACCGCGCCTTGCTGACGCTCGCGGATCTGGGATTTACCGAGGCCGGGGAACAGCTCTTTCGCCGGCTCTTGGACGCCAAACAGGGGGTCGTCGTGGCCGCCGGGCCGACCGGGTCCGGCAAGACCACGACGCTAAACGCGGCGGTGCTGGAGCTGGATGCGGTGCAGCAGAACATCGTGACGCTGGAGGATCCGGTCGAGGCCATCCTGCCCCAGGTGACGCAGATTCCGGTGTCCTCGGCCGGGGACGGGGTGTCATTCGCCCAGGGCCTGCGGGCCGTCTTGCGGCAAGACCCCGACATCATCGTTGTCGGCGAGATGCGGGACCCTGAAACCATTGCGATTGCGGTGCAGGCGGCGCTCTCCGGGCACATGGTGCTCTCGTCGCTGCACGCGATTGACGCGCCGTCGACCATCTACCGCCTCCTGGACCACGGCGTCGAGCCCTACCTGCTTGCAGCCGCGCTGACGGGGGTGGTGGCCCAGCGCCTCTTGCGGCTCGTCTGCAGCCACTGTGCGGAAGAGCGCACGCCCACTGCGGCCGAGGCGGCGGTCTTCACGAATCACGGTCGGGCGGTGCCCGACCGGGTGCGAGTGGGGCGGGGCTGCAACCACTGCAATAACACGGGCTTCGCCGGCCGGGAAGCGGTGTACGAGGTCCTGCCGATGACCGAGGACCTCCGGGGCCTAGTCGCGCGCCAGGTTCCGCCTCAGGCCCTGCGGGAGGCGGCGGGCACCACGGGCTTTGTGCCCATGGTGGTGAGCGCTCTCGACAAGGCCGCGTCTGGGCGGACGACCGTGGCGGAAATCGCACGGGTCTTGGCGACCCGGGGGGGATCGTAAATGGCGCAGCTGGTGGTCGATATCGGGACGGCAACCGTCCGTATGCTGGTACCCGCCGGGCTGAGCGACTTCCGCTGGGGATCGATTGACAGCGGGGCGGCGGATCAATACGACCGGGGCGCCATTCTGGATGCCGAGGCGGTGACGCAGCGCTACCGGCGCTTGCTGGAGAGCCTGCGGGTGCGGCGGGGGACGTCCGCGATTGTGCTCGTCCCGAGCGCTTGGGCGGTCGGCGACCTGGTGGATGTGCCGCGGGGCCTGCCGCGCAGCAAGGTCGCGCCCGCGCTGCGCTCGCTGGCACTCAAGAAGCTCGGAGGGATGGACACGCTCCACATCCAGACGGCCGTCGTCCGGCGGCAGCCGCATCTCCAGGCATTTGCCGTGGGGGTGCTCCGCGATGCCGTGCGGGATCACCTGAATGTCTTGGCGGCCTGCGGCGTGCGCGTGGAGCGGGTCGAACTGCACACGCTTGCCCTGGCGCGCTTGCGGGCGATTCACACCGGGCTCGTGGTGGTGGCGGAACCCGACTTGGACAGTGTCCTGACCCTGCGCGGTGGTCAACCCGAGACGGTCTACGCGCGGGAGGTGCTGCCGGACGCCACGGAGACGGAACGGGTGCACGCCCTGTTATCCGACGTCCAGGCCCTGACGCGCGGTATTAACATCACGCCGATGGTGGCGCTGGCCGGTGCGGCGGTGACCCCAACCATGGTGGAGGCCCTGAACGAGGCCGGCGTGCGCGCGCTCGTCCTCCAAGGGGGGCGGGTGCCCCGTGACTTTCCGGTGGCTGAGTACTTACCGGCCCTGGGGGCGCTCCGAGGCAAGGCTGGCCGGTTGCCGCTCTTGGAACTGGACCCGGGTGCCGCTCCGCTGGATGTTCGCAAGGCGCCCGCCCGTATTGCCTGGGCCCTGTGCGCGGCCGGCGTTCTGGCGGCCGGCAACGCGGCCTACTACCGAGACGGGTACGCGCCGAAACTGCTGGCTGATCGTGTGACACTCGCGCGCGTCTCCCAGGTCGGCAGCTTTCGCGAGGCGACCGTGTTGGCCAATCAGTATCGCACCCTCCAGGCCCAAGTCGCGAGCCTGAAGGGGGAGGTGGCGGCACTGCATCCGGCGGCCTTCCCCTGGGCAACCGTGGCGGTGGCGCTGACCCAAGCGGGGTCCGGGGTCACGCTCTCGACGGTGGAGGAGGCAGCGGGGACTGGCGCGGGTCAGTACACGCTCAACATCGGCGGCAGCGCGCCGACGATCGGCCAGGTGAATGCGTTCGTGAGCGGGCTCCCACCCGCGTTCACGGCGCCCGCGCTCACCAGTGTGGCCGTGAGCAACGGGGCGGTCCAGTTTCATCTCCGGGTGACGTATGGGGGAGGGGTGACCTAATGGCCGCACCGATTCAGGTGGCGGGAGCCCGCCCGGTCGTGCGCCCGGTCCGCCCCCGCCGGACCATTGCGGCGCGGTGGTGGGGCCTGC
>JAKABB010000187.1 GCA_021802045.1 bacterium
GCCACGGCCTCGGCCGCCGCGGGCACGACTGGGGGCGGGCTGGCGGGAGATGGCCAATCCGCCACCGCCGGCGCCACGGCCTCGGCCACCGCGGGCACGACGGGGGGCGGGCTGGTGGGAGACGGCCCGTCCGCCGCCGCCGGCGGCACGGCCGCGGGCGCGACGGGGAGCGGACTGGCGGCGGACAGTTCATCCGGGACGGCCGACTCCACCGACCCCGCGGAGACGGGTTGGGCAGGCAGCGGGTCACCGGAAGCCGGAGGTGGGGCCATGGCGCCGGCGGGGAGCCCCGCTTCCGGAGTCGATACCGCCGGAGACACCACCCCAACCGTCGGGTCCGGGACCGCCTGTGGTTGGGAGCCCTTGGCGCGCCCCCGGCCAAGCCCAAAGCGGAAGACCCTTCTTCCCGGCACACCGGCCTCCTGCTCGGGGGGCAGGTCGTCCGACACCGAGCCTATGGCCCAAGGCGCCAGGTCCGTGCCTGCGGCGGGCGAGGGCGCGGTGGGCTCCGCCACCCCGCCCCGCTCGGTTCCGGCATCGGGCGCTGGCGCCTCGACGGCCGGCGGCGGCAGGGCGATCGGAGCAGCGGCGCGGGCCGCGGCGGCCGGCGCGCTTGGCGGCAATGGGACCGCCAGCGGCGGGGGTGCCACCGCTGGCGCCAGATCGGTCACCAGCGGCATCGAGACCTGTCCTGCGGTGGAGTGGTCGCCGGCATCCAACCCCACGGCCCTGCGCTCAGCCTCGACCTCCGCGGCCAGCAGGTACTCGTAGACCGCCCGCCCCATCCGGCGTGACAGGATCCGGGCCTGGTCGTCGAGCCCGGCCGTCTCCACGCGCCCCGAGAGGCTCTCCACCACGGCCAAGAGGGTCTCCTCGCTGACCTGGCCGACCGCCAGCGTCTCCAGCTCCCGCCTTAGGACCTCGGGCAGGTCTGGCAGTTCGCGGGCGCGCTCACGCACCGCATCCATCCAGACGCGCTGGAGGTCGGCACCAGCAGGCGTGCCGAGGACTGGCGGCGACTCGTCCGTCTTGCCCATCTAGGGACCGAATTCTTCCACCTCTTCGACGTGACTGCACCATTTCGCCAGAACGCAACCCCGAGGTGACCCGGCGTTACAGGCTCGTGCCTGCCGCGGCGGCCCGGGCGGGGCCCGGGGCCGACCGGCCGCGCGTCATGCGGCCGCCCCCTGAGACTGGAGCTTGGCGATGACCGCGGTGGCAACCTCATCGGTCCCGACCGCGGTGGGGTCGTCCCGGTCGGCCTTCATGTCGTAGGTGACCTGGCGGCCCTCGGCGATCACCGCCGCCAGGGCCGCCTCCAGGCGGTCGGCCGCCGCCGGCTCCCCGAGGTGGCGCAGCATCAGCATCCCCGAGAACATCATCGCCATGGGATTGGTCTTGTTGAGCCCGGCATACTTGGGAGCGCTCCCGTGGGTGGCCTCGAAGACCGCGCACTCCTGGCCGATGTTGGCCCCGGGGGCCAGCCCCAGGCCCCCGACCAGGCCGGCGCAGAGGTCGCTGAGGATGTCCCCGTACAGGTTGGGCAGGACCATGACGTCGTAGAGCTCCGGCTTCTGCACCAGCTGCATGCACATGTTGTCGACGATGCGGTCCTCGAACTCGATGTCGGGGAACTCCTTGGCCACCTCCCGGGAGACCTCCAGCCACAGGCCATCGGTGAACTTCATGATGTTGGCCTTGTGGACCGAGGTCACCTTGCGGCGGCCGTACTGGCGGGCGTACTGGAAGGCGAAGCGGACCACCCGCTCGGTGCCGGTGCGTGAGATCGGCTTGATCGAGATGCCCGAGTCCGACCGGATGGTGCGCTCCTGAAGGCGGTTCAAGAACTCGATGACCTCCAGCCCCTCTGGGGTCCCCTCCTGGAACTCGATGCCCGCGTACAGGTCCTCGGTGTTCTCGCGCACGATGACCAGGTCCACGTCCCGGTAGCGGGAGCGCACGCCCGGGTACCACTTGCAGGGCCGCACCAGCGCGAACAGGTCCAGCTCCCGGCGCAGGGCCACGTTGACGCTGCGGATCCCGGTCCCCACCGGGGTGGTGATGGGGCCCTTGATCGCCACCCGGTTGCGCCGGATCGACTCCAGCACCTGCTCCGGCATCGGCGTGCCGTGCTGGGCCATCACGCCCTCGCCCGCGTCCAGCACGTCCCATTCCAGCTCGACCCCGGTCGCGTCCAGCACGCGGCGGGTGGCCGCGGAAACCTCTGGCCCCACCCCGTCCCCGGGGATGAGGGTAACCCGGTGCGCCATGCCCAGCCTCCTCTCACGGCGGTGCGCGACGCGCACCGACAAGCGGGCCCCATGCTAGCGGCTCGCCGGCGCGGCCCGGCGGCCCGGCGGGTCGGGCGCCGCCGGGTCCAGGAAGCGCACCGGGCGCAGCCGCGGATGCCGGGTGGCGCAGACCGGCTCCAGGGGGCAGAGTCCGCACCGCGGGCGCCGCGGCCGGCAGACCAGCGCCCCCAGCTCCATCAGCCCCTGATTGAAGCTGCCGGGATCGGGGCCCACCACCAGCAGCTGGGCCAGCGCCCACAGCTCCCCGGCCCGCCCGGCGTCCCCCGGGTGGGCCGGGGCCGGCAGCCGGAAGAGCCGTTCGAACAGACGCCGGACGTTGGTGTCCACCAGCGGCACGGGCCGGTCGTAGGCGATGCTGGCGACGGCACCGGCGGTGTAGCGGCCGACCCCGCGCAGCTGTCGCAGCTCAGCGGGATCCTCCGGCAGGTAGGGGGCGGGCCGCTGGCCGACGGTGGTGGCGATGGCATGCAGCCAGCCGCCGCGGGCCTTGTAGCCGAGCGGATCGGTGATCGCCTTGACCTCCCCCAGGGGGGCCGCGGCGCACGCCGGCGGCGTCGGCCAGCGCTGCAGGAACCGCTCGTACACGGGGACCACCCGCTCCACCTGGGTCTGGTGCAGCAGGATCTCCGACACCAGCACCGCCCAGGGGTCCCGGGTGCGCCGCCAGGGCAGCGCCCGCCGGTGGGCCAGGTACCAGGCCAGCACCAGCCGCCGGACGCGGCGCCGGCGCCCGGCGGGCAGCCGCGCCCGCGGGGCGC
>JAKABB010000060.1 GCA_021802045.1 bacterium
ACCGGCAGCTTGCCATCTCGGAACCACCGATATGCGGTCACCGGGTGAATGCCCTGTAGCCTCGCCCACTCATTCAAGTTCATCAGCGCTCACTATAGCGCGTCTTACGAGCAACTGTTCGCAACCCCGGCCTAGGCGCCGGGCGCGGGCCCCGGCGCCGGGCTACTGGCGCACGATCCCGGCGGCGCCGCCGCGCAGCACGTACTTCTGGATCTTGCCGGTGGCGGTCTTGGGCAGCTCACCGACGAAGGTCACCCCGTGCGGGACCTTGAAGTGCGCCAGCCGCTCCCGGGCGAACGCGGTCAGCTCCTCGGCGGTGGCCGAGGCTCCCTGCTTCAGCACCACGAACGCCTGCGGGGCCTCCCCCCATCGCTCGTGCGGCAGTCCCACGATCGCCACCTCCTGCACCGCGGGGTGGCGCAGGAGGGCGCCCTCGACCTCCACCGACGAGATGTTCTCCCCGCCGCTGATGATGACGTCCTTCAGCCGGTCCCGGATCTCGACGTACCCGTCGGGGTGCACCACCGCCGCGTCGCCGCTGTGGAACCAGCCGTCACCCATCGCCCGCTCGGTGGCCTCGGGGTCGCGGTAGTAACCCGCCATGACGGCGTTGCCGCAGACCACGATCTCGCCCAGGGACTCTCCGTCCCAGGGGACCTCCGCCCCGTCGGTGTCGACCACCCGCAGCTCGCCCGAGGTGATCAGCTCCACCCCCTGGCGCGCCTTGACGACCGCGCGCTCGGCCTGGGTGAGCTGCAGGTGCTCGGGGAGCGGGTCGCACACGGTGATGAACGGTGAGGTCTCCGTCAGCCCGTAGGCCTGGGTGACCTCCCAGCCGAACTCGCCCTCCAAGCGCTCGATGGTGGCGGCCGCGGGCGGGGCCCCGGCGGTGACCACGTGGACTCCGGCCGGGACCTCGCCGCGGGTCTCGGGGGTGGCATTGGCCAGGGCGATGAGCACGGTCGGCGCCGCGCACAGCCACCCCACCCGTTCCTGCCGGATCAGCTCGAAGACGGCCTGCGCGTCCACGCGGGGCAGGCAGACGTGGGTGGCGCCGGCCGCGGTCACCGTCCAGGTGTAGGTCCAGCCGTTGGCGTGAAACATCGGCAGCGTCCACAGGTACCGCTCCGCGGGGTGGAGGGGGAGGTGGATCAGGGTGCCGATGACGTTGATGGCGGCATTGCGGTGGGTGATCATCACCCCCTTGGGGTGGGCGGTGGTGCCGCTGGTGTAGTTGATCGAGATGAGGTCCCCCTCCTCGACGGGGAGGCGGTCGGACAGCGGCTCGGTGGCGGCCAGGGTGCTCTCGTAGTCCAGCCAGCCGGCCATGGCCCCCTCCAGGGCCACGAAATGGCGCACCGCCGGCATCTGGGCGCGGATCCCCTCCACCGCCTCCAGGTGGTCGCTGTGAGCGCAGACGACGGTGGCCCCGGAGTGGTTGACGATGTACACGAAGTCGTCCGGGGTCAGGCGGTAGTTGATCGGCACCAGCACCGCCCCCAGCTGGGGCACGGCGTAGAAGCTCTCCAGCTGGGCGTGGGTGTTGGGCGCGATGTAGGCCACCCGGTCCCCGCGCTCCACCCCGAGCGCCCGCAGGGCCCCCGCCCATCGGTCGCAGCGGTCGAAGAACTGCGCGTAGGTCAGGCGCTGGCCGCGGTCGACCACAGCCTCCCGGCCGGGGTGCAGGCGGCGGGTGCGGCGGGCGAACTCCAGCGGGGTCAGCGGGACGTCCATGCGGGTGCCTCCGGTCCGGCGTGATGGTGGGCCACAGCGTAGCCGAGGCGCGGTGGCCTGTCACCGGGGCCGCGGCGGTGGCGGATCCGCAGCGATTGGGCGGTCAGGCGAGGGCGGTCAGCGCCGCCTGGGCCACCTCCATGTCCTGGCGGTAGTGGCCCCCGCTGACGCCCACCCCACCGACGATGTGCCCGTCGATCATGATGGGGTAGCCGCCGCCGAAGACGACCAGGCGGTCGATGCCGGCCGCGGCCCCGGCGGCCAGGGGCGGGTCGTCCTTGATGAAGTCGTGCCAGCCGTCGGTCGAGAGGCCGAAGCCGGCGGCGGTGTAGGCCTTGTCCTGGGCGATCTGAACGCTGAGGAGGGCCGCCCCGTCCATGCGGCTGAAGGCCTTCAGGACCCCGCTCTCGTCGACCACCGCGATGACGAAGGGGTGCCCCATCTCCTCCGCCTTCCGCTCGCCGGCGAGGAGCATGCGCCGCGCCAGCTCGGTGCTCACGCTCGCCTTCTCGAACAGCTGCGCCATGCCAGATCCTCCTCAGGTGGGCGGTGCGGGGGTGGCCGCACCGGTTGCCGGGCCGCTGAACCGTCGCTCGAGACCCCGGATCTCGGGGAGGCCGATGAAGTCCAGGAACTCACCGAAGGGCACCAGCCGGTCCATGACCCCGGCCGGGGTCCCGCCGCGGCGGATGCCGGCCAGGACCTCCCGGATGGCCCGGGTCGCCGCCAGCAGGGTGCTGATCGGGAACAGGACCAGCCGGAAACCGAGCCGTTCCAGGTCGGCCAGCGCCAGCGGCGGCGTCTTGCCGCCCTCGGCCCAGTTGAACAGCAGGGGGGTGTCGGGAAACGCGCCGGCGACGGTGGCGATCTCGTCCGCCGACTGGGGCGCCTCCACGAACAGGACGTCGGCCCCGGCCTCCCGGTACCGGTGGGCGCGATCCAGGGCGGCGTCCAGGCCCTCCACGGCGCGCGCGTCGGTGCGGGCGATGAGGACGAAGTCGGGGTCGGTCCGGGCCGCGACCGCGGCCCGGATCTTCTCGACCATCTCGGCGGTGGGGACCACCTGCTTCCCCTCCATGTGGCCGCACTTCTTGGGGGCGACCTGGTCCTCGAGGTGGATCCCGGCCACCCCGGCCGCCTGGTACTCCCGCACCGTGCGCACCACGTTGATCGGGTTGCCGTAGCCGGTGTCGGCGTCGGCGATGACGGGGGGGCGGACCGCCTGCACGATGCGGCGGGCGTTGTCGACCATCTCGGACATGGTCAGCAGGCCGACGTCGGGACGGCCCAGCTGGCCGGACGCGGTGCCGAAGCCCGTCATGTAGACGGCGGGGAACCCGGCCTCCTCCACCAGCCGGGCGCTCAGCGCGTCGTAGGCCCCGGGCGCCAGGACCGGCGCCGGCCCGGCCAGCAGTTCGCGCAGGCGGCGGGCCCCGCCGCCCGGCTGTCCCAGCAGCTCGGCCATCTGGCCTCCTCCTCGACCTGCGCGGCGCCCCCGTCACCCGCCCCCCGCCGGCGCCGGGCACCGAGGCCACCCGCGATGATAGCGGTGCCGCGGCTGGAGGGAGCGCCCTCCCGCCCGTGCCCGGCGGGGGCTCAGACGGGGGCCGGGTCGCCGGGCCCGGTGAGGTCGCCCAGCTCCACCTCGACCGTGGCCACCCGCCGCACCGGGCCCGTCAGGATGGCGTCCGGGGCGTCCAGGTCCTCGCCGGCGAGGTCGACTCGCAGCACGCCCCCGGGGTTGCGGACCAGCACCCGGGGGCCGACCACCCCCCAGCGCCGGGCGGCGGCGGCGGCGGCGCAGCTCCCCGTCCCGCAGGCGCGGGTGACGCCGGCCCCGCGCTCCCAGACGGCGAGGACCAGGCCGCCGGCCCGGTCGGGCGCGACCAGCTCCACGTTGACCCCGCCGGGGTGGGCCCGCTCCAGGCGGGGGCCGACCACTCGGATGTCGGCGCCGTCCTCCGGTGCGCCCAGCAGCACCAGGTGGGGGTTGCCGACGCTGGCCCGGCAGGCGCGGCGGCCGGCGAGCGGGGACGCCGTCTCCGGGCCCAGGCGGACGCGGCCCATGGCCACGCTGACCATGGCACCGTCGGGGTGCACCGTCACCCGGCGGGGGCCGGCCGCGGTCTCCACCGTCAGCACCGGTCCGGCGAGCAGCCCGGCGTCGAGGATCGCCACGACCAGGCAGCGGATGCCGTTCCCGCTCATCTCCGCGGGGGTGCCGTCGGCGTTCGCCAGCTCCATGCGCACGTCGCCGCCGTCCCGGGGCGCCAGCGCCCGCAGGATCCCGTCGGCTCCGACCCCGTGGCGCCGGTCGCACAGGGCCCGGACGGTGGCGGGCCCCAGGCGCTGCCGGTCGGCCCAGTCGATCAGGACCAGGAAGTCGTTGCCCAGGCCGTGGAGCTTGGCGAGGGCAAGGCGGGCCATGGGTCCAGTGTCCCAGGCGGTCCCGGCGGTGCGTTGGTCCGGTCGGGGCCCACGGCGTCGGCCGTACGCGGCGCCTATCTGTGGGACACTCGGGGGGAGGGGGGCTGCCACCACGTCCTGGGGGACACTCGTGGGCCATCGCCGCCACTCCTCGCCACCGGCCAGTGGCCGGCGACACGGCGCGGGCCGTCCCGGGTGCCGGGCCCGCTCCCGGGCGCGGAGGTTTCCCTCGTGACCGGCGGCCCCTGCGGCCCCATCCCCCTGGTGAGGGGGCGAGTCATCCCCGCGAGCGCCTCGGCACCGGCATCCCCGGGGGCCGGACGCGAGGCGGCAGGGTAGCCGTGGCCGCCACGGCGCCCCCATTCCGCCCACCCGGGCTCGTCCCGCGCGGATGGGACCGGATGGCCCAATGGGCCGCCCGGGGGCTGCGCCGGGCCGTCGCCGACGCGGAGTGGACGGTCGCCGTCTTCTGGGCCGCAGGGGCGGTGGTGGTGCTGGTCGCGACCGTGAGCCACCGATGGCAGGGTCCGGTGCCGGTCGTGGTCTGGGGAGCGGCAGGGGCCGCCGTGGGGATGAGTGGCCTGCGCAGCCTGGGCCGCGGGCACCTGCCCCGCTGGACCCTGCACCTGGACCTGGCCCTGGGCACGCTCCTCATCACCGGGCTCGAGATCGCGGGCCAGCACACGGACCTGGGCTTCGCGCCGCTCTATGTGTGGGTGCCGCTCTACGCCGCCCTCTTCTTCCCGCCCTCCTCGGTGACCGCTCACGTCGCGGCGGTGGCGGGGGCCTACGGGCTGACGCTGCTCGTGGCGGGCGCCCGCCTCCAGTACGACATCACGTCGTGGCTGGAGATCGTCGTCACGGCCGGGCTGGCCGGGGCGGTGGTGACGGCGCTCGTGGGCCAGCTGCGGGAGCTGGCGCTGCACGACCCGCTCACCGGCCTGCCCAACCGCCGCGCCTGGCACCACCGGCTGGAGCTGGAGCGGGAGCGGGCCGCCCGCACGGGGTTTCCGCTGACGGTGGCGATCCTGGACCTCGACGACTTCAAGGCCATCAACGACCGCGGCGGCCACGCCGCCGGGGACCGGACGCTGGTGGTGGCCGCCACCGCCTGGCGGGGCGCGATCCGCCGCGGCGGCGACCTCCTGGCCCGGATCGGTGGCGACGAGTTCGGGTTGCTCGCGCCCGGGATCGACGCCCCGGCGCTGGACCGCCTCACCGCGCGCCTGGTCGAGGCGCTCCCGTCCGGCCTCTCCGTCTGTGTGGGCAGTGCCGTGTGGGACGGGCGGGAGACCGCCGACGCGCTGGTTGGCCGGGCCGACCGGGTGATGTACGAGATGAAGCAGCGCCGGCCCGGCGTCCACCGGCTCCCGGTCCGGACGGGCGTGGGCGCTGGCTTCGACCCGCCCGAGCCTGGGGGCTGAGGGGCCCAGCCCCGAGGCTCGGGCGGAGACCACTCTGGCTGGGGCCTGCGAGCCGGCGGTCAGCCGCCGGTGCTGGGGGCGTTGCCGGCCCGTCGGAGGACCCTCGGACCTGGGGGCGCTCGCGTCGGCCCCCGATGTTCGGTCAGCAGAGGTCCTGCGCGGGTGGTGGGGCCCGCTCAGGCTCAGGCTGCTGGAGGAGCGGGTCGGCAGGGCGACCCGGACCAGCCCGGTGCCCGCGAGGCGCGGCGAGGGCAGGTTCTCGTGGCCGGCGCACAGGATGACCGCCACGACTGGGGGTTTGCTGGTCGAGTTCGGTCCGCCAGTGCGAGGAGCGCTCACATGGCGCTGGTGCCGTCGGCCGCTTCGATCGACTCCATGGTGCTGCGAAGATGGCGCCGTACAGCCAGTCGGGCCGCGGCTGGGTCGCGGGACCCAAAGGCGGCGAGGATCGCCCGGTGCTCTTCGTTACCGCTCTCCATGCCCAGCGGTCGGACCTTCACGGAGAGGGCGACGTAGAGGGTGGCGGCGTCCTGGAGCTGGCCCACGATCGCGGCCAGCCGGGGGGATCCCGCAGCCTGAAGAAGGGCGCCGTGGAAGGCTCGGTTCAGCTCGACCCACCGAGCCCGGTCAAGTTCGCCGTCCATCTCCGCCTGGAGCACCGCCGCTCGGCCGAGCTCGTCGGCGCTGATGCGAGGAGCGGCGAGACTGGCCGCGGCGGGCTCCAGCAGCCGTCGCAACTGGTAGACCTCGCGGACCTCTGGCAGGGAGACCGTGCTCACGATGGCTCCCCGATGGGGGTCGATGCGCACCAGGCCCTCGGTCGCGAGGTCGCGCAGGGCCTCTCGCACCGGGGTGATGCTCACACCGAGGTCGGTGGCGATGTCAGCCTGGATCAGCCTGGCGCCACCGGCCAGCGCCCCTCGCAGGACGGCGCGCCGGAGGGAGTCCTTCACGAACTGGTGGGCCGTCCGGAGCCCGAGGTCTGCGGCAGGAGTCGGCCGATGCATCTGTCCCTCACCTGACCCGCATGGGCCGGCAATCCCGACATGCTTGGTGTGACGCGGTACTTGTTTGCCGCCTTCTGATCGGCTGTGACGGGGTCGCCAGGCGGAAATCCACGATCCGGGCGCTCTGGCGCGCCACGCCGGGCCCACGCGGAGCCGAGCGATCGGCTCGTACGGTGGCGTGTGGAGCAGCGGACACCCTGGCAGCGAGGGTGGCGGAGCTCGCGGTCAGGGACCGGCCGCTCATCGACCGGCACCGGCGCATCGCCGAGCCAGAGACGCGCCTCGAGGAGTACCGTCGGCGCTCCAAGCGCCAAGGGGGCCCGTTCCCCAAGGGTGACCCGAATACCCACCCAGGCTCGACCGGGACGCAAGGCGGGGGAAGCCCACGGCCGCAACGGGTGCCGGCTGGCCCCGCGCGGCCCGCAGGATCGGGAGCTGGAGGGGCCCCCTGCCCGAGGCCCGTCCGCACCGCGGGGGCCGGGTGGACGACCAGGGCGAGGAGGCGGGGTAGTGGTGGCAGGCCGACCGGTCCGAGCCCCGGCCGGTCACACCCAAGTTCATGATGCCGTCTGGCACTGCCGGGAGTGCAAGGGTCGGGTCCAAGGGCGCCACCCCAACACGTCGCCGACGAGGTCGGCGACCGACTGGTCGAGCCGTGCGGCTCTCCCCATGGTAAGGAGGCCATCCGCCGCCGGCTGGGCCATCTTGCCAGTGCGGCCCCGCACTCGCGCGGCTCTCGTCGCGTCGAGGGCAGCGGCGGGACCAAGGTCAGGGGAGCGCAGGCCGTGCCGCCCTGCGTGGTGAACCGCAAGACCTGGGGTGGTAACCGGGCCGGGCGGGTCGCTCGCACTCACGGTGCCATCACCAGCGTGATCGCCATGGCGGCCAAGCACGGGGTGGACGCAGCGGAGTGCCTGGTCGCCGGGGCACGACCGCCAGACCCGGGGCTCGCGGTCCTGCTCGGCTTACGGGGCCGACCGCCTCGCGACCGGGACAGCAAGGAACGGGCCACCGGCGCTGGCGCAGATCCATCGAGTCCTGACCAGTCCCTACTTCAACGTCCCCGGAAAGGCGGCAAGTCAGCCTTGACATCAAGATTATATATGATGCATGATGTCAGGGCTCAGGGGTTCCGCTCAGAAGAGGGGGGGCTCGTGGCTTCCCGCCGCCAGGTTTACGGCACAGACCAGGTTTTCCCGGACATCGAGGTTGAGCGCGGCGTCCGTGCCGGGATCGGAGCCACCCGGACGGGTACCTCAGGAGACCGGGATGCCGTGCTCGCGCAGGCGGCAGACGCCGACGCTCTGCTCAACATGCCCCTCCCCTTGGATGGCGAGGCGGTCGCCCAGGCCGCCGGAGCCGTGGTCGCGACCGTCCCGGACTACTGCGAGGAGGAGGTCGCGGGTCACGCCCTGGCCCTCCTCCGCGCTCTCCTGGGCCGCCTCCCCCTAGTGGACAGCCTGGTTGACGCCGGTGCATGGGGGGTGCAGTCCCCACGCCCCCTGCAGCGCCTGGGCGGAACCATGGTGGGACTCGGCGGTCACGGACGGATCGCGAGGCGCCTGGCCGAGATGCCTCGCCCGCTCGGCGTGAGGTTGCGCGTCCACGACCCCTGCGTCGACCCGGTCGGCGCCCTCGGAGTGGACCTCGTCGCGTTCGAGGAGCTTCTTGGCCGTGCGGACGCGGCCCCGCGGCACGGCCCGCTGATCCAGCAGACCGCGGGGCCGATCGGGGCCGAACAGCCCGCTCCCACATGCGGCGATGCGATCCCCGTCAACACCTCGCGGGGGTCCCGAGGGAGGCTGGAGGACCTCACGGTGCTACCAACGGGGACGATCCGCGGCGCCGGAGTCGACGTGTTCCCGGAAGAGCCTCCGCACGCCGGCCTGTTCGAGGGGGTGCCGGACCCCCTGCTTACGTCCCACGTCGTTCACTGCTCCGAGGTGGCCATTGGTGAGTCTCAACGCCAGGCCGCAACGCAGATCCTGCAGGCCCGGACGGGGCGGCCCCCGGACCACCCGGCGGCCGTGCCCACAGAGAGGAGGTGAGCGGATGCCGGCCGACCTGACGGGTGTGACCCACCACACGGCGACGGTCAACGCCATCCGGATCCACTACGTCAGGGCCGGATCAGGGCCCCCGGTGGTGCTGCTCCATGGGTTCCCAGAGACCTGGTTCGCGTGGCGCAAGCAGATCCCGGTGCTCGCGGAGCGGTACACGGTGGTCGCCCCCGACCTGCGAGGCTACGGAGACACCGACAAGCCGGTCGCCGGCTACGACAAGCGCACCATGGCCACCGACGTCCTGGAGCTCATGCGCCACCTCGGCTTCTCCAGGATTGCGCTCGTCGGACACGACCGGGGGGCTCGGGTGGGTACCCGGTTCGCGAAGGATCACCGCGACGCCATCGACCGCCTGGTGACGATGGACAACATCCCGACCCGGGTCGTGTTTCAGTCGACCGACGCCGCTCTGGCCAAGAAGTACTGGTTCTTCTACTTCAACCAGGTTCCCGACCTTCCCGAGGCACTGATCGCGGGGCGAGAGGAGATCTGGCTGAGGCACTTCTTCTCGAATTGGAGCTACAACCCGCAGATGCTCTCCGACCAAGAGATCGCGGTCTACGTGAAGGCCTACGCGCAGCCAGGGGCGGTACGTGGCGCGTGCAACGACTACCGTGCCGGCGGCGAGGACCTAGCTCAGGACATGGTGGACGCGGACGAGCCGATCTCCTGCCCCACGCTCGCCCTGTGGGGCGCGGACTTCGAGCTCGTTGGCGGCATGTTCGACGTGCTTGAGGTGTGGAAGGGGATGGCCCGTGAGGTCCGCGGAGTGGCCATCCCCCACTGCGGGCACCTGCCGCACGAGGAGCAACCGGCGGCGGTGAACGCCGAGCTGCTGCGGTTCCTGGAGGGATGGAACGGTTGAGCGACCGGCCAGCGGCAGAACCAGAGGTAAGGAGAGTGATCGGATGAGGCTGCACCTTCTCGACTACGGCAACATGGAGGTTGACGTCGGCTGGTTCGTTCAGGCGGCGGGGGTCAGCACGCTCTCAGCGCCGACCCCGACATCTCCGCGGCGGAAGATCAGCATGATTGGGGCCCTCATCGAGCACCCCAAGGCGGGCCTGATCCTATATGAGACCGGCGCTGCCCCGAACGCCAGGGAGCAGTGGCCTCCGCCGGTGTTCGAGGCCTTCGCGGTGACGCACTACGAGACGGCCAATCGCCTGGACGAGGCCGTGCATGCCGCCGGATTCGACCTCGCGGATATCAAGGCCGTGGTCATCGGGCACATGCACCTCGACCACGCGGGCGGGCTGGAGTTCTTCCGCGGCAACGACGTCCCGATCTACGTCCACGAAGACGAACTGAAGAATGCCTTCTACGCCGTGGCCACCGGCGAGGACCTGGGGCCGTACGTGGGCCACTATGTGGATACGAGTTTCAACTGGAAGGCCATCCAGGAGGAGCAGACCGAACTGTGGGACGGCATCACCTTGTACCGGGCCCAGGGGCACACGCCCGGCCTGCTGATGATGAGGGCAGACCTACCGAACGCCGGCACGTTCCTGTTCACCAGCGACCTGATGCCACTTCGCGAGAACTACGAGGAAGGGCGGCCCCAGGGGTGGCTGGGCCGGGACCAGCACCAGTGGTGGCGGGGCTTCAAGCTCACCCACACCATCGCGGAACGGACTGATGCTCGCCTGGTCTTCGGCCATGACTACGAGGTGCTGGAGGAACTGAGGAGGGAGAGAGTCTACGACTGAGCCTTCCCGGCCCGGCCCCGGGAACAGACAGGGCAGAGTGGGCGGCGCCCCTGGGCCCGCCCGCTCTGCCGTGGGAGGTCACCATGTCCCGACCGGCACCGACGCCCTGGCACACTGACCGCTGGTTCACGAGCCCCTGGAACCACGACGAGGAGGTCGTCCGGGGCATGCAGTTCCCGGCCCGGATCGAGATCCACGACGTCACCCTGCGGGACGGAGAGCAGCAGGCCGGGGTGGAGTTCTCCGTGGACGACAAGATCCGGATCGCCGATGCCCTGGCCGAGGCGGGGGTCCACCGGATTGAGGCCGGCCTCCCCGCCGTCTCGCGCGAGGACGAGCGGGCGGTCCGGGCGATCGTTGCGCGTGGCCTGCCGGCGAGGATCTATGCCTTCTCACGATGCATGGTGGAGGACGTGAAGCGGGCGGTCGACTGTGGCGTCCAGGGGGTGGTCATGGAAATCCCCTCGAGCCGCCACCTCATCGAACTGGGCTACCGCTGGACCCTGGAGCGGGCCCAGGAGCTCTCGATCGAGGCCACCCGCTATGCGCACGAGCAGGGCCTGCTGGTGTCGTTCTTCCCGATCGATGCGACCCGGGCAGCGATCGGCGACTACCTCGACCTGGTCGAGCGCGTGGCGCGGGAGGGACATATCGACGCGCTGGGTCTGGTGGACACCTTCGGGGTGCTGACCCCGCATGCGGTGGAACGGTTCGTCCGGGAGAGTCGTGCCCGGCTGAATGTCCCGCTGGAGACGCACTTCCACATGGACTTCGGGATGGGCGTGGCGAACAGCCTCATGGCCGCCGCGGCCGGGGCGAGCGTCATCCAGGTGACGGTCGGGGGGCTTGGGGAGCGGGCAGGGAACGCACCGCTGGAGGAGACCGTGCTCGCCCTGCGAACGCTCTACGACCGGGACCTTGGGATCCGGACGGAGGCCCTCACCCCTCTCTCGAGGCTGGTCATGGAGCTCGCCGGGGTCGCCCAGCCGAGCAACCGCCCGGTCACCGGGACGCGCCTGTTCGACGTGGAGTCCGGCATCATCGCGAGCTGGGTGCGGAACGTGCGGGCCGTTGACCTCACTGAGGCGTTCCCCTACGTGCCGGAGCTGGTCGGCCAGACCGGTCCTCGGCTCGTGCTCGGCAAGGGGAGCGGCATCGACTCGGTGGCCGAGGCGATGGACCGGATCGGCGTCCCGGCGACGCCGGAGCAACTCCAGGAGATCCTGACCCGGGTGAAGCAGGCGTCGCTGGCCAAGCGCGGTCTCCTGGAGACCGGCGACCTGCGACGCATCACCGATGAGGTGGTGGGGGTGAGGCTCTCCCCGAGGGGTCCTGTCCCACCCTTGGTGTAAACGACGACGGACGGAGGCTCCCACTCGGAGCCGGGCTGCATCGAAGAAGGGATTAACCCCGCGTCCGCACGCAGAGCGCGGGATCCCCTGAGCACCCCAAGGCGCACCACGAGGACACTCCTGCGCCTGTCGGCGGGCGGGCACCAGCCCCCGGGTCGGCCAGCCGGAAGGGCCGGGGGTCCCCCGGTCGGCCTTGGGGGACGAGGTCTTGGAGGGCGGCCCTGCGCCGGGAGGCTGGGGTGCTCCAGGGCCAGCGCGGCGGCCCCCGGGGTGTCCCGCCGGCGCTGGACCGAACGGGCATCGCGGGGCAGCACCGAAGTCCGCTTGGCGATCGCCGCGGTGGAGGCGATGGCGCCACTGTCGGTGGTCACCGGTGCCGCAGTGCCCCTCGCCAGCGCCGGCTGCGGCGCGGCGCCCTCGGCGCGCGGCCACCCGGGCGTTGGCCTCCTCTCCAGCATTTCCGCTCCCTTCGCTCGTGCCCCCGTGGTCCTGCGAGAGCGACCCGGCGGGCGGCCCGCTCGTCGCGAGTCCCCGTCGCCTGAGTCCACTCGGGGGCCGTGCCCGCCCGCCTCGCCCTAGCGTCGGGGACGCGGCCGCGGGACGAGGAACGGGACCCTGGCCCGGTACCGCCGGTAGGCGTCGCCGTGCTGCCGCAGGAGGTGGCGTTCCTCGAGCAGGGACAGACCGACTGCCGCCAAGCCCAGGCCGGCGAGCACCGCCGCCGTCCCGTCCCCCACCTGCCGCAGCAGGCCGAGGCCGGCGAGCAACGCCAGGGCTCCCAGGAGCAGGGGGTGCCGGCACAGCCCGTAGGGCCCGGTGGTCAGGAGCGTGCCCGCGGGCGCCCCCCCGACGCGGGCACGGGCGGCCTGGGCCCACACGAAGAGGACGGCTCCGGCGGCCGTGAGCAGCGCACCGACAGGAACGCGCAGCAGGGCCAGGGCCATGCCGGGAGCGGCCTGGGCTCAGGGCCGCGTGGCCGCCGCCGGCCCGCTGCGGCCGCGCGGCCCGGCGGTCACTCCTGGGGCTGCGCCAGCGGCTGCTGCCGTGGTTCCCTCTGCTCCCGGCCGCCCATGAAGGCCAGGTAGAGGACCGCCGCCGTCAGGCCGCCGGTGAAGAATCCGTAGTTCGAGAGCTGGGTCAGGACGCCGATGTCGATCCCCCAGCCGAGGTTGAGGATGAACCCGGTGAACGCCACCACGAACCCGATCAGGGTGGCCGTGACCGCCGCCCAGTTGACGCCTCCCTCGTAGTAGTAGGCCCCGCCGGCGTCGGCGCGGTAGAGGTCCCCCAGCCGCAGCTGGCGCCGCCGGTAGATCCAGTAGTCGGCGATGAGGACGGCGGCGATGGTGCCCAGGGCCGAGCTGACCCCGCCCAGCCAGGTGAAGATGTAGGCGTGGGGGTCGGCCAGGAGACGCCAGGGCTGGAGCACGATCCCGAGCACTCCGGTGAGCAGGGCCCCGCGGCGGAAGTTGATGAAGCGGGGCACGGCGTTGCTGAAGTCGTTGGCCGGCGACACCGTGTTGGCGGCGACGTTGACCGAGATGGTGGCGATGATCGCCATCAGGGCGGCGATGACCAGCACCACCAGGCGGACGCCCAGGCTGCTGGGCGCGACCGCGCGGCTGACCAGGGCGATCGGGTCCCAGACGGCGCTGCCGAAGATGACCACCGTGGCCGAGGTGATCATGACCCCGATCAGGGCGAAGATGGTCATGGTCGCCGGCAGGGCGGTGGACTGGCCGATGATCTGGGCCCGCTGGGAGCGGCTGAAGCGGGTGAAGTCGGGCATGTTGAGGGAGAGGGTGGACCAGTACCCGATCATCGACATGACGCCGGTGGCGTAGACGGCGAAGGGCAGGGACTTCCCCGGGGCCTTCAGGATCGGTCCCAGCCCGCCGGCGGTGTGCAGGGCCCAGCCCAAGAGGGCCAGGGCGCCCAGCAGCACCACCGGGGCGGCCCAGTTCTCGAAGATGCGGATGGCGTTCATGCCCCGCAGGATGAGGAACATCTGCAGGCCCCAGAAGAGCAGGAAGCTGATCCACTCGGTGGCGGGGAAGCCCCCCAGCATCCCCACCTTGCCCCATCCGCTCCAGATGGTGGTCAGCAGGAGCTGCACCGCGGTGCCGCCGATCCAGCTCTGGATCCCGAACCAGCCGCAGGCCACCAGGGCGCGGGTGATGGCGGGCAGGTTGGAGCCCCGTACCCCGTAGGCCGCCCGGGCCAGGACCGGGAAGGGGATGCCGTACTTGGTGCCGGCGTGGGAGTTGAGGAGCATGGGCCCCAGCACGATGATGTTGCCGATGGCCACCAGGCCCACCGCCTGCCACCAGGCCATGCCGAGGGCGATGAAGCCGGAGGCCAGCAGGTAGGTGGGGATGCAGTGGGCCATCCCGATCCAGAGCGCGGCGTAGTTGTAGGTGTTCCAGGTGCGCTTGGCCACCGGGACCGGGGCCAGGTCGCCGTTGTACAGGGGGCTCTCGGCGATCGCCGTGTGCTGAGCGTCGGTCAGCTCGACGCGCCCGTCCGCATGCACGGTCTGGGCGATGGACGTGGTCATGGGTGGCACTCCTCCCCCGGCGGCCCACGCGGGCCCTCCCCTGCACCGGTGGCGTGAGGATAGCAGCGGGAGTTCTGGCGTCAAGAGGGGTCCGGGCAGGTGGAGGAGGGTGAACGCGCCGAAGGGCGCTCGGCTCGTCCCGGGGTTGCAGGGGCGCGAGCCCACCTGGGGGTGGTCATCCGCCGCCCGGGACCAGCGCCCGGGCCCGCCGCCGCCCGCGGAAGACGCCCCCGTCGGCGGTCACCCACCAGCAACCGTGCCTGGCGATGGCATCGGCCACCGATCGTCTGACCCGCTCCTCCTGGCCCCGGGTGAGCCGTCGGCCCGGCAGGGAGCGCAGGTGGTCGCAGGCCGCCTCCGGGTCGGTGACCGCCAGCCCGCCCGCCTGGCGGCCAGCGCTGACCCGTGTGAACCAGGGGGCGAGCTGCCGGGTTCCCGTCTCCAGGTCGAACTCCGAGTCCGGCACCTCTCGGTCGGCCGCGCCGCAGGACCGAAGCAGCTCCCGTAGCTCGTGCAGATGGGCCGGGCCGTTGGTGGCCGCCAGGAGCAGGCCCCGCGGCGCCAGGACCCGGTGGAACTCGGACAGGGCGGCGAGACGGTCGGGGACGTGGTGGAGCATGTGGTGGGCAACCACGGCATCGAAGCTGCCGTCTTCGAACGGGAGCTGGCGGGCGTCCACGGCCAGCGGGGTCACCCGGCCGGCCACCTTTCCCTGTGCGGTCCGCGCTTCCGCCACCATCCCCAGGTACGCGGGTCAGCTCGTCGCGCGCGCGGCCCGAGCCCGGCGGGTCACGCTCGCCCGCGCACGCACGCCCTGGGCCAGAGGGCTTGGCGATGATCCCGGGGCGCCGGCCGGCGCCGCGCCCCCTTGCCCGGATGGCGCGCTGCCGGCGTCTCGTCCGGGGCTACGAGCCCACCCTGGCGCACCCCGACGCGACGGGGAAGCGAGTCCTGGTCGGCCCGATGATGCGGTGGCTCGCGCCGCCTCCCGGCCCTGGACCGTGGGCAGCCCGCTGACCATGACGGGCTCTCACGGACCGGCTCAGGCCCTGCCGGCAGGCGCGGGGTACAGGCTGAAGCCGAGTGCCCTGGCAGCAGTGGCCTGGAGAGCGTCGCGGGTGAGGATGGTGACCTCGTCCTCACTGGACTCCGCGAGGATCTGGGCCGCCGCCAGATGCAAGGCGTCCAGCGTTCGCACCGTCGTCTCGAGGACCAAATGCCGAGCGCGGACGAGCGTGGCGTGGGTGAGGGGCACCACCGCGATCGGGCCCGTCGCCGCCGTGTGGCCCTGGTAGGCCGCCAGGCGCTCCGCAACCCCCGGATCGTCGACGCGACCGTCCCGATGGGCGCGTCTCAGCAGGCTCGCGATCTCGACGTCGGCCAACTCGCAGACGACCACGGGGTCGGGACCATCGAAGACCGTGTCTGCGATCCACCGGGCGTCGGCCTCGTCACCGAGGTATGCGCTGCCGAGCGCGCTGGTGTCCGCGAAGATGATCACCCCTCGTCCCGCCCCTCGCTCACCACCCGGCTGGCATAGCCGGCGGGCGTGCTGACCGTCGTCGTGAACGCCAGGCCCCTCGGCGGCCGGGTCCGTCCGGGGGGGCGGCCACGTTCCAGGAGACGGCCATCGGCCACCGCTGCCGCCTTCCACAGCTGGCGCGGGGAGCTGAGGTCCCCCACCGCCACCCGGAGAAGGCGGTTCATGTACGAATTGACCGACTCTCCCGAGCGCCGTGCCTGACACTTGAGCGCCTCGGCAACCTCGTCGTCGACCCGGGTGATGATCTGCTTCACGACATGCATGATAGCAGATGTCTTACTTTGATAGCATGGAGACGGCGGCCCCGCCGGCACGCCCCTCCGACGGGGCCGGCCGGAGACGGCTGCCCGCACCGACCCGCAGGGCTGCGCCCGCGCAGGCGGGCACCCGCACCAAACCGCGGCCGTCCGGCCAACCGGCCGGGCCGCACCCCCGAGCGGGTTGGGGGCCGCCGGCCGCCTGCCGGGACCGCTC
>JAKABB010000061.1 GCA_021802045.1 bacterium
CGCCCTGCGCCCTGGGGGGCGGTGGGGTGGCGGCCGGGCGCGGCGGGCCGCCGCGCGACTTCTCGGAAGGCATCAGGTCCTCGACGGTGGGGGATGGGCGCTCGATCCCCAGCCTAACACGGCGCTTCAGGACGGCCCTGGGCCGGCCTCCGTCTGCCCCACCGTCACCGCCCGCCACGGGTCCAGGGCGGTGTCCAGCACCAGCAGCAGCTCGACCGGCTCGTCGGCGGTGACCGCCGGCCCCTGGTCGGGGAGGAAGCGGGTCCGGTCGCGGTAGCGCAGCCTGACCCGCACCCGGTCACCGTCCAGGTGCTCCCCGGAGACCACCTGGAAGTCCTCGCGGAACGGGTGGACCCGGATGCCGGCCGTCAGGTAGGCCTCGAGGCGGGCGTGGATCTCGGCCAGGGCGTCACCGGCGAGGGCCTGGGCCAGGTGCTGCGGGTCGCGGCTGGTGGTGGCCGCGTCGACCGTCTCCAGGATGCGGGCGACCTCGGCGCGCAGGTGGGCCAGGTCGTCTCGCGGGGGTCGGCGCCGGTGGAAGGGCACGGGTCAGCCCGGGCCGGGCCGCAGCGGGCGCAGGATGTCGGTGGGCCGGTAGGCCGGGGGGGCCGGGGGCCGGGCCGCTTCGACCGTCTCCCCCGGCGACCCGCGGGCGGCGCCCAGCTCCGGCCGGGGCAGGGGGGCCGGTGGCAGGTGCACCGGCCCGGGGTCGGGGCGCGCGGGCGCGTCGGGGGAGGGGCTGCGGGTCGGGGCCGCCGTCTCCCAGCCCCGGCGCGGGCGACCGGGGCCGAGCGCCTTCGGGAGGGCTTCCAGCGCGGGCAGGAAGGTCATCTGCAGCGCGTCGGCGAAGCTGCGCACGCTGGGGGCCGGCCAGACACCGCCCTCGGCCAGGACCAGGCAGCGCTCCGGGGGCAGGCCGTCCACCTGGGTGAGGGCCGTGAAGCCCGGGATGGCCGGGCACAGGACCGCCAGCGGAGCGCCGCCGGCGCCGAGCATGGTCCGGACGGCGCCCACCGCTCCGACCGGGTCGGCGAGGTCGGGCGACTCGGCAGGGCCGATGACCTCGAACTCCGGCACCATGGCCCGGCAGCGGTCGGCGAGGCCGTCGTCGCCGACGACCACCAGCCGGGTCAGGCGGGCCATCGCCGGTCACAGGCGGGGTGGACGGGCCGGCCGGGGCTCATGCGGCGCCGGGATAGGTGCCGAGGACCCGGACCGCGCGGGCGCTCCCCCCCAGCTCGGCCAGGGCGCTGGTGGCCGTCTCCGGGTCGGTGTACTCGAAGTCCAGGTAGAAGCGATACTCCCACGGCCGGTCCGGGATCGGCCGGGCGTCGAGCCGGGTGAGGTTCAGGGCCCGCCGGGCGAACGCGCCCAGGGCGATGTGGAGCCCCCCGGGCTGGTGGGCGGTCTCCAGGGTGATCGAGACCTTGCCCCGCTGGATCCCGGCGTCGCCGGGCAGTGCCGCCGGGCCCCGCTCCACGCTGACGAACCGGGTGGTGTTGTCGTCCCGGTCCTGGATGCCCTCGGCCAGGATGGTCAGGCCGTAGCGGCCGGCGGCGGCGGCGCTGGCGATGACGGCGGTCCCGGGCTCCCGGTCCTCGGCCAGCTGGCGCGCCGCGCCCGCGGTGTCGGGCGCGGGGACCGGGACCGCGCCGATGCGGGACAGGTAGTGGCGGCACTGGCCGAGCGCCTGGGGGTGGGAGCGCACCCGCACCACCGCCGGGCCCGGAAAGCCCAGCAGGCAGTGGCGGACGGGCAGGAGGTGCTCGGCGACGATGTGCACCGGGTGTTCGGACAGCTGGTCCGAGACCTCCTGGACCACCCCCGCCAGCGAGTTCTCGATGGGGAGCACGGCCAGGTCGACCCGGCCGGCGACGAGTGCCGCCACCACCTGGGCGAAGGTGGCCTCGGGCACGGCCACCGCCGCGGGGTCCACCCGCGTGACCATCTCCTCGGAGTAGGCGCCTGGCTCCCCCTGGTAGGCGATGCGCCGCGCGGGGGCGGGAGTGGGGTCGAGCACCTTGCCATCATCGCCGGTCCCGGGCGCCCCCGGGGGGCCCTCGCCCCCGGCGGCCCCCGCGGCCGTGGCCGCCGGACCGAGGTCTGGACGGGTGCCGGCCGCAGGGCCGCCGGGCGGGAGCGCGGGGGGGAGCCGATGGCGGTGATGGCGGCGGTGCGCGAGGCCCGCCTGGGGCAAACCCCCTCCCCGGCCCCCTGCGGCCTGTCCGCGACGCTGGAGCGGGCGCGCCGGCGGCTCCGGGACCGCTACCGGGTGGAGCTGGTCCTGGACCTGGCCGGGCCGGCGCCGGCGCCGGCCGAGACGGCCCGGCTGGTGCAGGGGTTCCTGGCCGAGCTGGAGGGCCTGCCGCCCCCGGTCCTGGCGGTGGTGGCCTCGCCCCTGGTGCGTCGCATCACCCTGGGGACCCGCCTGGCGGGCGCGGGCTGCGTGCTCGGCACCTACGTGCCCCACAGCAACGACGCCAGCTTTGCCCTGGACCTGTGGGGTGGCCGCATCGGGCCCATCCTGGGGATCACCGCCGCCTGCCACACCCTGGTCCACGAACTCTACGGGCACGGGCTGACCGCCAGCTCCGCCATGCCCATCCGCCGGGCCTGGCTCCCCTACCTGGCGGCCACCCACCTGCCCGACCCCCTGACCAGCCCGTACCTGCACGAGTGGGTGGCGGCCATGCTGGGGCCGGGCGGCGGGCCCGCGGCCGTCAGCGCCCTCTTCGCCAGGCGGCTGCGGCGCGCGGCGCCGGCGCTGGCCGCGGGCGACCGGGTGACCGCGGTCTCCCTGGCCGCCTTCGAGAGCGCCGTGGCCGGCACCCCCCGCTACGCCCCCCGGCTCCGGTCGGGATGGACCCTGGGGCTCTTCGCCAGCGACGTGGTGGGCCGGACGCTGAACCAGCCCCCGGGCGGCGGGACCCTCCTCGACCCCGGGGACCAGCGGGCGGCGGCGGCCTTCACCGACGCGGTGCGTCGCTACCGGGCCGCCGCCCTGGTCGACGGCCCGGACGAGGAGGGGCGCGCCTGGCGCCAGCTGGCGCTGGACGCCCCGCTGCCGCGGGCGGCCGTCGACCGGCTGGTGGACCGGCGCCTGGCCGCCGCCGGCAGCAGCTACCGGGCGGCCGACGTGCGCCGGGCCCTGGGGCGCCTCGACCCCCTGCCCTCGGCCTACGCCGCCGCCACCCCGGTCGAGGCCTTCCCGGAGCACCTCACCGTGGAGGTGGCGGTGCCGGCGCTGCGCCGGCACTTCCCCCAGACCATGGCGCTCTGCGCCCGTCTCCTCCCCGGGGCGCTCTTGGAGCTGGCGGCCCGGACGGGGCGCGGCGATGCCGGCGACGCCGTGGCGCTGCGGTGGCATCGCCGCCGGGCCCCGGGCCCGGCGCCCGGCCGCGGCGGCTGAGCGGGTCAGGCGCCCGGGTCGAGGAGCTGGTCCAGGCAGCCGCCCAGCAGGGCGATGCGCTCCGGCAGGCGGGTGGCGTCCAGCCACTCCCCGTCGGCGTGGGCGTTGCCCCCGACCGCGCCCAGGCCGTCGAGCGTGGGGATGCCCAGGGCGGCGGTGAAGTTGCCGTCGCTGCCCCCGCCAACCTCCACCCCGGTCAGCGGCGGGCCGCCCAGCCCCGCGGCCACCGCGGCCGCCACGGCGAACAGCGGAGCCGCCTGCTCCGCCTCCATGGGCGGGCGGTTGAGCCCGCCGGTGACGGTGAGGCCGGCCCGGGCGTTGACCGGGGCCAGCGCCGCCAGTCCCGCCGTCACCCGCTCGGCCTCGGCCGTGGTGCGGACCCTGACGTCGATGTCCAGCGTCGCCTGGGCCGGGACCACGTTGGTCCGGGTGCCGGCCTGGAGCACCGCCGGTGTCACCGTGGTCCCGCTGGCCGGGTCGGCCAGGGCCGAGATCCGGGGGATCTGCGCGGCGACCTCCTCCACCGCGTTGACTCCCCGCTCCGGCTCCAGTCCGGCGTGGGCCGCCCGGCCGGTCACGGTCAGCCGGAACTCCCCGACCCCCTTGCGGCCGACCTTGACCGACGAGCCCAGGGCCGGCTCCAGCACCAGCACCGCCTGATGGGCCCGGGCCTCGGCCTCGATCAGGGCCCGCGAGGTCTCGCTGCCCACCTCCTCGTCGCTGGTGAGCAGCAGGGTCACCCGGCCGCTGGGCCAGCCGGCGGCGTGCCGGGCGGCCAGGGCCCCGAGGGCGATGACCACCCCCCCCTTCATGTCGAAGACCCCGGGGCCGCTGACCCGCCCCTCGCGCCGCTCGAAGAGGGGCTGGAAGGCCCCGTGCCCCCAGACCGTGTCGAGGTGCCCCAGGAGGAGCACCGCCGGGCCGCCGCTGCCGCGACGCCAGCGCAGGTGGGGCCCGCGCCCGGCGGCGCCGGGCAGGATCTCGGTCACGCCGCCCGGCACCTCGGCCGCCAGCAGCTCGGCCACCAGGCCGCAGCAGCGCGCGACCGCCTGCGGGTCGTCGCTGGGGGACTCCTCCCGGACCAGGCGCTCCAGCGCGGCCAGCCAGCGCTCGGCCCCGGTCCCCGGGTCGGGCCCGCTCACCGCCGCCCCCACCGGGCCGGGACCCCGGCCCGGACGGACATCGGGGGTGACGACGGGCGGAGGCACCGGCTCGGCCGGCGGGGGCGGGGTCCCGAACAGCCGCCCCAGCAGCAGCACCATCCCTCGGGCCTCCTGGCGCAGGAGGCTGCGCCGCCAGCGCTCACTCAGCAGCAGGCGGCTGAAGGCAGCCAGGGGGCCGCGCTCAGGCACACACCCACTGATTGGACTCCCCGGCCGCGAACATCTGGGCCGCGATGTTGGCCTGCTGGTAGGCGCTCCAGATGTCGGTGCCCCCGTGGCCGTAGAAGGTGGCGGGCATGAACTGGAAGAGGCCGGTGGCCCCCGAGGAGGTGTTGACCGCGTTGGGGTTCAGGCCCGACTCGCACTCGGCGGTGCTCAGCAGCCAGGAGTAGGCCACGCCGTAGCGCTTGGCGGCCGCGAAGATGATGGCCCGGATGGATCCGGCGGGCGGCGCCGGCAGGGGCAGCACCGCGACCGTGCTGGGGCTGGCGCTGGACGCCAGGATCTGGGCCTTGCGCGCCGCCCCCCGGGTGTGGGTCTTGGCGGGCGGCAGGGTCACCTGGAAGTCGGCCACCGGCACCAGGTTGCGGGCGGCGGCGGCCAGGTGGGCCAGCCCCTTGGCCCCCTGGGGCAGCGGAGCCGCCTCGGCCGTGCCCACCGTGAGCACCCCGATGGCCGGCAGGACCAGGAGGAGGAACACGCCGGCCGCGATCCAGCGCAGGCGCCCGGCGATCAGCGGCAGCGGTCGCCGCGACCCCTCAGTCACCGCCGAGTCCCCTCTCAGCGGTGGCCGTAGATGAACCCCACGACGCTGGAGGACGAGTCCGACACCCAGCGGTAGTCGACGACGGCCCATGCGGAGTAGTTCATCTCCGCGACCTCGAACTGCCCCTTGCCCACGGCCTGGACGTAGGCCACGTGCCCTATCGGGCTGTAGGCGTTGACCCCGAACACCGCGACCGCGCCCACGACCGGGGTGTGGCCCTCGGCGTAGCCGGCGGCGGCGGCCGCGCCCCACCACTGGTCGGCGTTCCCGAACCAGGGGATGCAGCGCCGGGTGGCCACGTACCAGGTGCACTGCCCGTAGTAGAAGTGGTTGCCGCAGGGGCCGCTCGAGGGAGCGACCGCCCCCTGGTTGGCCAGGTCGGCGAGCAGCGGCCGGGCCTGGGCCGACGCCGCCTGGAAGGCGGCGTCCCGGTTGGCGGCCGCGACCAGGAGCTGCTGCGCCTGGCGGTTGAGGGCCGACTCGGTGGTGACGCCCTGCTCCTCGGCCGCCCGGAGGCCGGTGAGCGCCCGATGGATGCCGCTGCGGGCTCGCTGGACCTCCACCACCAGACTGGTGAGGTTGGCCGCGGTGGCCGCGGGCAGGCTGCTGGCGTTGACGAACGCGGTCAGGGTCGAGGAGGCGATGGCGGTCCCGAGGGTGGCCGCGCCGCTGGCCGTGACGTAGGCGGTGCGGATGACGGCCGCCAAGGCGGCCCGGTCCCCGGTGAGCTGGGCCTGCAGGCGGGTGGCCGCGTCCGTGTCGCGGATCAGGATCCGGTTGAGGCGGCGCAGCTGCCGCTGGTTGGCGGCCATCCCCTTCAGGATCTGGACCACCCGGGCCTGGGCCGCCAGCGCCCGGCCGGCCCTGTCCTGCCGGAGGACCTGGATCAGCTGCTGCCGGTTCCGGGCGGCCACCGTCCCCACCGGGTTGCTGCTGCGAGCGACCACCGGAGCCGTGACCGCAAGGGTCAGTACCAGGCCGAGGAGCGACGCCAGTCCGGCGAGGGACGCCCGCCGACCCGAGTGCTTCCCGAGCATACGTCCTCCCACATATGCCGCGTTAAGTCCCGGGGACCGTACGCGATAGAGGGGTCCGCGGTCAAGGGTGGAACGCCCGCCCAGCCCCTACCATCTCCCCATGGCCCCCGGTCCCCCGGCCCCCGCCGCCGCCACCCGGCACATCCTCTACTGCGAGGACGAGCCGGCCATCGCCCTGCTCTACCGGATCGGCCTGGAGGCGGCCGGGTACCGGGTGACGATCGCGGGCGACGGCCGCAGCGGGGTCCGGGCCGCCCGCGAGCTGCGCCCCGACCTGATCCTGATGGACTACCACCTGCCGGACGGCACCGGCATCGACGCCCTGCGGGCCCTGCGGGCGGACGCGGCCACCGCCTCCATCCCGATCCTGCTCCTCAGCAACGACGACACCCCCGGCGTGGTGCGGGCGGCGCGGGACGCGGGGGCCACCGACGTCCTGACCAAGATCCTGTGGCGCCCGCCCAAGCTCATCGCGGCCCTCTCGCAGTGGCTGCCGGAGGAGGGGCCCCGGGGCTGAGGGGCTCGCCGCCGGCCCCGCCCGCGGCCGTCACCTGCCGGACCAGGTCGACCACGGCCGCCAGGCGGCCGGGGTCCGTCGCCGGGTCGACGCCGTGCCCGAGGTTGAAGATGTGCCCGGGGCGCCCACCGGCCCGGCGCAGCACCTCCCGGGTGGCGTGGGCCGTGACCGGCCAGGGCGCCAGCAGGACCGCGGGGTCCAGGTTGCCCTGGAGGAAGCGGTCGGGGCCGATGCGGTCCCAGGCCTCGTCCAGGGGCACCCGCCAGTCGAGCCCCAGCCCCGGGCTGCCGGTGGCCGCCAGCGACCCCAGCAGGTGGGCGGCCCCGGTGGCGAAGTAGATGGCGGGCGCCCGGCCGCGCAGGGCCGCGAAGATGCGGGCCACGTGGGGGCGGACCTGCCGGTCGTAGACCTCCGCGCTGACCACCCCCGCCCAGCTGTCGAACAGCTGCACCACCTGGGCCCCGGCGTCGACCTGGGCCACCAGGTAGCGGGTCACGACCTCGGTCAGGGTGGTCATGAGGGCCTCGAAGACCCGGGGGGCGCCGTGGACCATGGCCCGGGTCCTGGGGTAGTCACGGGTGGCCCGGCCCTCCACCAGGTAGCAGGCCAGGGTGAACGGGGAGCCGGCGAAGCCGATCAGCGCCGCCCGGTCCCCCAGCGCCGGGCGGAGCAGGCGCAGGGCCTGGAACACGTAGGGGGTGGCCGCCTCGGCCTCCATCACCCGCAGCCGGGCGACGTCGGCCGCCCGCCGCAGGGGGTCCGGGATCACCGGCCCGACGTCGGGCTCGATGCGGAACGGCACCCCCATGCCCTCCAGGGGCAGCATGATGTCGGCGAACAGCACCGCCCCGTCGACCCCCAGGGCGTCGACCGGCAGGAGGGTGACCTCGGTGCACAGCTCGGGGGTCCGGGCCAGGGTCAGCAGGTCGTAACGCTGCCGCAGCCGGCGGTAGGCCGGCAGGCTGCGGCCGGCCTGGCGCATGAACCAGACCGGGGTGGCGTCCACCGGCTGGCGGTGGGCGGCCGCGAGCAGGCGCGCGCTCCCGGTCATGGGCGCGGGGGCGGCGGCGGGAGCAGGGGGCACGCGAGGATCTCCGTGAGGGCTGAGGGGAGGATGACAGGTTGGCCGCTCCCGGCCCCGCGCCCGGCACGGGTCCGTTGGCCCGTGGCGGCGCGCCCGCCCCGGTGATGGGCCGCCAGCCCCCACCGCCGCGCGCCGGCCGGGACCGGTGCCCCGTCGCCGGTCCCGAGGGCCCGGCCGATGCCCAGCCCCCGCACCAGCCGCAGGCCGCCCGGGGCAGACTCCCGAGGGCCGTGACACCACCGTACACTCTTTACAGGTGATGTCACCTATGTAAGACTTACGTCGGTGAGCAGGCAGGACCGGGCGACCGGTCCCCGGTCGGGAGGTGCGCGGTGAACCCAGAGCTGATGGCGGAGCTGGTCGCGACCCACATCCAGGAGCTGTGGCGCTCAGCCGGGCGCACGGGGGGCTGCCACCGCGGCGGCGGCGGGGCGCGGGCCCGGGTCGCCCGGGGCCTGGCCCGGCTGGCGGTGGCGCTGGACCCGGAGGTGGGGCCGGGTTGCTGGGGGTCGGTGGTCCAGGGCGAGCCCTGAGGCGGGGCCGGTGCGACGCGGCCGGGGGGCGCTCAGCCGAGCTCGGCCAGCACCTCGGCGGTGGCGCGCAGGGTGGCGAACTCACCACCCAGCACCGCCGCCTCCACCCGGGCCACGGTCTCGGCCGGGATCACGGTGCCGTCGGCCCCGCGGCGGTCGAAGGTGTGGGTGGCGTCGAGGACGAAGTCCACCGTGTAGCCGAGGTCGCAGGCCACCCGGGCGGTGGTGGAGCAGCAGTGGTCGGTGGTGATGCCGCAGATCACCAGCCGCTCGATGCCCCGCGCCTGCAGCCACGGGTGCAGCGCCGGGGCCCCGTGGAAGGCGGAGTGCACCGTCTTGTGGAGGTGGAGGTCGGCGGGGCCCGCGATCCCCGGCTTGAGAGCGTGGCCCGGCGTCCCCGGCCGCAGCGGGGAGCTCGGCTCGGCGGAGTCGTGCTGGACCAGCACCACCGGGCGGCGGCCGGCGCGCCAGCGGTCGAGCAGGGTCAGGACGTTGGCCTCGCAGGCCGGGTTGTCGCGGCGCCCGAACCGCGGGTCCTCGAACCCGACCTGGACATCGACCACCACCAGCGCCACCCCCTGGCCCATCATCCGATGGTACCCGCCCTCATCCCCGGGGGCCGGGGCCCTCCACCGCCTCCCGGTCGCGATCCGGGCCGGCCCGGACGATGAGGCGCACGGGCCGGTCGTAGAAGAGGTAGTTCACCGCCCAGTTGATCAGCACCAGCAGGCGGTTGCGGAAGCTGATGATCAGCATCAGGTGCAGCAGCAGCCAGGTCACCCAGGCCGGGAAGCCGCGCAGCCGCCATCGTCCCACCTCCACCACGGCGTCGTGGCGACCGATGGTGGCCATGATCCCCTTGTCCGTGTAGCGGAAGGCCGGCGGCTCCTCCCCCCGCAGCTGGGCGGCGATCACCCGGGTCGCGTGCCGTCCCTCCTGGATCGCCACCGGGGCGATCATCGGCAGCGGCCGCCCGTCCTGCACGACCGCCGCGCCGTCCCCGATGACCAGGACCTCGGGGCGGCCCGGCAGCTGCAGGGTCGCCGTCACCGGCACCGCCCCGCGCGCCCCCGCGGCGTCCCCGGCGCCGGTCAGCCCCGGGAGTGGGGAGACGCGCACCCCCGCCACCCAGACCACGGTGCCGGCCTCGATCTCGGAGCCATCGTGGAGGCGGACCCGGCCGCCCTCGACCGCCGTGACCCGGGTGCCGAGGCGGACCTCGACCCCCCGGCGCCGGAGCTGGTCGACGGCGTACCGCTGCAGCGGTGGGGCGAACGCCCCCAGGAGATGGTCCCCGGCCTCCAGCAGCAGCACGCGCATCTCCCGCTGGTCCAGGTGGCCGAACTCCCGGGCCAGCACCAGCCGCAGGAGCTCGGCCAGGGCCCCGGCGTACTCGATGCCGGTGGGGCCGCCGCCCACGACCGCCACCGTCAGCCGGGTGCGGCGGCGGGTGGCGTCGGTCTCCCACTGGGCGCTCTCGACCTGGCTCAGCAGGTGGTTGCGCAGCGCCAGCGCGTCGGGGAGCTCCTTCAGCGGCTGGGCGTGGGCGTCCACGCCGGCGACGCCGAAGTCGTCGGTGGTGGAGCCGGTGGCCACCACCAGGTGGTCGTAGGCGACCGGCCCGCGGTCGGTCTCCACCAGCCGGTGGTCGAGGTCGACGCGCCGCACCGTGGCCACCCGGACCCGGAGGCTGCGCCGGCGCCGCACCGTGGCCCGCACCGGGTGCGCGATCTGGGACGGGTCGAGCAGGGCGGAGGCCACCTGGTACAGGAGGGGGGTGAAGAGGTGGTAGTTGTGGCGGTCGAGGAGCAGGACGTCGACGCCCAGCCCGGCCAGGCCCTGGGCCGCCGCCAGCCCGGCGAAGCCCGCCCCCAGGACCACCACCCGGGGGCCGGGACCGGGGCCCCGCCCACGTCAGCGTCCCCGGCGGGTGAGACTGCGCAGCCGCCGCTGCTCGGCCTGCTGCCGCCAGCCCAGGACGCTCACCAGGTGCTCGGCGGCGTCACGGAGCGCCGTGAGGGCGTCCTCGGCGTCGGTGTCGTCCATGGCGCCCAGCACGGCGGTGAGGCGGTCGACCCGGCGCAGCACGCCCCTCGCCTCCCGGACCGCGAGCGCCATCTGGCGCAGCTGGCGGGCGCTGTCGGGGGCCGGGCCGTCGGTGGGATCCACCTCAGGCCGCCGCCGCCGCCCGCGGCCGCGGGCGGGTGGGGATCAGCAGCAGCCCGGCGCCGACGTAGGAGGCGCCCATCACCACGAACGCCGGTGCGAAGCCCACATGGCTGATGATCGCACCCAGGCCCACCACCCAGAGCGAGCCCAGCCCGTAGGCGCAGGCGAAGAAGATCCCGAAGACGGTGGCCTGCGACCCGGGGGCCACGGCGTCGCTGAGCGCCGCCTGCAGGAGCGGGCTCTCGGCGTAGGCGAAGGCGCCGACCAGGACGGTGAGCGGGACCAGGGCCAGGGGGGTGTGGGCGGCGAAGCCGTAGGCGCTGACGACGCAGGCGGAGAGCCCGTAGGCCGCCCACAGCACCCGGCGCCGCCCGACCCGGTCCGAGAGCCGACCGGCCACCAGGGGCCCGATGGCCCCGGCGAGCAGCATCAGGTTGTAGAGGCCGCCGACGGCCAGGATGGGCAGGTGGGCCCCGTCGCGCAGGTACAGCGGCACGAAGACCGCCAGCGTGCCCAGCCCCCGCCCCCCGGCGGCCACCATCCCCGCGCCGATCACCAGGATCGCGGTGCGCCGGTCGAGGAACCGCGGGCCGCCGACGACCGCGCCCGGGGCCCCCGGCGTGGCCGTGGGCACCAGCTGCGGGCGGCGCAGGGTGATGCTGGCCGGCAGCCCGACGGCCAGGACGACCCCCATCAGGACCAGGGGGATGGCGAAGAGCAGCAGGGTGGCCCGCCACCCCAGGTGCAGGAGCAGCACCGCCGCCGGGAGGGGCACCAGCAGGGAACCGACGTTGCCGGCGATGACGTGGGTGCTGAGGGCCATGCCGCGCCGCGTCGGGTAGCGCTTGGAGAGCACGGCCGCCCCCACCGGGTGCTGCTGGCTGGCCGCGGCCACGGCCGCGCCCTGGGCGGAGGCGTAGGCGACGTAGGTGGGGGCCAGCCCGCCCAGGGCCGAGAAGACCCCAAGGAGGATGTTCTGGCCGCCCAGGAGCCACCGGGGCTGGATCCACCGCGAGACCAGCCCGGCCAGGCCCTGCATCAGCCCCCCGACCAGCCCCACCACGCCCACCGCCAGCCCCAGCGTCTGGAAGCTGAGCCGGAACGCCACCACCACCGCCGGGTAGGTGAGGGGCAGCAGGGTCGAGTACATGTGCTGCACCGCGTGGGAGGCGCTGACCAGGGCCAGGGTGCGACGCTCCGGCGGCGCCGGGCTGGCCGGCGGCACCGGGAGGGCTTCCACAGCCTGCCAGGATACCGGCCGCCGCTCCGGGCCCCGCCGCCGGGCGGCGGCCGTCACCGATGGGTCGGGCCGTAGATGAAGCCCAGGAGTTGCTCCTGGGTGCTCCCGGTCCCGCCCGGCGGGATCCAGCGCAGGTCGACGTAGGGGGCCCGCGGCCCGTAGTAGTCCCAGTTGGCCTCGGCGACGGTGTAGGCGCCGCTGGGCGCGACGCCCACCACGAACGCCACGTGCCCGGGCCCGGTGTCGCCGAAGACGGCGATCGCCCCCAGGGCCGGGGCCGGGCCCACGGCGTAGCCCGCCGCGCGCGCGTTCGCCAACCAGGTCCCGGCGTTGCCCCCGAGGGCGCCGCCGGGCGTCCGCCAGGTCACCCGCCGCCTGGTGGCGACGTACCAGGTGCACTGGCCGGTCGCGAAGCCCTGGTAGTTGAGGGGGTAGGGGGCCGGGCGCCCCGTGCACCGGCTCGGGTCCAGGGCCAGCGCGCCCGGCTCCGGCCCGCAGGGCATGGCCCACCCCGGGAGGGGGGCGCGCCCGGCGTCGAGGTGGCCGCCGGGCGGCAGCATGTACCCGCCCGCGCCCAGCGGCGCCGCCGCCAGGCCGCCCGCGACGCCGAGCGGCGTGGACGCCAGCTCCAGTCCCACCGTCCCCAGCGCGCCCAGCAAGGCCGCGCCCAGGAGCGCCAGGCAGCCGGCCCCCGCCGCGACCGTGCCGAGGCGCAGCTCAGTAGACGTAGGGGAGGCTCTGGCCGAGCGTCGGCAGGGGGTTGACCGCGTCCGCCCCGTCGTGGCTCGGGGGCGGCACCACCGCCAGTGGCTCGTGGCGCTCGACCTGGTAGTGGAGGTGGGGCCCGCTGCAGAGGCCGGTGGCGCCCTCCCAGCCCAGGAGCGTCCCGGGCCGGACCGGCTGGCCCACGACCACCGGCAGCCGGGGCAGCAGGTGCCCGTAGAGGACCCGGGTGGCCCCCGCCTGGACCCACACCGTGTCCCCCAGGCGCCAGAGCCAGCCGGCGAGCACCACGGTGCCGGCCAGGGTGGCGCGCACGGGCGTGCCCCGGGGGCAGACCAGGTCGATGCCGTCGTGCACCCGACCGGTCTGCCGCCGGTAGCGCGGGTCGTGGAACCGGGCCGAGACCAGCAGGTGCGGGCAGCGCAGCGGCAGGCCGTGGGGCATGGGGCTGGGCATCAACCACCAGGCCGGTCCCCGGGCCGGGGCCACGCCGGGCCCCAGCACCACCCGGGCGGCGCCGCCGACCCGCGCGGACACGCCGGGGAGCAGGAGCAGGCCGGCGCCGAGGGCGGAGAGCCCCAGCCGCCACGGCCGTCCCCGTCCCGCCGCCACCCCGCCCCGGGTCACGGCGGCGGGGTGGCGGGGCCCAGGGCGTCGGTGGTGGCCAGCCGGTGCAGGCCGGGTGCCGCCAGGCCGTGGAAGGCGGCGTGCTCCTCCCCCACCAGGACCAGCCCGCTGCCCGGGGGCGCCGTGCGCAGCAGGTCCACCTCGCCCCGGGAGAGGTCGAAGGCGGCGCCGACGGCCGGCAGGGCCACTGGCTCCTGGCGCAGCAGCAGCTTCAGGTGACTGTTGCGGATGATGACGTTGCCGGCCGGGGACTGGAGGAAGTCCTCCACCACCTGGGAGACGATGAGCAGGCCGGTCCCGAGCTTGCGCAGCCGCCGGCTGAGGTGCTCCAGCGCGGCCGCGCTGGCCGGCTCGCGCAGCAGGACCTCGGCCTCGTCCAGCACCAGCAGCCGGCGTCGGGGCGGGCCGGTCAGGAGCTCGACCTCCAGCCGGGCCAGGATCATGGCCATCACCGCCGGGAGGAACTCGTCCCCGGCCCCGCTCAGCTCCCGGATGCCGAACGTGACCAGGCCGTGGGCCAGGGTGACGTCGGAGGCCGCGTCGAAGAGCCCGGCGCTGGCCCCGTGGAGGTGCCGCTGGAAGCGGCGGGCCAGCCGGGGAGCGCCGGTGGTCTCGAGCCAGGCGGCGAGGTCGCGCAGGCGGGGGGACGTTGCCGCCGGCCACGCGGCGTACAGCTGGCCCAGCGCGGTGTCGAGCTGGGTGCGCTCCTCCTCGGTGAGGGTGCGGCCCCCGCCGGCGCCGGTGCGGTCGCGTCCCACCAGGAGGGTCAGGATGGGCAGCACCCGGCTGATGTGCCGGCGCAGGCGCGCCGGGTCGGGAGGGCCGGTCTCCGGGGGGCGCTCCAGCAGGTTGAGGTGGGCCGCGCCGTCGACGCCCAGCTCCACGTACTGGCCCCCCGCGGCCTCGGTGAGGGCCCGGTACTCCTGGGCGGGGTCGATGCAGCGCACCTCGACGCCGTCGAGCCAGCTGCGGGTCAGCAGCAGCTTGGCGGTGTACGACTTGCCGGCCCCGGAGGTGCCGACCACCACCGCGTTGAAGTTCGGGGCCGTGGCCGCGAAGGGATCGACGAAGAGCAGCCCGCGGGAGAGGCGGTTGCTGCCCAGCAGGCACCCGGCCTGGGAGCGCAGGCCGGTGAGCACGAAGGGCAGCATCGTGGCCACCACCGACGTGGGCAGCTCCCGGGTCCAGCCCACCGGGTCCAGGCCCACGGGCAGGGTGGCCCGCCACCCGTCCACCTGCCGGTGCCGCAGCGGGGCCAGCCGCAGGCCCAGCTCCGCGGCCAGCGTCTGCAGCTCCTGTCCGCGCAGGTCCAGGGTGCGCCGGTCGTCGGCCCACACCGTGATCAGGACCGCCACCTGGAAGAGCCGCTCCTGGTCCAGCAGGACCTGGGACTCCAGCCGCTCGGCGTCGGAGAGCACGGTGGTGGTGGCGGGGTCCGGGCGCCGGCCGCGCAGGGCGTCGACCCAGGCGCTGGTCTCGAAGCCGCGGATCTTGTGGCGGAGGCGGCTCAGCACCACCGCCTTGGGCAGCGGGGTGATGTGCTGGGCCAGGCGGGCGGGGTGGCCGAAGCCGGTGATGAGCGGGGCCAGCCACCCCATCTCCGCCGTGCGGGGGTAGCCGCAGACGGCGAACGTGCGCGCCGCCCGCCCGTCGACCAGGAGGTGGTCCGGCTGGACCAGGACCCGCTGCGGGGCCAGCCAGCTGGCGAAGGCCGCCGGCTCCCGGCCGCTGATCCCGTGGTTGGCCCGCTGCAGGGTGGCGAACCAGGCCCCGTCGGGCAGGGGCTCCGCCGCCAGCCCGGCCCGGGAGAGCCCGGCGGCGACGCTGTCGCACCGCTGGCGCAGCTGGGCCGGCAGGGCCGCCGCCCGGGCCCCGGCGGCGCCGCGGTCGCGGCCCGGGGCCCGGGGCCGCCGCTCCCACAGCAGCTGGGCCGAGGAGCGGGCCGGGGTGGCCGACACCACCGTGAGGAACCTGGGCTCCAGCAGCTCCCCCCGGGCCAGGAGGTCCTCCAGGTAGGCCGCCTCCTCGGCCAGCCACCGGCGCCGGACGGGATCCGTGGCCCGGGCGGTCCGCGCGCGGTGGCCGGCCAGCAGCGCGGGCGCGTCGATGGGGTCCGAGAGCGCGTAGGCGGCGATGGGATGGGTGAGCGCGTCCAGCGTCTGCCGGTAGGCATGGAAGACGTGCTCGTGCTCGCTCGGGCGTCGCAGGGCCAGGTTGACCCCGGTGACCGCGACCGCGGCCCGCCGCCCCCCGTCCCGCAGCTCCAGGACGCCGTCCTCCAGGTGGTGGACGTCGACCAGGGCCTCGGTGGTGGCCGGCGGCGGCGCCCCCCGCCGGGGCAGGGTCAGGCCCACGCCGGGGGCCGGGCCGCGCCGTCGGGGGCCGGCCCCGCAGCGGGACCGGCCGGGTCCACGGGCACCCATTCCGGCCCCGGGCCCCGGGCCAGGTCGGCCGGGTGGGCCAGGCACCGGGGCTGTCGCTGGAAGCGGGTCCAGTCGGCCACCCAGGCGGGTGCCGGCCGGGCCTCCACGCGGCCGAAGGCGGCGACCAGGCCGGCGACGGCCCCGGGGGCCCCCAGGCCCGCGCCCAGGGCCAGGCCGAGGTGGCACCGCACGATGAGCCAGAAGGGCCCGGCCCCGGCGAGGGTGAGCCAGCCCACCTGGGCCAGGGTGAGGCGGTCGAAGCGGGCGGCGGTGCCGGTGACCGGCTGGGGGATCTCGGCATGCATGGGGCTCCCCCCCTCGGTCCCGCCAACGGGGGGCCGGGGGGCGCTGGGCCCGCCCGGTCGCGCTCAGGCCGCAGTGGGCGGGCCCGGCCGCAGGCCGCCGCGCCGGATCGCCTGCAGGTAGGCCACGTCCAGGTCCGCCAGCGCGGTGCCCTGGGCGCCGACGTAGGCCGCCCCCAGGGCGGCCTGGGCCCGGCGGG
>JAKABB010000004.1 GCA_021802045.1 bacterium
CTGTTGCTTTCGCCAGGTGGGTACGATGGGGGGATGGAACAGAGTTCGGCACCCGCCGCGTCGGTGGAGCTCGACGACGAGCTCTACCGGGAGATCATCCTCGACCACTACCGGCATCCCCGCAACGCGCAGCTGGTGGAGCCGGCCGATGCCATGGCCCACGGCCACAACCCGCTCTGCGGCGACGAGGTCGACGTCAGCCTGCGGCTCCGGGCGGGGCGCCTGGAGGCGGTGGGCTTCGTGGGCCAGGGCTGCTCGATCTCGCTGGCCTCGGCCTCGATGATGACCGAGGAGGTGCAGGGCCGCCCGGTGGCGGAGGCGCTGGCGGTGCTGCGCCGCTTCAAGGCGATGATGACCGAGGGCGCCGAGGCACTCGACCTGGGCGACCTGGAGGCGCTCCAGGGGGTTCGCCGCTACGCCGCCCGAGTGAAGTGCGCGGTGCTGCCCTGGAACGCCCTCGAGAGTGGGCTCCGCCAGGCGCAGGCCGCTGAGGAGGCACGGTGATGGCCGATAAGGACCACGACACCGCCCCCGCCGAGGCGGGGGTCGTCGCACCCCCGCCGCCCGGCGAGCGAGCGGCCCCCGACGACATCCGCCAGGCGCTGTGCGCGGTGCTCGACCCCGAGATCGGGATCGACATCGTCGGCCTGGGCCTGGTCTACGGGGTGGAGATCGACGAGGCCGGGACGGCGACGATCACCATGACCCTGACCACCCCCTTCTGTCCCCTCGGCCCCTACCTGGAGACCGAGGTCCAGAACGCGGTGACCCCCCTGCCCGGGATCACCGGCGCCCGGGTGGACCTGGTCTGGGACCCGCCCTGGGACCCGAGGACGATGGCTTCCGAGGAGGCGCGTCTGGAGCTCGGGATCTACTGAGGGGCCGGCCCGACCGCCCCTGCCTCCCGTCCCGACCGTCCGCCCGCCCCGGGGGCGCGACCACCGACCCCGGGATCAGCCTCGCAAGCAGTGCCGCCACCCTCTTGGAGACCGCCGTGCCCTTCACCCGTCCCTCGCTCAACGCCGCCGCCCGCCGGGGCCTGCTGCTGGCGGCCCACAACCCGGTGGCGGAGCGGGTGGTCAGCCGGTGGGGGATGCGCCTGGGCGCGAGGCGCTTCGTCGCCGGGACCACCCTGGAGGAGTGCCTGGCGGTGCTGGCGGAGCTGAACGGGCTGGGCCTGCGCGCCAACACCACCATCCTCGGCGAGGGAACCGCCGACCGTGCCAGCGCCGAGGCGGTGGCGGCGGAGTACGCCACCGTGCTGCAGCGCATCGCCGCGGCCGGGCTGGAGGCCAACGTCTCCCTCAAGCTGACCCACCTGGGGCTGGGCCTCGACCCCGAGCTGGCCCACCGCAACGTGGAGCAGGTGGCCCGCGCCGGCGCCGCGGTGGGCCGCCTGGTGCGCATGGACATGGAGGAGTCCTGGTGGGTCGACGCCACCCTCGACATCTACCGGCGCCTGCGGGCCGCCGACCTGGCCAACGTGGGGGTGGTGCTGCAGGCCTACCTGCGGCGCACACCCGCGGACCTGGCCCAGCTGCTGCCGCTGCGGCCCAACCTGCGGCTGGTCAAGGGCGCCTACCTGGAGAGCCCGGCCGTGGCCCACGCGCGCAAGGCGGACGTCGATCAGGCCTATCTGCAGCTGATGGAGCGGGCCCTGCGGGAGGCGGGCTACACCGCGATCGCCACCCACGACGAGCGTCTCATCGAGCACGCGGTCGCCTACACCGCCGAGCGGGGCATCCCCCGCGATCGCTTCGAGTTCCAGATGCTCTACGGGGTCCGGCCCGGCCTTCAGCGTGCCCTGGCCGGACGCGGCTACCGGGTCCTGGTGGCCACCCCCTTCGGCCCCCAGTGGTACCCCTACCTGATGCGCCGCCTGGCGGAGCGGCCGGCCAACGTCGGATTCTTCGTCCGCAACCTCTTCCACGCCTGAGTGGTGGGCGGCGCCGTCAGCGCCGCAGCCGCCACAGCCGCCAGCCTCCACTGAGCAGCAGGCTGAGGCCGGCGCCGCCCTCGATGGCCAGGGCCAGGCCGTTGAACGGCCGGGCGGTCAGGGTGAGCAGGGCGAAGATCGACAGGACCCCGCCCATGATCAGCGCCGCCAGCTCCGGCCGGCGCGCGGCCGCGCGGTCGTCGTCCGCCCCCGCGCGCGCCCGGCCCGGGTCCCGGCCGGCCCGCGGCGCCACACTCGTCGCCGATCAGCGACCGGTGGCCATGGCGCTGGCCCGCAGCGGCAGGGCGGCCTCCTCCCCGACCGTGATCCAGCGGCCACCGCTGGTGGAGGCCACCAACTCGTGAGCCCCGTCCGGGCCCCATGATCCGGGGGCGTAGCCCTCGGGGTGCCCGTCGGCCTCCCAGGCCCGGATCAGGGGGTCCACGATCTCCCAGGCCCGGTCGATCTCCTCCCCGCCCGGGAAGACGGAGTGGCCGCCGCGCAGGACCTCGCTGAGGACGTGCTCGTAGGCGTCGGGCAGCGCGGTGCGGGAGAGGCGCGAGTACTCCAGCCGCATCCCGGCCGGCACCACCTCGAAGCGGCGACCGGGGAGCTTGGCCCCGATCCGCAGGGTGATCCCCTCCTCGGGCTGGATCCGGATCAGGAGCACGGTGGGGACGGGGCGCTGGCGCCGCCCGTCGAGGCGCAGGTGGGGCGCCTCCCGGAAGCGGATGACCACCTCCGTGACCCGGCGGCGCAGGGCCTTGCCGCTGCGGACGAAGATGGGCACGCCGTCCCAGCGCCAGTTCTCGATCATCAGCCGCGCCGCCACGTACGTCTCCCGCCTCGAGTCCGGCCTGACCCCGCGCTCCTGGAGGTACCCGTCGTACTGGCCGCGGACCGCCTGGGAGGGGTCGATGACCGCGACCGCGCGCAGCGCCTCCAGCTTGGCCTTGCGGATGTCGGCGGCGTCGAAGGTGGTGGGGGGCTCCATCGTCACCAGGGCCAGGAGCTGGAGCACGTGGTTCTGCAGCATGTCCCGCGCCGCCCCCGTCTCGTCGTAGTACCCGGCCCGCTGCCCGATCCCCTCCTCCTCCGCCGCCGTGATCTGCACCGACTCGATGAGGGTCCGGTTCCAGATGGCCTCGAAGATGGCGTTGCTGAACCGGAAGGCCAGCACGTTCTGCACGGTGTCCTTGGCCAGGTAGTGGTCGATGCGGAAGATCTGCGGCTCGCTGAAGGCCTCCCGCAGCTGCTGGTTGAGCACGCGCGAGCTGGCCAGGTCGTGACCCAGGGGCTTCTCCACCACCACCCGGCGGGCGGGGTCGCCGCGACGGTTGAGGCCGACGGCCGCCAGCGACTCGATGATCTGGCCGAAGGTCCCCGGCGGCGTGGCCAGGTAGAAGACGCCGACGCGGTCCGTGGACAGGAGCTCCTGGAGCGCCTGGTAGTGGTCCGGCTGCCCGTAGTCGAGATGGACCCACTCCGCGGTCGGCGCCAGCTGGACGGTGGCGGGGTCCTCGGCGAGGAGCGATCGGAAGCTCTCCACCGTGAACTCCGACCGCCCGGCGCCGATCACCCGGACCGGCTCGGGGGCGTCGCCCCGGCGCATCAGGGCCTGGAGGGCGGGCAGCACCTTGCGCCGGGTGAGGTCGCCGGACGCTCCGAAGACGACGAGGTCAGTGCTCACCACCCCATGATGACCGATGCCCCGCCATGCCCGCCATCGAGCCCGCCGCGCCTGGGGTCCTCCCGGCCACCGCCCGGGCCCTGGTCCGCCCGGCGGCGCGCCGGGCCCACGGGTCCCGTCTCGGGCCCCACCCACCGACTGACGGCTCAGCCCGAGCCTCGGCGGCCCCTCCCGCCGGCTCGGCGGACGGCGCTCGGGCGCCCCCCGCGCGCGTCCGGGTGCCGAGCTGCCCTTCCCGCTGGGCGTCACCCTGCTGAGGAGTCCCGGGTCGGCCGGCAACGGGTGGCAACCGGGCCACACGGCGCCGCGCTCAGGCCGAGGGCCGCTCCACCGCCTCGGCACCCCACGCCGGCGACGAATGCCGGGCGCTGGCGCCGAGATGACGGTGCGGGCGCTCGCCCTGCCCACCCCACCCAGCGCCGGGACCTTCGAGCCGCTCCGGAGCCTGGCCCCGCGACTCCCACCTCGTCACGGCGGCCTCCGGGCTGAGCTCCGTTCCCTGGGCCCAGGGGCCGTGAGCCGCAGCCAGCCGCTGCGGCTTCCGCCTTAACTCGGCGGGGAACCCCCGATGCTATCGCCGCGCCACCGCCCCACTCTGGCCCTGACCGGAGCATGTCGGCGTGCGCCGCCGGCTGGGCACGTGAGCGGGCAGCCGCGATGGGGGTGCAGGTGGTGAGGATCTTTCAGAGAGGCGGAGCGGGAACAGTGCGCCGCGGTGGGCTGCGCAGGGCCATCTGGACTCCCACAGTCGTCGCCGGTCTGATCGGCACGGTCGGTCTGGTGGTCTGGCTGGGGGTGCTGGCAGGGCCCGTGAGCGCCGGGGCGTCGGCCACCTGCACGTGGAATGGCAGCTCGTCGTCGCTCTGGTCCGCCGGGGCCAACTGGACCACCACCAGCGGTAACTCCTGCACCGGCACGGGCGGCCCGCCAGCTGGCGCGGCCATCATCTTTCCCTCGGGCGCGACGAGGACGAGCGTGACCTACGACTCCCCTGCCCAGGCCAGCTCCTTCGACTCGATCACCTTCGAGGCTGGGTACACCGTCAGCGAGGGGTCGAGTGCGCCCCCTTCGATCACCTTGACCCCGACGGCGGCCACCGCGTGCTCGGGAACCATCACCACGATCGGGCTGTGCGACACCTACACGAGCGCAAGCGTCACGTTCGCGCCGGGAGTGACCCTCGGGAGCTCCGAGGAGTTCGCCGCCGCCGGTTCCGCCGGCCTCGACCTCACCGGTGTGATCTCCGGGGCCAGCTCGGATGCGCTCACGGTCGGGGACGCGAGCGACACCGGCATCGTGAAGCTGTCGGGCGCTAACACCTACTCCGGGGCGACCACGGTGTCGTCCGCCCAGCTCTACCTCAACAGCTCGGGCGCGCTGGGAAGCACCTCGGGGGTCACCGTCGAGGACAACGGCACACTGTCCCTCAACACGGCGAGCGTCAACTATTCCGAGCCGCTCACCTTGGGCTCCGCGGGCGGAGCGGGGACGCTGCAGGTGGGCAGCAGTGGAACGCACACTTGGTCGGGACCCATCAGCCTGGTCGCCAGTCCGACGCCGGACGCGTTCTACACCCCGAACGGCCCGCTCACGGTCGCAGGCGTGATCTCGGGCGGGGGCAGCCTCATGGCGGACGGCGGCCCCACGTTGACTCTGGATGCCCAGAACACCTACACCGGCACGACCGAAGTCGCGAGCACCGTCGCAGACGGGGTGGCCAACGCCCTGCCGACGGGGACGGCGCTCGACGTGGTCGCTACGGCGACCTTCGACATGGCGGGCTTCGACCAGAGCGTGGCCGGGCTCAGCGGTGGGGGCACGGTGTTGGACAGCGCTTCCTCTGGCACGTCCACCCTCACCGACACTGCGGGCACGACCACGTTCTCCGGGGTCCTCGAGAACAACGCCGGCACCGGCGGTACCGTGGCGCTCACCGTGAACGGCGCCAACCTCACCTTGTCGGGGACGGACACCTACAGCGGGGCCACCACCGTCAGCTCGGGGACCCTGGCGACGACGATCTCCTCCGGGTTTGGGATTAGCACGGTGAGTGTGGCGGCGGCGGCGACCCTGGAGCTCTCGGGCGGCGCAGCGCAGCCGTCCAACAACCTCGACCTCGCGGGGACCTTGCAGAGCGTCGGCACCGGCTGCGGCGCGGTCTGGGGCGGCGCCATCACCCTGACGGCGTCGACGGCCGCCATCGAGAACGCGAACAGCGGCTGTGACCTGCTCATCGGCGGCGCCATCAGTGGAGCTTTCGATCCGACATTCGCCAACCCTGGTGGGTATTCGATCGACCTCGAGTCACTGTCGGGCGACAGCTTCACCGGTGCCAGCATCACCTCGGGCTCGGTCGCCGCCGACCACAAGGACGCCCTGGGCACGGGCGGCACGATCACGGTCAGCTCGGGCGCCCGGGTCGTCATCAACACCCCGACGCCCGCTGGTCCCAGTGTGACCCTGGACATCGCCGGCGCGGGGCCATTCGCGAGCGGGGCCCTCTACGGCGCCAACGGCGGCGGGACGTGGTCTGGCCCAGTCGTGCTGACGGCCGCGGCCACCATCGGGACCAACGCCGCAGGCGATGTCCTCACCGCGAGCGGCGTGATCTACGGCTCAGGGCCCCTGACCGTTGACGGCCCGGGCACCACCAGGATCAGCGCTGCGGGTGACTACACCCGTGCGACGACGGTCAGCTCCGGCACATTGGTCAGCGGCGCAGCCAACGCCCTGCCGACGGGCACCACGCTCGACGTGGCCCCGGGGGCGACGTTCAACCTGGCCGGCCACGCCCAGCAGGTGGCCTCGATCACCGACGACTCCGGCACCATCACCGACTCGGGTGCCGCCGCCGACCTCACCGTCGGCACCCTGTCGTCGGGTGACTCCGTGGGCGAGTTCCTCACCGGCAACCTGAACCTGGTCGCCGACGGTGGCAACTACAACCTGGCCCTGTCGGGCGCCAACAGCTACTCGGGCTCGACCAGGGTGTCCACCGGCAGGCTGGAGCTGATGAACAGCACAGCTCTCGGGTCGACCTCAGGGGTGGTGGTGGACAGCGCTGCCGACCTCATGCTCGCCGCCCCCGGCGGCGCGAGCTACGGCAAGCCGCTCACCCTGGGCAGCGGCTCCGCGCCTGGCGCCGTCCTCTGGGGCGTGACCCCGGGCAATACCTGGTCGGGCCCGGTGACGCTGGCGGCGTCCTCGCTGGGCTGGTTCACCGCCGATGCCTCGTACACCCTCACGATCTCGGGGCCGGTCACCGGTTCGGGGGCCCTCGACACCAACGGCACCGGCACGGTCGTGCTCAGCAACGCGAACGACACCTACACCGGGGCGACCACGGCCGGCGGAGCCCCCGGCTTCACCCTCGACGTGACCGGCACCCTGTCGGCCTCGGCCGTCACCGTCGACCCGGAGGCCACCCTCGAGGGCACCGGCACCGTCGCGGGCATCATCTCGGGCGGGACGGTCCACCCCGGAGCGTCTCCCGGCGTCTTGACCAGCAGCGCGGGCGCGAACCTAGCCAGCGGCAGCACCGGCTCGCTGTCGGTCGACATCACCGGCGCCACCGTCGGCGCGGGGTACTCGCAGCTCTCGGCCGCGGGCAGCGCGACCCTGACCGGCGCGACCCTGGCGGTCGCCGACTCCTACCCCGCCGCCTACGGCACGGTGTTCAAGATCGTCGCCGCGGGGAGCGTCAGCGGCACCTTCGCGAACGCGGCCCAGAACGCGGTCCTCACCGCCGGGGGGCGCAGCCTCCGGGTCGGCTACAGCGCGACCGCGGTGACGCTGACCGACGTGACCAACCCGCCGCCGACGGTCACCGCCGTGTCGCCCACCTCGGGCCCGACGACCGGCGGGACCAGCGTGACGATCACGGGGACCGACTTCGCGACCGCCGCGGGGGCGACCACGGTGGACTTCGGTGGGACGGCGGCGACATCGGTCTCGTGCAGCTCCACCACCAGTTGCAGCGGCACGAGCCCGGCCGGGACCGCCGGCACCGTCGACGTGACCGTCACGACGGCCGCGGGGACCAGCGCGACGAGTGCGGCGGACCGGTTCACCTACGTGGCGGTCACCACCGGTGCGCCCACGGTGACCGGGGTGACCCCGGGCTCGGGCGGGACGGCGGGCGGGACCGCGGTGACGGTGACCGGCAGCAACTTCGTGGGTGGGGGCACCACGGTGACCTTCGGCGGGGCGGCGGCCGGCCACGTGGTGGTCCAGTCCCCGACCAGCCTGACGGCCACGACCCCGGCCCATGCCGCCGGGCCGGTGGCGGTGACGGCGACGACCGTGGCCGGCACCAGCACCCAGGGCTACGCCCAGTACCTCTACCTGGCCCACCCGACGGGGGAGGCCTACACGGCCCTGCGGCCGTACCGGATCCTGGACACGCGCCCGGCGCACGAGCTGGCCCCCGGGGGCCAGCTGACGCTCCAGGTGACGGGGACCGGCTCGGGCAGCGACGCGGTCCCGGCGGGGGCGGTGGCGACGGTGCTGAACGTGACGGTGACCGAGGGGAGCCAGGCGGGGGTGCTGACGGTGTACCCGGAGGGGCTGGGCTCTCCGCCGACCTCGAACCTGAACTGGGTGAAGGGGCAGACGGTGCCCAATCTGGTCACCGTGCCGCTGAGCCCCGGGGGGGCGGTGGGGATCGTCAACCGCTCGGCGGGGACGGTGGACGTGGTGGCGGACGTGGAGGGGTACTACGCGGCGCCGGTCTCGGGGGCGGGGCAGTACGTGGCCCTGACCCCGGCGCGGATCCTGGACACCCGCAGCTGGATCGGGGGGATCGCCGGGCCGATCGCCGGCGGCCAGACGATCACGCCCCAGGTGACGGGGCGGGGCGGGGTGCCGGCCAGCGGGGTGGCGGCGGTGGTGCTGAACGTGACGGTGACCCAGACCACCCGCTCCGGCTTCCTGACCGCGTACCCGGCGGGAGCGCCGCGGCCGACGGCGTCGAACGTGAACTGGGTGAAGGGGGAGACGGTGGCCAACCGGGTCATGGTGCCGGTGGGGTCGACGGGACGGGTGGCGCTGTACAACTCGTATGGGGACACCCAGATCGTGGTGGACGTGACCGGGTACCTCACCACCAGTGCGGTGGCGGCGGGGACCGACGGGCTGTTCGTGCCGGTGGCGCCGCACCGGCTGCTGGACACCCGGGTGACCGGGCAGACGCTGGGACCGGGGCAGGTGCTGACGGTGCCGGTGGCGGGGCAGGCTGCGGCACCGGCGAGCGGGGCCACGGCGGTGGTGATGAACGCGACGGTGACCGACACCACGACGGCGGGGTACCTGACGGTCTACCCGGCGGGGGTGGTCCGGCCGACGGCCTCCGACCTCAACTGGGTCAAGGGCCAGACGGTCCCCAACATGGTGGTGGCGACGCTGGGGAGCGGCGGTGCCGTCGACGTCTACAACTCCTACGGCCACACCGACGTGGTGATCGACGTCGTGGGCTGGTTCAGCTAGGTCTGCAAGGCGGCGTCTCCCCTGGCCGCCAGGAGTGGGGCCCCGGTCCTCCGGGGCGCCACTCCGCTCTCTGGTGGAGGTGCGGGGCGGAGAGGGGCGCTGAACTCGGCCTGAGCTCGTGGTGGCGACGGCGGGAACTGATTCAGATGGGTTGGCGGTCGGAGAAGCCACGGTCGCGGGCGTGCCACCAGGCGACGGCGGGCTCGCCCAGCTGCCAGCACCAGAAGATGGGACGATCCTCGCGATGGCCGGGGAAGTCGATCAGCCCCCGCTCGGGGTCGCGCACCACGACACCCAGATCCGTGACCGCCTGGAGGTGCCCGTGCCCGCTCGCCGCCGCCCGCAGGAGCTCGCTGCCTGCGGTGCCGCCCCCGTTGGACCCGGCGTGCCGGCGCACCGTCGCCGCCCGTCCCGGGTCCCGGGCGGTGCGCCAGCCCATGCGCAGGGACTCCAGGAGGGGGATCAGGGTGGGCAGCAGGGCATTGGCCTCGTCCAGCGAGAAGGAGCGCTCGGTGTCGGCCATGGGCAGCATTCTGGGCCACCGGGAGGGCGCCGGTGACCAGCGCCACGCCGTCCCCCGAGCTGCGGGCGGCACTCGAGCGGTACCTGGACCTGGTGTACGCCGCCAACACCGAGCTCAACCTCACCCGGATCCCGCGCGCCCAGGCCTGGGCGCGACACGTGGAGGAGTCCCTGGCCCTGCTGCCCCTGCGCTCCTGGCTGCCCGGCGAGGTGGTGGTGGACCTCGGCAGCGGCGCCGGCCTGCCGGGGATCCCGCTGGCCTGCGCCCGGCCCGACCTGCGCCTGGTGCTCCTGGAGAAGAGCCCGAAGAAGGCGGCGTTCCTGGAACGGGTGGTGGCGGAGTTGGCGCTGGCTCGGGTGACCGTGGCCGCCGTCACCGCCGAGGCGTGGGCCGCCGCTCCCCCGCACCCCGCGGCAGCGGTCGTCAGCCGGGCCGCGGCACCGCCCCGGGAGCTGCTTCGGTTGGCCCTCCCCCTGCTGGCCTCGGGGGGTGAGCTGCTGGCCCATGTCGGCGCCTCGGCCGAGGTCGACGGCCCCCTGCGGGCCGCCGCCCGGCGCCTGGGCGGCGGGCCTCCGGTGATGGAGGTCGCGGGCGTCATCCGCGTCCTGCGGGTGCGCCGGCCCCCGAGTGCCGCCCGCCGTCCCTGAGCGGCGGCCGGCGGCGCTGGGCCGGGGCGTGCCCGACCGCGGCCCAACGGTTCACCGGCTGACGGTCTGCCCGTCGGCGCCGGGGGTTCTGGGGGAAGCGGATGGCCACTGCCGGAAATGGTCGGCGGCGCGTGATGTGGTCCTGGTGCCAGGGCCAGGGTCGGACGGAACCCGTCGACGCCGTCAGCCATTTCGCCGGTCCACTCTCCGCAGCTGCCGCGGTGAACAACTCGCCCCGGCTGCCTTCCGCGAGCGGTACGGTGGACTCCGACGCCGTAGCCAGTCAAGACCCGCCCGGCCGAGGTCCGTCCCTGCCGCGCTCACCGTGAGCGGGGAAGAGGGAAGCGATGGGCGAGAGGGGATTGCTGACGGATACGACGGTCGGAGAGATCTACCAGAACCACTACGCGGCGGTGCTGCGCTGCGTGCACCGGCGGGTGGGGTCCCCCCAGACGGCGCAGGACCTCACCGGGGATGTCCTCTGCAAGGCGGTGCGGACCTTCCGCTCCCACCGTCCCCTGCGGTGGTCGGCGCTCCTTCGGCTGTACACCATTGGCGCCAACACCCTGACCGACCACCACCACCGCCAGCGCCGGACCGCGCCTCTGGGCCGGGTCGGGGAGGTGGTGTCGCCGGCCGCGGGCCCGGACGAGATGGTTGCCCGGCGAGTCCTGGCGGGTCACATCTGGACGGCCGCGGACCGGCTCCCGGGGTCGCAGCGGCGGGCCCTGTGGTTGCGCTGCGGGGAGGACCGAGAGGTCGCCGAGATCGCGGACGGGAAGGGGCGCGGCGTGATGGCGGTCAAGCTGCTCGTCCACCGGGCGGTCGCGGGGGTCCGGGCCCGGCTTGAGCTCGAGAGCCGCCCGCCCGGACGGCGGCGCCGAGCCGGTCCGGCCGCTACCGCGGCGTCGGGTCGCGCCTGCGGGCGCGCGGCCGCGGCCAGGATCGGGGGCTGGGTCGGGCCAGCCGGGCCCACCGCCAGCCGCCGGGTGCTGGCGGTGGGCTGCCCCCGCGCCGATCCGCCGTCCTGCTGGGGCAGGAGCGGTCGCGACGACACGCACCCGCAGCGACGCTAGGGTGAGCGCCGATCGCCGGCCGCCACCGGCCGCGCCATGAGCGCGCAGCCGCCGTCCGCGGAGCGGGGCCCGCTCCGCCCCGCTAGGTCAGGGGCGGCGCGACCCGGTCGAGTTCGGCCCGGATGACCTGGTAGCACTCGCAGGACGTCCTCTCCAGGCCGGGACGATCAACGATCTCGACGTGGCCGCGGTGGTACCGGATGAGGCCGGCCTTCTGGAGCATGCCGGCCGACAGGGACACCGTGGCACGGCGCGAGCCGAGCATCTGGGCGAGGAACTCCTGGGTGATGAGGAACTCGTCGGAACCGACGCGATCGTGGCTCATCAGGAGCCACCGACTCAGCCGCTCCTCGTTCGAATGGAGCCGGTTGCAGGCGGCGGCCTGTGAGATCTGCCCGAACAGGGCCTGCACGTAGCGCTGCACCAGTCGGGCCAGCGCCCCCCCTTAGCCAACTCCGCCAGGAAGACGCCGGCCTCCATGGTCAGACAGCGCCCAGCCACCTGCGAGATGGCTCGCACCGCCAGGCTCCCGCCGAGCACGAGCGGTACGCCCACCAGGCCCTCGTTGCCGACGGTCGCCACTTCGACGATCGCCCCGTCCTCCAGGGGCGTGACCAGTGACACCACCCCGTCCAGCGGGAAATAGACGGCGTCCACCAGCTGACCCGGCTCGAACAGGACCGTCTTGATATTGAGGAACACCGGCGTCAGCCTCGCCAGGAGACGGTCCTTGTCTGGGGCCGGGAGGCCGTCGAGCAGGCGGTTCCCGACTCGATCGGCACCCCTGCGCGCAACGTCCGCGCTCATCCCCCGGCCCCTCGGATCGAGGGGCGATGCTTCTCGCTCCACTTGGTACGCCACCGGATCGACCTCAGCCAATGCAGTCCTCATCTTAACCGAGTGAAGGGACTCCGCAACAAGGTTTCGGCCCGAGACGTCCGGCAGCCCTGGCAGGGCCGGGGTTGGGGCAGCAAGGGGGCACACGGTGCAAGCAACTATCAGATGGCTGGGCAGGGAGCGGATCACTCTGCCGCCAGCGCCACCTCCGGCGGAGCCCACGGAGGACCGGAGAGCATGCATGGATGAAACCATCGGCGAGATGTACCAGCACCACTACGAGGCGGTGCTGCGCTACGTGCAGCGACGGGTGGGGTGCCCCCAGGTGGCCCAGGACCTCACCGGGGACGTCTTCTGCAAGGCGGTGCGGACGTTCGGCTCCTACCGCCCGATGCGGGAGTCGGCGCTCCCGTGGCTCTACGCCATCGCCGGCCACACCGTGATCGACCACTATCGTCGGCAGCACCCAGCCGCTGCCCTTGAGCTCGTCCCCGAGGCCGCCTCCCCGGAGATGGGCCCCGACGAAGTGGTGGTGTGGCGGGAGTTGGCCGTCCAGGCCTGGGTGGCTGCGGGGCAGTTGCCGCCGGCGCAGCGGCAGGCGCTGTGGCTGCGCTTCGGGGAGGATCGCGACCTGGCCGAGATCGCGGACGCCATGGGGCGCAGCGTGATGGCGGTCAAGTTGCTGCTCCATCGCGCCACCCGGGGCGTCCGGGCCCGGCTCGAGCCCGAGCCCCGACGCACGGTGCCGCGCCAGCGCCAGCCCGGACTGGCCGCCACCTCGGCCTCGGGACCGGCGCTTGGGTGTGCGGCCTCGACCCCGCGCGGCCGCCGGCTGCGGCCCCGCGGGCCCGCCACCGGGCGGCCGGCCCCGGCCCGGGCCTGACCGCCGGCACCCCGCTGGTCGGAGGAGCACCCGCGCCCCGCCGCATCGGCCCCGACGCGCGTGAACCGGCAGGTCCAGGGCATCGACCCGCGTGTGGGCCGCCGCCGCCACCCACGACGGCGGGTCCGGTCGGCGCAGTGGGTGACGGTCGGACCCGTGGTCCCGGCGGGCGGACCGGCCACTCGGTCCACGAGGAGGTGCACCGCTAGGACGCCCGGCATTGCGCGCAGAGGACCGGGGCCTCGTGGCGGCCACGGCCGCCCACCGCCATGGACCCCACCGCGGTACGCCGTCGACCGGGGTGCTCGCTCGGCCATCCGTCAAAATAGTTCGTCCTATACCTGCGATGTGTATCATTCGCTGACGATGCATCCGTCGGAGACACTGGCCGACCCAGGAACCGGCTCCCCCGCGATCGGGGAGGTGGTGGACCGCTTCCTCGCGCTTCGTCCGGACGTGCGGCGGATGCTGTCGTCCGCCCTGCCAATCACCGCTCGCCCGGAGCTGCGGGGGGCCACGCGCCACCAGCTGGCGGCGCTGCAGCAGCTGCCGCCTGCTGGGCTCACCATGCGCCAGTTCTCCAGGGCGGTGGGGGTGTCGAGTGCTGCGGCCACCACCCTGGCCAACCGGCTCGTCGATCGCGAACTGGTCCAACGACGCTTGGACCCCGATGACCGCCGTCGCGTCTGGATCGTCCCCAGCCCCCGAGCACAGGCCATGCTCCGCGAGCACCAGGCCTGGGAGCGGCGCATGGCAGCCGACGCCATTGCCCGGCTCTCGCCCGAGCGGCTCAACACCCTGGCAGACATCGTCGGCTCCCTGGCCGGTGCGAGCCGGCCCGGCGCCTCACCAGCTGCGGAGCCGATGGTGTCCCGGCCGCCAGCCCTGCGGCTGGTGGAGCCTCCGCACACGGTCGGGGACACTGCGCCCGATCCCAGCAGATCGCGAGGCACTGGCTGAGCGCTGGACGGAGGTGGCGCTCTCGACCTGCGATGACTTCGTGCGCCGGACCGCGGCCGTCCCGCGCGTCCACAACCTCACCGTCCTGGAGCTGGACGCGATGACCCGGTTGCCGGCCGATGGGCTGGTCCTCCGAGCCGCCACTGGCGGAGCGGACGCGAAGGCGCCGCCAGGCGCTGGAGGAGGTCCTCCACAGGTTGCCCCCGGAACGGCTGGCCGGTGCCCTTGAGCTGGCCGCTGCTCTGGTCGGGGGGACTCCGAGGCCCCGCGCCCGACCGGCACCCCCTCCGCCAGCTGAGACTGCCCGGAGACCGGTCGCCCCGGGGCACCACGCCGTTCGCCGGGGCGATCGGTCGTCGAGGCGGGTGGCCACCGGGCTGCAACGGCGGAGCGGCCATCTCCAGCACGGGGTGAGGGAAACGACGCCACCACCGCCGCGTTAGTGGCAGCAGAGGGCCGTGCGGTGGCCACCGCGGGACCGTTGTCCGACGCCGGTACCGATCGGGAGCGGCTGCGGCCGGCGCCGCTCCCTCATCAAGGAGGCAGACCATGAATCCCAACATGAGCGAGACCGAAGAGGTGGTGACCCGTCAGACCGGCACCCCCCCAGGGTCTCCGGCGCCATCGGAGGACTCTGCGGTGTACCGTCGGCGCACCCTCACTACCGGCTCCCGTCTGGGGCAGTTCGCGTGGCTGGCGGCTGGGGTGGTGGACCTGGTGCTGGCCTTGGATTTCATCCTGAAGCTGGCCGGGGCCAACATCACGGGGTTCGTCGCCTTCATCGGCGGCCTGGCGTCGTCGCTGGCCGCCCCGTTTGAGGGCATCTTCGCCAATCACTACGTGGCCAGCGGCCGAGTGACGCAGTGGGCGGACGTCGTCGCGATCGTCGTCTACACCGCAGCGGCCTGGATCGTGGTGCGGCTGATCGAGATCGCATCGACCCCGCGCTCGCGTCCAAGCCAGGTGTGAGGAGGGGGCCAGATGGTTCCCATTCTGCTGTTCCTACTCCTGGTGGCCCTGCTGTTCGGGCTCGGCGCGGCGATCCACCTCCTGTGGATCGCCGCCATCGTCGCCCTGGCGCTGTGGGTGATCGGCTTCTTCGCGCGCCCGCGGGGCGGGCGCTGGTGGTACTGGTGACGGTCGACCTCCGCGGGGTGGCGGCCTGGACCCGGGCCCGTCGCCGGTCGCGGGCCGGCGGGGCATCGGGAGCGCGCGACCCGTCAGTGTCGCCGCCCGGCTCGTGCCCCGCTGGCCGCGCCGTCGGGCCGGCGCGGGCCCCGGGGGGCGCCGCGATCCGCTGACCCCGAACCAGTCCCGGGCGGGCGCACGGTCCGCGTCACAGGACGAGGTCGCCCCGTCGCCGCCAGGACCCCGGGTGGCCGGCAGCGACCGCCTGAAGCCCGTCGGTCAGCGACAGCCTCCATGCAGGGTGGTCGGGCTGGCGACCGGGTTCATGCCGGGGGCGACGGAGTTCCAGCGTGACTGCTGCGCGCACCCCGAGTTCGTCAAGGAGCAGCTCAGCTTCACCGGCGAGGACACCGCGAGGGCCTCGAGCCGGCTCGCCGGCGCGGGGCCTCCCGGGGGCGGCGGAGATCCTTGAGCGAGGACCAGGAGGCCGAGCCACGCCGGCGGGTCGCTTCCGGGGTACCGGCGGCGGCTCTTGCTCGTGAGCTCAACGTCGGCCGCGAGACGCTGCACCAGTACCTGGGCGCCGCCTCGTCGAGGGGCGGCAGGGCAACCCGAGCCGTCGGGTGACGTAGCCAGCCCCGCCGAAAGCCCAGAGTGCGCGCGGCGGAGTAACCGAACACCCGGGCCAGCGGCCGGCCGGGGTCGAAGTGGAGGGTGACCGCCTCGCCGTTCCATCCCCCGCCGCCGAAGAAGCCTGGCTTCTCATACGAGGCGGGGCTCGCGATGGTGTGACCGACCCGGTGGCCCCGGGAGGAAGGGGGGAGAAAAATGGGGCCGGCTCTCAGCACGTGGAGCCTCTCGTTGCCCGGGTCGCCCCGAGCCCCACAGGGGCGGCGAGCATGACCGCGATGCCTTGACACCCTCAGCAGCAACAGTGCCGCGCGACCTCACGGAACGGTGCCAGCTCGGGGCGTCAGGGGATCTCGTGGCCACCCCGGGATCCCTGGTGTTGGACGAAGGGACCACCGCGCCGTGGCAGCTGCCGTCGACGCGCTTGACCACCAGCTCACCACAGCTCGACCAGCTCCGGTTGGTGGGCGGTGGGGCCAGGTGCACCGATTCGTGGGGTCGGAGTTACCCTGTCCGCTGTCCAGACCGGTGGCGGCGCGGTCGACCCGTCTCCCACAGGGGATGGCGCTGTGCTCCACGATCGCCACCGCCCGCCTCAGTCCGTGACCCGACGCAGGCACCAGGCGTACAGGGCGTCGTACACGAAGCTTCCGCGCGCGAGCAGCTGGTAGTCGTCGGCCTCGGCGTCGAGCCCGCCCTCCCCGATGGCGCGGAGACCCGCGCCCAAGGGATCTGCATCGACGTCCTCGACGATGTCTGCGGCATGGACCACTTGGGCAAGCCGGACCAGGGCGTGATCGCTGCCAAGGTCGAAGGAGTCGATCAACACTTCGAAGGAGCACTTGCCATCCCGGCGGGTGAACTCGGTGCCTGGAGCGTCGAAGGAGTGCGCCCCCTCAGCCTCGGCCCGCTGGAGGACCTCGGTCGGTGGGACGTAGAGGATCTCGGCGTCGGGGTCGATGAAGCGGCGGATGAGCCAGGGGCAGGCAATTCGGTCGGTCTTCGGCCGCGCGCGTGTGACCCACTTCATTGGCAGACTCCCTGATTGGCTGGGGCGTCCGGTGGCGAGGCCGGCAGAGACTGATCCGAAAGCGGCCGCCCATGTCGCCTCCGTGCCGCGCGGGCGGCACCGGGTCGGTCAGGGATGACGTGCGAGCGCGCCCCGCCAGGCATGCGCTGGCTATGAAACGGGAGAGCATGGCCGGTGAGCAACGCTGCCAGGCAAGGCCTCGACCGGCCCGGCGCAGGCGCACGCGGACGGTGGCGTGGTGGCGGCATCTCCTGACGTCGGGATGTGATCCTCGGCAGCGCACCAAGCCGTGCATGAGCACACCTACATCGGACCGGCGGGAGGCGGCAGCGAGCCACGCGGTGGTGGGAGCCGTTCCCATCCCTGTTTCCGGGTCGCGGCTGAGATCAAGGACCGGGGACACCAGGCGTAGGTCGAGCTGGTCGCGGAGGGGTGGCCGCTGGTGACCCCGCCCGGCAGGGGCCGTCTCGCGCGGACCCGGGGCGGCACGCGCGACCGGTGTCGGGCGCCGACCGCCACCGGTGATCGGCCTGGGGGGCGTCAGCTATACTATGCGCGCCGATGATCGGCCGGCATAGTTTCTGGAGGTATCGAATGTGGACCTATGAGCACAGCCTGGAGACCACGGCTACCAGCGAGCAACTCTGGCGTCTCTACAGTGATGTCGGCAGTTGGCCGAGTTGGGACAGCTCCAATGAGTACACGACGCTCGACGGCCCATTCGAGACCGGGGCAAGAGGGTCGATGAAGTTCCTCGGCCAGGATCCGCTGCCATTCACCCTCGTCGAGGTGGACCCGGGGCGGTTCTTCGCCGACGAGACGGACCTTGGAGGTCTCGTGGTCCGTTTCGAGCATGGCCTCCAATCCGAGGCAGGGGTGACGAGGATCACGACCCGGGTCACCATCTCCGGGCCAACGGCAGACGAGGCTGGGCCGGCGCTTGGGCCCAAGATCACCGCTGACATCCCGGAGCAGCTGGCCGCGATCGCCCGCCTCGCCCTCGGTGGCAGCGACGGGTGACCAGCCGTTACCAGGAGCCCCTGCAGAGCCCGGGGTTTCTCCTCTGGCACGCGACGCTGCGCTGGCAGCGACTCATGACCGTCACGCTCAAGAAGCACAGCCTCACCCATGGGCAGTTCGTGATGCTGGCCTCGCTGTGGTGGCTCACCGAGCATGGCGCGCGACCCAGTCAGCGCCAACTCGCCGACCATGCCGGCACCGACCTCACGATGACCAGCCAGGTGCTGCGTGTTCTGGAACGGCAGGGCCACATCGTTCGAGAGCCAGACCCTCACGACGCCCGCACGAGGTGCCTCGGGCTAACCGCCCAGGGTCGGCGCGTCGTCCTGGGCGCGCTCCCCGAGGTGGAGGAGGCGGACCACCGCTTCCTGGGCCCGGTGAGCGACGCGGCCTGCTTCACTCAAGGTCTGAAAGAGCTGACCACGACGTAGCTACAGAAGGCGCCGGGGAATGCGCGAGAATCCCGGCGGCCACGTCGGCCGCCGGGAAGGGAGGGTGGAGGGCGCTCTCTGACGGAGCTTCGAGCACCACGCGGACGGCGGGAGACGGCGCCACCCGTGACGGAAGGGTCGCGATCAGGCCTCCGGGGGCCAGCGCTTCGTCGCCGGAGGCGCATGGGGGCCAGGTCACGGCGCTGGCCAGTTGCTTGAGGGCAACGGTAAGGACAGCCCGCCTCGCGGGCCCCGTCTGACCCAGCAGCCGCTCCAACGTCGCCGTCTGGCTGCGGCGATGAGCGCTGGCCATTAGAGCACCCGGGCCAGTGGCGACCAGGTGCACCAGCGGCCCGTCCAGGCTGTCGCCGTACCGCACCGCGGCGGCCCCGACACTGGTGAGACGGTCGGCTAGCGCGGTGGCCGCCGCGGTGCTGATGCCCAGCGAGCGGGCGAGAGCGCTCGTGCTCAGCCCCTCAGCTGAGAGGAAGCCGAGTGCGCTGAGCTCTTGTCGGGTCAAGCCGTTGGCGGCCGGACCCAGCGAGGGTGCCGCGCCGTGTCCGGCCTGGCGGACGAGGTCAATCCAGAGGCCCAAGACATGGCTGGACACGCCGTTGGTGATTCCGCCCGCCTCCACCATCGTGGCCCCGGCACCGTCGGCGCGCGACATCGCACCCCCGGGCATCGAGCCGACCAGGATCCCTGGGCCACCGGGCATCCCGGGGTTCAGCGTTCCGACGGCGCCTGTGACTTCGATCGCCTGACTCCTTACTAATCCGAATTAATCCGAGATCGGCCCCGCCCAGTCGGTGAGAGATCGGGGAGCCGGATCTTGTCGGAGCCGACGCGATTACATGAGAGCACGGATAGACCGCCGGGTCGGTCCGCTGCCGTACTGAGGGGATCAGACGCACGCAGTGGAAACCTGGCCGGTCCCAGGCTCCCGCGCGGGTGCTGTTGGGCGCTCTTGCCGGGCACGGCAGGGCTCGCGCTGGGCATGGGTGGCCGGGACAGGCCCTCACGCCGACCTCGTCCCGACGCCTTGCGGGCCGCGGGGCGTCGGGCCCGGTGGGCCCGCGGGAGGCAACCCGTGGGGTTGGCGGCATCTGGGCATGTGGGGGGGCCCCGTGGTCGCGGTCGGACCGGGGGGCTGGACGCGGCTGCGGCCACGAGCTGGGAGCCTTCACCTGATGGACCAGCCGGGCCTGGAGGGGTGTGTCCCCACGCGCCTAACCTCAGACCATTGGACATGAAGGGTCAAGCGGCGAGTTCGGAATGGTGGATTGCGACCTCGTGGTGCGCACGCCGAGCGGCCACCAGACGCCCATCTTGACGAGCTTGACGGAGTTGCCGGCGGCCCGAGTGGCGGTGCTCATGTTCGCCCGCTGGCGGCAGGAGAACTTCTTCAAGTACACGGAGGAGCACATGGGGCTGGACCAGTTGCTGGGCTACGCGCACGCGGAGGCCGACGGCAGCCGCTTGGTCCCCAACCCCAAACGCCAAGCGGTGGAGCGCGCGCTCAAGGGGAAGCGCCAAGCTCTGGCCAAACTGCGCTCCCGGCTGGGCCAAGCGGTGCTGGACGAGCCGCGTGACGCCTCCCGCTCCACCCACGGGCTGAAGACCGCCCAGAAGGGGCAGGTGCAGCAGATCCGCCAACTGGAGGCGGACGTCTCCGCGCTGCTGGAGCAGCGTGCCGCTCTGCCCACCCACGTGCTGTTGCAGGAAGCCGGTCACCGGGACGTGATGCGCCTGCAGCAGAAAGCCATCATCGATCGCGTCAAGATGACCGCGTACAACGCCGAGGAGTGGCTCCTGGAGCGGCTCGCTCCCCACTACGCCAACTCTGACGACATCCGCCTGCTGCTGCGCTCCTTCGCCGAACCCTCCGGCGAGATCCGCCGGACCGCCCAGGGGGTCGCGGTCACCCTGGATCCTCCCGACGCCCCCATCTACCGGCGGGCCTTGCGCGGCCTCTGCGCTGACCTGAGCCAGCTCGGCGCCACCTTCCCTGGCACCGACCTACCCGTCAGCTGCGAGGTCGCGGTGCACCATTCCGAGCGGGCTGCCTGACCCTCCATGTCCAGTGGTCTGAAGTTACTGGTAGTGGGTCAAGGCCGGGCTCTTCGGCCTTGGGGCCGCGGTGTGCCCGCTGTGGATCCTTGCCATCAGCGCCCTGGTCTTCTGGGTGATCGGCCTTGCGGGGCGGGCGCTGGGGTCAGCGGGGCGCAGGGAGCCGTCCCACCGGCGACCGAGCGCCTGACCCGGACCATCGGACCAGGACCGACATCAGGCGGGGTAGCGGGCCCGCGCGGCCCCGCAACGGAGCAGCAGGTCCTGCCCGGATGCCGGCAGCAGGGCGTGGAGGAGTTGCCGGCGTGAGTCGAACGCAAAGGTCGCGGCGCCGAGCTCTGTGGCCTGGCCCTCGACTGTGGTCCAGGTCTCGGTGTCGGCCACGACGACGGTGCCCGGATCCCCGACTCCCACGTAGCACTCCCGGGTGAGGGGGTTGTGGAAGGTCACGTCTGGAGCCCCTGGAAGGGTCAGGCGGCCCTGCTCGGCACCGCTGTCGGCATCGAGGCCAACGAGAACCCCACTGTCGCAGGCGACCAGTACCAGTCGGCGCTGCGGGTCCAGATCCAACCCATGGGGCCCCTCCGCTGGGACGTCCCAGGCGCCGCAGGGGGCGAAGGTCTGGGAGTCGAGCATCAGCACCTGAGCCGGGGAGATGATGTTCACGTAGAACAGCTGGGCCTGCGGGTCGTGCACCGCCCAGCGGGGCCGCCCGGGCAGCGGGCGCGTCGCCACCACCTGGCCGCGCTCGGGGTCGATCAGGTGGGCTTCGTGCGTCTGGACATCGGTCACCAGCAAGCGCTGCCGGCCGATGTCGAAGGCGAGGCCGTTCGGCGCCGGTCCTACCTTGACCTGCGACCGCACCTCCAGGCTGGTGCCGTCGATGAGCAGCACGTGGCCGCCGGAGCGGCTGGCCGCGGCCACCAGGCCGTGCTCCGTATCGCAGACCACCCCGCTGGCCCCGGGACAGCCGCCGATGGTGGTGCGGACGACCATCGCCTCCGCGTCCAGCACGGCGATCGTTCCGGCGCCGGGATGCGCCACGAAGACACGGCCGCTGTCCAGGTCGACAGCGGCGTGATCGAACTCGCCTCCGCCGGGGATGGCGATGCGCCCGACGATCTCCACGGCCCGGCTCAGTCCTTGACCTGGCGCAGGCACCAGGCGTACAGGGCGTCGTACACGAAGCTTCCCCGAGCCAGCAGCTCATGGTCGTCGGCCTCGGCGTCGAGTCCGCCCTCGCCGATGGCGCGGAGGCCGGCGCCCAGGGGATCTGCATCGACATCCTCGGCGATGTCGGCGGCGTGCACGACCTGGGCGAGTCGCACCAGGGCGCGATCACCTCCCAGGTCGAAGGCCTCGATCAGCACTTCGAAGGTGCAGCGGCCGTCCCGGTGGGTGAACTCGGCCCCAGGCGCATCGAAGGAGTGGGCCCCCTCGGCCTGGGCCCGCGGGAGGACATCACTCGGGTTGACGTAGAGGATCTCGGCATCGGGATCGATGAAGCGCCGGATCATCCAGGGGCAGGCAATCCGGTCGGTCTTCGGTCGGGCTCGGGTTATCCACTTCATGGGCACTCTCTCTGTGAGACTGGACGGTCCGGCGGTGGGGCCGGAGGGGACTGATCCGAGGCGGGCAAGGCTCGCCGCCGCCGGCTGACTGCGAGCGCATCCCACCGGTGAGGCACCAGACGAGCGTACGCCGCGTCAGTTATGGCGGGGTTATCGAGCAGGGGCGGGCCATCGGTGCACGACGCTGCGGCGCCACCCCGGGTGCGCACCGGCGCTCGGCCGCTCTAGGGGCGACACCGTGGCGACCGCGCCTGCAGATGGGCCGCGAGCGCCCGCGGCGCAGGGGATGCGGAGACCGCGGTGGCCGGGGGCGCCACTACCCTCCCGCCACCGCCCGCGGGCGCGCACCCCTCTTGACGCCAGTGTGCTCGGTGCTCAATGCGCTGACCAGCGCCGGGACCACCACCCGCCAGTCGCCGACAATGCCAACGTCCGCGGCGGCGAACACGGGCGCGCCGGCCGCGCTGTTGATCGCGAGGATCGTGTTGGCGGACCTCACTCCGATCATGTGGTTGAGCTTCCCCGAGAGTCCGATGGCCACGTAGAGTCGCGGTGCGATGTGCCGCCCCGTGACGCCAATCTGGCGGGAGCGGGGCAGCCAGCCGCGATCGGTGACTTTCCGCGTGGCGGCCAGGGGCGCGTCCCCGAGGGCGCGCTGGAGCGGTGCTAGGCCTGCGTAGGCGTCCGGTGGCACCCCCATGCCGACACCGATGACCACCGCCGCGCCGGTCAAGGTGTCCGGGTCGTCCTGAGGGTGCAGTTCGCACATCAGGACGCGCCTCCGGACGCACGCCGTCAGGGTCGTGGTGGGGGGCGCGACCGTGGCGGGTCGCTCAGCAGGGAGTGGCAGCGTCCCCGGACGCACCGTGACCAGCTGCACCGGTGAGTCCGTGGTGATCGCCGCGACCAGCTGACCGGCGGCCGCAGGCTTCCAGGCGACCAGGCGTCTCCCGTCCACGGCCAGCTCGATGGCGTCGCCGGTCAGTCCATACCCGAGGCGCGCGGCCAGCCGTCCGGCCATCTCCCGCCCCCAGGGAGTGCTGGGCGCCAGCAGCGCCCACGGCCCCACCCGCGCGGTCCAGTCGCCGATGGCCTCGATCAACTCCTCGGGCACGACGCTGCCCGCGACCGCGACCACGGCATCAGCGCCCCAGCGCCCCATCTGCACCATCGTCAGCTCGCCCTCGTGGCTCGCCGACCTCGAGGGCACGAGGGCCACGCAGTGGCCCCCCAGCTGGGCCCCGAGGGCACTGCCGCTCCCCAGCAGCTCCCGCGCCAGCCGGGGCCGGCCGGGCTCCACGAGCACCGCCACCACCGGCCCGCTGGGCTGGCGCGCGGCGGGGCTGCCGGGACTCCCTTCACCCTGCCGCGCGCCGGGGTCGAGGGCTCCCAGCCGCCGCAGCGTACGGACCGCGGCGGACACACCGGCGCGGTCCCCGCGAAGGAGGCGCAGGGCGCGTGCCGCGCGAAGCTCCTGAACCCCTATCACCCGGGTGGGGCTTCCCGCCTGCCCCCAGGGGCCGGCGCCCAGAGCCGCCGAACCCAGCTGACGAATGCGCCCTGGTGCCACTGTCAGCCGAGCTGAGGCATCGGCCTTGGCGGGGGCGCAGAGCCGTTCGGCCGCCGAGACCAGCGCGGGCAGGCGGAGGCGGACCACGGCCAGCCCGTCGTCGCGCTCTGCCGTCACCACCAGGGCGTCCCCGTCCAACTCCATCTGCCGGGCGGCCGGAAGGAAGGGCAGGTCGAGTAGCTCAGCCAACTCCGGACCGACCTGGCCGGTGTCGGAATCCACCGAGCTCTTGCCGGTGAGGACCAGGTCGAACGCCCCGTCCCGCCGGATCGCCGCAGCCAGGGCCCGCGCCGTCGCCAGGGTGTCGGAGCCCGCAAATGCCGCCCCGGTGACGAGCACCGCGTCGTCGGCGCCGCAGGCGATCGCCTCGCGCAGCACCTCCGCGGCGGCGGGCGGTCCCAGGGTGTACACCACGCACCGGCCGCCGCTGTCGCGTGCCAGCGCGATGCCTCCGGCCAGGGCGCGCCGACAGTACGGATTCATCTCCTGGGTCACGTCGGTGCGCTCCAGGCGGCCGTCCGGCCCCAGCCGGAGCTCGTCGATCGCCGGGACCTGCTTCACCAGCACGGCTATCCGCACTCAGTCTCTCCTTCAAGGGGACGGGCAGCGACGGGCGAGGGGGCGCCGGCGCCCCCTCGCCCGTGCAGGACTCGCGAGGGCCGACCGCGGGGCCACCTCGCGGCCCCGCGGTCGGGGTCGGGCCAGCGCCGGGCTAGAGTCCGCTCGCGCTGGTGAGGTACTTGTGATCGGTCGCGTCCAGTGCCGCCAGGGCCCGGGAGACGGACTCCCGTCCCGTCACCGCGTTGAAGAACGCGGTGTCCAGGGCCGATTGCACCTCGGCATAGGCGGCCGGGATCGGGCGGGCGATGGTGTGGGGCGAGGCGGCCTCCGCGTTGGAGACCGCAATCCCCGGATGGCTGGCCATGAAGCTGGAGGGGATGAGGGCCCGCGCCCCGGCGGAGACCGCCGCGAACCCTGTGTGCATCGACCAGTAGGCCATCGGCTTCGGGGACAGGAGCCACTTGATGACCTCCCATGCCGCCGCGTCCTGCGCCGGACTGTGGTCGACCATGATCACGAATCCTAGGCCCTGAGCGAGATTCGCGCTGTGGCCGCTGCTGCCCGCCGGGTAGGGCCACACGCCCACCGGGAACTTGCCGGCCACCGCGTCCAGCGCCTTGGCGTAGCCGGCCGAGGTGCCGTCCCCGATCGCCAGCTTGCCCGCCGCCAGGTCCGCGCGGATGGTGGCCCCGTGGGAGAAGATCATCAACCCTTGGCGGTAGAGCATGCGGAAGAAGTCGAAGGTCTGCACGCCGGCCGGGCTGTTCCAGTCAGTCCGGGTGTCATGGCTGCCCGGCTTGAAGATCTCCCCACCGTTGGAGAGGAAGGGCGGGATCTCATGGGCCGAGGAATTCTTCCAGGCCAGCGGAATCACCTGGGGATCCTTGGCCTTGAGAATCTTCAGGTCCGTGTAGAGGGCGGCCCAGGTCGCCGGTGGGCTGGTGATCCCGGCCGCCTGCAGAAGGGTCTGGTTGAAGGTCAGCTGCGACACCTTCATGCCAGCCATCAGGCGATAGTGCTGGCCCCCGACTTCCCCATTGGCGAGGAACACCGGGTCATAGGTGGCCCACTGGGCCCGCGTCAGGCCCCTGGCTCCGTACATGAAGCGGTTCAGGCTGAGCAGGGCGTGGGCACTGACGAAGCTGTTGTCGTAGTGGCTGATCTCCGCCAAGAGGGGAGGGTGCCCGGCCTCGAACGCCCCCAGCGCCTTGGTGCTGGCACTGGTCACGTTCAGCGAGAGGCGGACGTTCGTGTGGCTGGCATTGAACTGGCTGGCCAGCGCCGCCACCGCGTTCCCTACCGGCCCCGCCAGGTGCGACTCCCAGAGCACGACCCTGATCACCGGCGGTCGGTGCCGGTGGCCTCCCGCGGTGGTGGCCGGGGTGGCGCCGCAGCCCGCCGCCGCCAGCCCCAGGGTCGCCAGGATCGCGCCCAGGGCGGCCCGTCGCCCGCCAGCTCGCAGCTGGCCACGGACCCCTGCACCCCTGGGCACTCTCGCTGCCCAGCCGCTGATCCCGATTGCGCCCATGTGTCCTCTCCTTCTGATCAATAGAACGACATCCCGCCGCCGGCCCTGAGACCCCTGGCTGCAACTGTCGCGGTGCCTATCTCACTCCGTCACTCCCCGGTCCTCGCCGATGACCGCGCGCACCATGTAGCGCTGGGTGAAGATGAACACCACCAGCACCGGTGCCAGGGCGATCACCGCGGCCGCCGTGAGGTCCCGCCAGTTGTTGGAGAAGCTCGACATGTAGTGGGAGAGCGCGAGCTCGATCGGCTGCACCGCCTTGGAGGAGGTCATGATGAGCGGCCACTGGAACTGATTCCAGGAGCTGATGAACGTCAGCAGGATGGTGGTGGCCACGGCGGGGCGCGCCATGGGCACGGCCACCCGCCACAGGTACTGGAAGACGTTGGCACCCTCCAAGCGGGCCACGTCCCAGAAGCTCTTGGGCAGCTGGAGGAAGGCCTGCCGAAAGAGGAAGACGCTGGCGCTGGAGGCTGCGAAGGGGAGGATCAGGCCGGCGTAGCTGTCCAGCAGGTGGAGGTGGAACATCACATTGAACTGGGTGACGATCAGGGCCTGCTGCGGGAGCAGCATCGCTCCGACCACCACGAGGAAGAGGACCTCGCGACCGCGATAGTGGTAGCCGGCCAGGCCCCAGCCGGCCAGGACGCCGGTGGTCAGGACCAGAGCGATGGTGGCCCCGGTGATGAAGACGCTGTTCAGGAAGTAGTGGACGATGTGGGTGTGGCTCAGGACGTACAGCAGCGCACCCAGCCGGAGTCCCGGGAGGAGGACTGGAGGGATGGCGTAGGCATCACCGCGGGCGCCGGTGGCGATGACCAGGAGCCAGTACACCGGCAAGACGAAGCCAACCCCGATCAGGACGCTGATCAGGCGCCGCCCAGAGCCGGTCAGGCGCCGGGAGTGCCCCGTTGCGGACCTGGCGTCGCCAGGGGCGGGAGCGCCGTGAGTGTTGGAGTCCGGCGGTCGCACAGGCAGCACCTCTAGCGGTAGAAGACCCAGCGACTGGAGAGCTTCTTCTGGACGATGGTGATCGCGAGCAAGATGACAAAGAGGATCAGGCTCATGGTGGCCGCCAGCGAGAAGTGCTGGTACGTGAAGGCGGTCTGGTAGATGAGGACGGCGTCGGTCGAGGTCGAGTAGGCTGGCCCGCCGCCTCGTCCCACCGCTCCTCCGGTGAGGGCGAAGATCTGGGAGAAGGCCTGCATGGTGTTGACGCTGACCAGGATCAGCACCAGAAATGTGGTCGGGCTGAGCAGGGGCCAGATCACGCGGCGAAAGAGGGCGAAGCCCCTGGCGCCGTCGACCCGGGCTGCCTCGACGACCTGCTCGGGGATGACCAGGAGGCCGGCGAGGAAGAGGACCGTGTAGAGGCCGACGGAGTGCCAGAGCGTGTAGAGCATGACTGCGGGCATGGACCAGGCCGGGTCCTCCAGCCAGCCGAGGCGGGGCAGGCCCAGGTGGCTGAAGACGAAGTTGGCGAGACCGAACTGGGGATTGAAGATCCAGGCCCAGATGATCGAGGTGGCGATGATCGGCGTTACGTGCGGCAGGAAGATCAGGGAGCGAGCGAGCCCGCCCCGAGCCTGGCGGACGCCCTCCCGGAGGAGCAGCGCCAGTGCCAGGGCAACCAGCGTCGTCAGCGGCATCATCACCACCACGAAGTAGGCGGTGGTGAGCAGTGACTGCCAGTACAGGGGCTGGTTGAAGAGCACGGCGAAGTTTCCGAAGCCGCGGAAGGTGGTGGTCCCGAAGACGTTCCAGTGGTAGAACGCGAGAGCGAAGAGCAGAGCCGCCGGCAGGTAGAAGAAGATGACGAAGACGGCCAGGGACGGGAGCACGAGCAGGTATCCCAGCACGGGCCGGACGAGGGTCGTCACCCGTCCCCTGCCGCGATGAAGCGCGAAGGGCCCGCCCGGCCTCCTCGCCAGATGGGGGGGCACCACGGAGCGGTCAATCGCGAGGCGCTCCGCGTGGCGGCGGGGGCTCGTCTCCGACGTCATCCGTGCCGGCGCCCCTGCTGCACGACGTCAGCCGCCAGCGACCCAGCGACAGCCCCGTTGGAGTTGGGAGCGGCGGTGGCGGCGGGCCACCGGATGCCGGTGCCAGCGTCGAACAGATGGACTCGATCGGAGCGGAGCGTCAGGTCGACGACCCCGCCGGTCCGCGGGATCCGCTGGCCGGTGGCGACACGGACCACCAGGCCCTGGTCGCGATGGCGACAGTGCAGGAGCACGTCGTCGCCGGTTCCGGCTTCGACCACGTCAAGGGTCGCGGTGAGATCGGCCGTCTCGCCCGGACCGGTGAGGCGCAGATCGTGGGGTCGCACCCCGATCCAGACATCGATCGGACCGGCGGCAGCCCGGCGCCACGGGCCCGGGACTGTCCACCGAAGGCCCGAGCCATCGCTTACCAGCGCATCCCCCGTGCCGTCAATGGTCATCGATGCCCGCCAGACGTTCATCGGCGGCTGGCCGACGAAGCGGGCGACGAACGCCGTCCGCGGGTGGCGGACGATCTCGCCGGGAGTGCCGACCTGCTCGGCCCGCCCGCCGTTCATCACCATGACCCGGTCGGACATGCTGGTGGCCTCCCTCTGGTCATGGGTGACGTAGATGGTGGTGATGCCCAGACGGTCATGGAAGCGCCGGAGCTCGATGCGCATCCGCTCCCGCAGGACGGCATCGAGATTCGAGAGGGGCTCGTCCATCAGGAGCAGGTGCGGGCGGCGCATGATGGCCCGGCCCAGCGCGACGCGCTGCCGTTGGCCTCCCGACAGCTGCTTGGGTCTGCGGTGGAGCAGGGCCTGCAGGTCGAGGAGGGTCGCAACCTCTGCGACGCGGGTCTGCACCTCGGTGCGGCGGACATGGCGGACCCGCAGCCCGAAGGCCAGATTCTCGCTGACCGAGAGATGGGGATAGAGCGCATAGTTCTGGAAGACCATGCCGACGTCGCGCGCTCCCGGGTCGCTGTCGGTCACACGCCGGTCCCCGAACCAGACATCGCCGCTGTCGGGTCGGTCCAGACCGGCGAGGATGCGTAGGAGAGTGGTCTTGCCGCAGCCCGATGGGCCGACCATGGTGAAGAACTCCCCGTCGGCGATGTCGATGGTGAGGTCGGTCACCGCAGCCGCGTCGGCGAAGCGCTTGCTCACTGCATCCAGGCGCACCATGACCATCGGGGCTGCCTCCGTGACCGTGCACTGCTGCTGACGTCCACAGTCTGCGGGGGCTGGGTTAAGGGGGAGGGAAGCGGGGGTTAGTGAGGAGTTAACAGGACGGACGGACATCTGGTGTAGCGTGGCCGGGCGTGTACCGGAGGACTGGGGCGGCCACTGGACGGCGGCCCACGGACGGCGGCGCCGACGGGCGAGGTTGGGCGAAGGGCATGGACCCCGCCGGGTTGCGAGGTGGTGGTGTGCGCCACCCGGGCGCAGCGAGAAGGCGCGGATGGGCAGGCTGCGGCGGGTCGCGCCGGAGGATTGGATGGATGGTGCCTGGCGGGCGGCAGGTCGATGTGGGGCGGGACCGCGACCGTGGCCCGTGGAGAAGGGCAGGAGGTGCGAGTGATGTCCGGTGACTCCGTGGCCGCGACGGTGGACGGGGGCCTGCCGGCGTCCCGCGCGGCGCGGGTTGCTGCGGGATCCGAGCGCGACGAGTTGGCCCGGCGCGCTGGTGTTCGCGAGGTGGTCTTCGGTGTGCAGGATGGACTGCTCACGACGCTGGGCTTGACCACGGGAGTGGCGACGGCCACCGCCGGTGCGGCCGTGGCCCACACCACGATCCTGATCGCGGGTCTCGTCGGGGCATTGGCAGGGATGGTCTCCATGGGCAGCGGGGCATACCTGGCGACGGGTGCGGAGCGAGACCTGCTGCGGGCGGCCATCCGCAAGGAGCGGCAGGAGCTCAGGAGCCAGCCCCTTGAGGAGCACCGGGAGATGGTGGCGATCCTGACGGACCGAGGTGTGCCCGCGGACGAGGCGGAGAGGCTGTCCGGGACGCTGGCCAAGTACCCGCGACTCTGGGAGGAGACTCACATCGAGAAGGAGCTGGGGATCTCGAGCGAGCTCGAGGAGAGCCCGCTACGGGACGGCGCTGCCATGGCGGCTGCCTTCGTTGTGGGTGCCATCGGCCCAGTGCTGCCATACGTCTTCATCAACGGCCTGGCCGCGGTGCTGGCCTCGCTGGCCGTCTCCGCGGTGGTGCTGCTGGGCGTGGGAATGGGGAAGGCCCGGGTCGTCGGGCAGCATGTACTGCTCGGTGGGGCGCAGGTTCTCGGCGTGGGGGCGGTGGCTGCTCTGGCGGGCTATGTCCTCGGAGTGCTGCTGCCCCACACCTTCGGTCTGCGCCTGCCCCCAACGTGAGGGGAGCGTGAGGCTCCACAGGGGTCGGCGGCGGCAGGGGCTGGACTGGGGTGGCGCCAGCGCGTGCCGGCAGGGGTGGGGCGGCGATCGAGGCGCGGGCCCCACCACCCGGGTCCGGCGGTGCCGTCGCTGCAGCAGCAGCCTCGGCGACGGACCGGAGGCGCCCCGGCCGGGTGCGTCGGCGCTGGGGGCCTGTCAGCCGGTCCGGGCCGGGGTGGGACCCCGCGACGCCATCCGCTCCAGACGGATCAGACGGGCCCCGGTCGGGGGTCCGGGGGCGAGGGGCTCGGCACGACCGGCTCCCCCCCGCGCCAGACCCGCCGCGGGCGCAGTCCCAGGGCCCAGGCGAAGGCCCCTTCGTGGTCGGCGTCCCACAGGACGAGGTCGCCGAGCTGCCCCGGTGCCACCGTCCCCCGGTCGGGCAGGCGCAGGGACTGCGCGCCCCCGGCGGTGGCCGCCCGGAGGGCCTCCGTCACCGACAGCCCCAGGTCGAGGACGGCCAGCCCCACGACCAGGCTCATGCTGGTGATGCCTGAGGTCCCCGGGTTGTGGTCGGTGGCCAGGGCCAGGGTGACGCCGGCCGCCTGCAGGAGTCGGGCCGGGGGGCGCTGGTGCATCGCCAGGGCGGTGACCGGGGCCAGGGTGGCGACCACGCCGGCCGCCGCGAGGCGGTGCGCGTCCTCCGCCGTGACCCGGAGCAGGTGATCGGCGGAGTCGGCGCCGAGCTCCGCGGCCAGCTCGGCGCCCCCCGTCCGCTCCAGCTCGTCGGCGTGGATCCGCAGGCGCAGCCCGGCCGCGCGCCCCGCGCGCAGGATGCGCCGGCTCTCCGCCACCGTGAAGGCGCCGGCGTCGCAGAAGACGTCGCAGGCCCGGGCCCCGGCGGCGGCCGCGGCCGGGGCCCAGTCGGCGACGGCCTGGACGTAGGCCGAGCGCCCGCCGGGCCAGTCGGCGGGGACGCCGTGAGCCCCGAGGTAGGTGGCCACCACCCGGGGCAGGCCTGGCGCGCCGTCCAGGGCGCGCAGGCAGTCCAGGGCCCAGAGCTCACCCTGACGCTCCAGGTGATATCCCGTCTTGGCCTCCACCGTGGTGGTGCCCTCGCGCAGCCACCGGCCTAGCCGCGCCGCCACCAGGGTCGCCAGCGTCGCCGGCGCCTCGGCGCGGGTGGCGGCCACGGTGGCGGCGATGCCGCCGCCCGCCGCCGCCAGCTCGGCGTAGGAGGCCCCAGCGGTCCGCCGGGCGATCTCTGCCAGGCGGGCGCCTGCGTAGACCGGGTGGGTGTGGGCGTCGATCAGCCCGGCGGTGAGCAGCGCCCCGTCGCAGTCCTCCTCCAGCACCGGCCGGCCGCGCGGCGCCGCCGGCGGCCGGGCGCCGTCCGGCCCCACCCAGGCGATGCGGCCGTCGTCACCCACGGCCACGGCGGCGTGCTCGATGACGCCAGCCCCGGTGCCGGTGAAGCAGCGGCCGACGCCGCGCAGCACCCTCATCCGCTCTCCCGGAGGGGGGACAGGGCCGCGGCCAGGGACGGTCCCACCGGTCCCAGGGCCAGGTGCTGGCCGTCCACCACCACCGGCTCGCCCCCGACCACCACCGTGCGGACGTCGGCGGCGGTGGCGGCGAAGACCGCGTGGGCGGCGGCGTCGGACGGGCGCAGCCCGGCCAGGCGGGGCGAGTCGAGGTCCACCGTGATGAAGTCCGCCAGCCGGCCGGGCTCCAAGCGGCCCGCGTCCCAGCCCAAGGCCCGCATGCCGCCCGCGGTTGCGGCCTCCAGCAGTCGCTCGGGGGGGTGGAGCCCGCGACGCTCCGTGGCCAGCCGCTCGTCGAGCTCGACGGCGCGGGCCTCCTCGAAGAGGTCGATGACAGCGTGACTGTCGCTGCCCAGGCAGAGCGGGCTGCCAGCCCGCCAGAGGGCCCGGGCGCCGCCGATCCCGTCACCGAGCTCCCGCTCGGTGGTGGGGCAGAGGCAGATCGCGGTCCGGGTCCCCCCCAGCAGGGCCCGATCCTCCTCGGTCAGGTGGGTCGCGTGCACGGCCGTCGTGCCTGGGCCCAGCACGCCTGCCTCGGCCGCCAGCTGCGCGGGGGTGTGGCCGGTCGCGCGGAGGCACTGCTCGTTCTCCTGCCGCTGCTCCGACAGGTGCAGGTGCAGCGGCGCCCGCCGGGCCGCCGCCCAGCCGGCGACGGCCGCCATGCCGGCGGGGTCGACCGCCCGCACGCTGTGGATCGCGGCCCCGACGCGAACGCGGTCCGAGCCGCGCAGGGTGCCCGCTCGCGCGCTCCAGCGCTCCACCGAGCCGTCGCTGAAGCGCAGCATCGGCTCAGCCAGGGGGGCGGGCTCGAACCCGGCCCGCAGGTAGCAGGTGTCGAGCAGGGTGAGGCGGAGGCCGGCCGCCTCCGCGGCGGCGGTGAGGGCCTCGCCCATGGCGTTGGGCCGGTCGTACGGTCGTCCCCCGGCGCCGTGGTGCAGGTAGTGGAACTCGCCGACCGCCGTGACCCCCGCCAGCACCATCTCCTGATAGGTGGCTCGGGCCAGCAGGAAGTAGCGGTCGGGGTCGAGCTGACCCGCGACGGCGTACATCCGGTCCCGCCAGCTCCAGAAGTCGCCGGCCTCGGACTCGGTGGCGCCGCGCAGGGCACGGTGGAAGGCGTGGGAGTGGGCGTTGGCCAGGCCGGGCAGGGTGAGCCCGGGCAGGGGGCGACCGGGGGTGCCCGGCGAAACCCCCGGCGTCACGCGGGCGATCCGGCCGTCCTCGACCTCGATGAGCACCCGCTCCGCGGCCCGCCCGATCCAGGCGAGCTCCGCCAGCCACCGCGACCCGGCCACCCGGGAGCCCTCAGCCCTCAGGCAGCATGGGCAGGGTGAGCTGCTTGGCCCGGGCCACCGTCCGCGCCCCTTCGTAGCCGGCGTCGGCGTGCCGCATCACCCCGCTGCCGGGGTCATTGGTGAGCACCCGCTCCAGCTTGCGGTCGGCCAAGGGGGTGCCGTCGGCGACCACGACCACCCCGGCGTGGATCGAGCGGCCGATCCCCACCCCGCCGCCGTGGTGGACGCTGACCCAGGTGGCGCCGCTGGCGGTGTTTAGCAGGGCGTTGAGGATCGGCCAGTCGGCGATGGCGTCGCTGCCGTCGGCCATGGCCTCCGTCTCCCGATAGGGGGACGCCACCGAGCCGGTGTCGAGGTGGTCCCGGCCGATCACGATCGGGGCCCGGAGCTCGCCGCTGCGGACCATGGCGTTGAAGCGGAGCCCGAGCCGATCTCGCTCGCCCAGCCCCAGCCAGCAGATGCGTGCCGGCAGGCCCTGGAAGGCCACCCGCTCGGACGCCATCGCGATCCACCGGTGCAGCGCCGGGTTGTCCGGGAAGGTCTCGAGGACGGCCTGGTCGGTGGCGGCGATGTCGGCGGGGTCCCCGCTCAGCGCCGCCCAGCGGAAGGGGCCGCGCCCCTCGCAGAAGAGAGGCCGGATGTAGGCGGGGACGAAGCCGGGATAGGCGAAGGCGTTGGCCAGGCCTCCGACGCGGGCTTCGGTGCGCAGGCTGTTGCCGTAGTCGAAGACCTCGGCGCCGCGGTCCTGGAGGGCGATGAGGGCGGCCACGTGGCGCACCATGCTGGCCCGGGCCTGCCGCACGTACTCCGCCGGGTCCTCCAGGCGCAGGTCGGTCGCCTCGTCCAGCGTCAGCCCGGTGGGCAGGTACATGAGCGCGTCGTGGGCCGGGGTCTGGTCGGTGGCGACATCGACCGGGAACCCCTCGGCGACCAGCTGGGGCAGGACCTCGGCCGCGTTGCCGAGGACGCCGATGGAGAGGGGGCGGCGCTCCGCCCGCGCCTCCAGAGCCAGCTGGCGAGCGGTGGCCAGGTCGGGCGCCACCACGTCCAGGTAGCGGTGGGCCAGGCGGCGTTCGATGCGCTGCGGATCGATCTCCACGCACAGGGCGACCCCGCCGTTCATGGTCACGGCCAGCGGCTGCGCCCCCCCCATCCCGCCGAGCCCGGCGGTCACGGTGATCGTCCCCGCCAGCGAGCCGCCGAAGCGCTTGGCGGCGACGGCGGCGAACGTCTCGTAGGTGCCCTGGAGGATGCCCTGGGTACCGATGTAGATCCAGGAGCCGGCCGTCATCTGGCCGTACATCGTCAGCCCCAGGTCCTCCAGGCGGCGGAACTCCTCGGCCGTGGCCCAGTCCGGGACCAGGAGGGCGTTGGCGATCAGCACCCGGGGCGCCCACTCGTGGGTGCGGAAGACCCCCACCGGCTTGCCGGACTGGACCAGGAGGGTCTCGTCGTCGCCCAGGCGCCGCAGGCTGGCCACGATGGCGTCGAACGCCTCCCACGAGCGGGCCGCCCGCCCGCTCCCCCCGTAGACCACCAGGTCGTCGGGCCGCTCGGCGACCTCGGGGTCCAGGTTGTTCATCAGCATCCGCAGCGCCGCCTCCTGGGGCCAGGCCCGACAGCTGAGCTCCGGCCCCCGGGGGGCGCGCACCGGACGGGGGCCGCTACGGGGTGTGTGGGCGGGAGGGATGGGCACGGGCGGTTCCTCTGGCGGTGGCGACGATGCACATGGTGGCGGGTGGAGGAGCGGCGCGGCATGCGCGGACGCGATCAGCAGCCGCCAGCCTGGCGGGGCGGGGGGGGGCGGCCCGGGCCTGATCGGGCAGCGGCGAGGGCGGGGAGCCCAGCCGATGCAGGCTCATCCCACTCCCCCTCTCCGCCTGGAGGCCGAGCCCAAGCCTCTCCGAGGGCGGTGGCTCACCACGCCAGAGGCGCAGCGGCCTGACCGCTTGACACCCGGGGGCTGCGGCCATAATCTCGACTGCATAAATCCAATCATATCCATTGAGGCATGTATGTCTGCCACAGGCGACAGAGCGTGACACCGGACGCGGGCGGGCGGGCGACCGATGTCCGCTCATCGCCGGTCTCGGCGGTGTCCGGCCGGCTTCGGTCCGGGGCGCCCGCCAGAGCGGAAGCCGGCCGGGCGCCGGACCCCGGCGCAGCGGCGGCCGAGATGGTCCGTCTCTTCAGCCTTCACCGCCTGACCCCGGCGCAGCGACGGATCGCCCAGTGCCTGATCGATCAAGGGGCGGGCGCGGCCTTTCTCTCCAGCACCGAGGTGGCCGGGTTGGCGGGGGTCAGCCAACCTTCGATCACCCGCTTTGCGGTGGCCCTTGGCTTCACCGGATACCCCGCCTTGCGTCGGCAACTGCGCGCGGGCGACGTCGACCCGACACGGTCCGGTGCCGCCAGGCCGCGCCTGAGCGTGCTCCAGGATGCCATTGGCGCGGAGATCACCAATCTTCGGGTGCTCCAGACGCAGATGGCCGATGACACCGGCGTCCGCGCGGCCGCCGAGGCGCTGATGGCCTCGCGCCCGGTCGTGGTCCTGGGTCTGCGCGCGGCCTGCGGCTTGGCGCTCTATTTCACCTACTTCGCGGCCAAGATCCATCCGGACGTTCGGCTCATCACCGAAGGCGGCAGCCGCGTCGAGGATCGACTGGAGCAGGCCCGGCACGCCGGTGGGACCTGCGCCCTGTCCTTCGTGCTGCCGCGGTACGCGCGTGACGCTGTCACCGCCCTGGCAGCGGCGCGAGCGCTGGGGTTCCAGACCATCACCGTTTGCGACCGGGAGCTAAGCCCGGTCACCACGCTCAGCGACCTGCTGCTGGTGGCCGCCGTGGGCACCCGGCTGGTCTTCGACTCGCAGGTTGCACCGATGACCCTCTCCGCCATCCTGCTGCAGGCGATGTGCGACTCGAGCCCGAAGCAGACGCAGGCCCGCTTGGAGAGCTTCGAGACCGCAGCCACGGCCCGTCGGCTCTTCGCCAGCTGAGTGATGGACCGCGACCGATCCCATCTGAGACCCATTAAGTCCGAGGGCATGCTCCGTGCCGGCGGCGGCCACTGCCCTCCGACGACCACCGTACCGGGGCGGCGTCCCCGGAAGCCCGGCGCAGTGATCGCCGCCAGCAGCGCCAACGCAGTGTAGACGGAGGAGCTTTCATGCGCACCCTATGGCAGAGACGGCAGCGACTCGGCTCCCGTCGCCTCCCGATGCTGGCGGTCGCCGTGGTGATGCTCCTCCTGAGCGCGTGCAGCAGCGCGCCGACCGCCGCCCAACGACCCATTCGCGGAGGCACCGCCACCGTGGCTCTGCTCCCGCACATCACCCCCACCTACATCTTCCCCCTTTTCCCGCCAGCCGACTACGTGCTGTCGGAGATCGGAGGCTTCACCTGGCTCCAATGGCGACCCCTGTACTGGTTCGGCAACCAGGGCAAGCCTCTCTTTAATCCCCAGCTGAGCCTGGCCTATCCGCCCGTCTTCTCCAATGGCGGCAGGACGGTGACCATCACCCTCAAGCCCTACCGGTGGTCGAACGGGGCACCGGTGACCAGCCGCGACGTCCAGTTCTGGCTCAACTTGCTCATCGCCAACAAGAGCTCCTGGGCCGGGTACGTTCCCGGAGCATTCCCCGACAACCTGGTGAGTGAGCGGTACATGTCCGCCACCAAGTTCAGCCTCACCTTCAACGCCGCCTACAATCAACACTGGCTCCTGTACAACGAGCTGGGACAGATCACGCCGATCCCGCAGCGGGCGTGGGACAAGACGTCCAGTGGCGGCACGGTGGGAAACTACGATCTCTCCCACAGCGGAGCGGTCGCGGTGTACCACTTCCTCAACAAGGAGTCACTGTCCCTGGCCACGTGGGCGACCGACCCCTTGTGGCAGGTGGTGGATGGCCCCTGGAAGATCTCCAGTTACTCCCCAGCGACAGGCCAGACGGCGCTGGTCGTCAACCAGCGCTACAGCGGGGTACGGCGGGGCCGGCTGACCAAGATCGAGTTCATCCCCTTCCAGAGCGAGGCCTCGGAGTTCGACGCCCTGCGCTCGGGACAGATCGACTACGGCTACCTGCCGGTGGCGGACCTGTCGCAGCAAGGCTACCTGGCAAGCCACGGGTTCAGCGTGCATCCTTGGATCCAGTTCGCCATGGGCTACATGCCCTTCAACTTCACCAATCCCACCGTGGGGCCGATGATCCACCAGCTCTACGTGCGGCAGGCGATGCAGCACCTGATCAACGAGACGCAGTACATCCGCGATATCTACCATGGTCGCGCCTACCCCACCTATGGACCGGTTCCGGAACAGCCGGCCAGCCCGTACCTCAGCCCGCAGGCCCACCATGACCCCTATCCCTTCAGCGTGGCCGCCGCACAACAGCTCCTCAGCGCCAACGGGTGGCGGGTCCGTCCTGGACAGACCAGCACCTGCCAGCATCCTGGCACCGGCAGCCACGAGTGCGGCGCGGGCATTGCGGCCGGGACCGCGCTGAATTTCACCCTGCAGTACGCCTCGGGATCCAGCAGCCTGACGGCGGCGATGGAGACCCTGAAGTCCGACTTTTCGCAAGCGGGCATCCAGATCCAGTTGCAGAGCGAGCCGTACGCCTCACTGCTGGGGAATTTCACCTGCGACCGGGCCACCGGCAGCGGGTGCAAGTGGCAGATCGAGAACGAGGGCCTGGGCTGGAGCTACGGCCCGTACGATCCGTACCCTACGGGCGGCGAGATCTTCGCCGGTGGGGCACCGTCAAACGTCGGCGGGTACAACAACCCGACCAACAACGCCAACATCGCTGCGTCCCACCTGGCCAACGGGCTGGGATCTCTTTATCGCTATGAGAACTTCGTGTCCCAGCAGCTGCCGGCACTCTGGGTGCCGATGCCCTACCGGCAAGTGTCGGTGATCCGCGACACCCTTCACGGGGCGCTGCCACAAGACCCCTACCTCAACCTGAATCCGGAGAACTGGTACTTCACCCACGCCTGATCCGGACCGTGTCCCTGGTCGCCCGTGGCGGCGCCGTGTGGCGCCGCCACGGGCCAGGGCTGGTGACGGCCCTCGATCGTCCCGCCCCCGGCCCGGGGGTCCCCGCGGGGATCCGTCCTGGCTGGGCGAGGTGGCCTGCCGTGGCGCTGGCGACGGGACGGTCTCGGCTGGCGTCGAGCGGACGAGGAGGAGTGGGGCCGCCGCCGCCACGCGGCGCGGCTCGTCGACGGGCATGCCGCTGAGAGAGACGAGTCCTCCCGGGGGCTCGCCAACCCGGGCGCGGGCGCCGGGGGTTCGGCCAGGGGTGAGCATCGTCGCGGGCAGGCCTCGGTCTCAGGCGCTTCCCTCCTTCTCCACCGGAGGAGTTGGTGCCTGGCCTTCGGCCGCAACGGTCAGGAGATGCGAGCCGAAGCCTCGTCTGCCACCGCCACCAGTCGACCAGAGTGGATTAGGTCCACCAGCGGTTCAAGGTCGGCAGGCACGACCTGGCCGCGACCCTGCAGCCGGACCACCGAGCGCGCGAGAGCGTGCGCTGCCCGAGTACCGCTGCCGAGCCGGGCCAGTCCGCGACGGTCAACGGCCTGGGCCGCCACCACCAACGCGATCGCGAGAACCCGCTCACCGAGGTTGACCATTTCCTGGAGTCGCCGGGCCGCCAGCGGCGCCATCGTGACGCGATCCTCGATGCCCGCCGCATGGGTAGAGGTGGTCAGTTCGAACGATACGGGCTGGGCGAGGAGCCGGGCCTCGGCGGTGAGAGCCTGGGCGGTGAGCCCGAACTCGGCCAAACCGTCCTCGGCCAGACCCTCGGCGCTCGCCAGCCCCGCGGGGAGCCCTGTCAGCCAACCCTGGAGAAGCTTCTCCAGTCGCTCGGCTGCGCTGGTGAGCACCGGGGCCAGAGCGATGCGGCTGAAATCCAGAGCCTGGGCCAACGGGATGATGTCGAAGTTGCCGACGGAGCGCACCGTCCGGCTGGCAGTGACCACCAGCGGGTTGCCCTGGGCCGCGTTGAGCTCGATGGCCAGCTGACGGTTGGCGAAGCGCAGGCCGTCACGGGCTGCCCCGTGGACTTGGGGCAAGCAGCGGAATGTCAGCGGATCCTGGAGGTTGCGGGCCGCTCCTGGCGCCCAGAGGCCGCTGGCGCGGAGGAGAGCCTGCAGGTGCAGCAGCGTCTCCTGGAGGCCAGGGTATGGTCGTGCGCGGGCCACCGCCGGGTCGAGGGCGGAGAGGTTGGCGCCAAACGCCTCGAGGTCGAGGGCACCCGCTACGTCGGCGCTCTCCAGCAGGCGATCGGCATCGTCCAGAGCCAGGGCGGCCGACGCGGTGGCGTAGGCATTGTTGTCGATGAGGGCCAGGCCCTCGCCTGCGGCCGGCCGGAGGTCGGCCGTCGCCAGCGCGCCGGCGGCGAGGTCGGCGAGCGGTGCGAGGTCGGCCTGGCCCACCGACCCTCGACTGCGCACCGTCGGGAGCGGGCCGTTGTTCAGCACGCTGGCCAAGTGCTGGGCCAGCTCAGGTCGGACCCCGGCGTTGCCGCTGGCCAGGAGGTTGATCAGGCAGACGAGCGTACCCCGCACAATCTCGTCCGTCGCTGGCGGGCCCTGGCCGACGCGGTGATTGGCGATCAAGAGGGAATTGAACGCCTCTACCGTGCCGGGCTCGACGTGGATGCGCTTGCGCTCGCCGACGCCGGTCGTGAAGCCGTAGACGGTGGCCCCGGCCGCGAGGGTTTCCTCCACCACATCGCGGCCGTCGCGCATGCGTTCCACCGCGGACGGGGTCAGCGTGACCGGCTCGCCGGCCCGGGCCACTCGCACCACGTCATCGCGGGTCAGGTGGTTCCCGTCAAGGAGCACTGTCACCGCGCCTCTCGTCCCCCTGCGTGCCGGGCCCGCACGGCCGCCGCGGTGTCCCCCCTTGTCGCCGCCAGCCCGACCATCTCAGCCAGCCACTCCAGACGCACCGGGGTGAACCATCTGTCGCAGGTGGTGCCGCCCCGACTCCCGCGTGACGTGGCGACCGGGGTCGCCCGGCGACAGGTCCATCGGCACCGCCCGGCGGGGCCCCTCGAGCGCCCCGACCGAGACGGTGGCTGCGTGACCGCCCCTACCAGCGGACGTCGTGGCGCCGATGCCTTGACGCGCGGGAGTTGGGAGCGCACACCCGGCTGCACACGTCCAAGCATAAGTCAGGGAGCATGACGGAGAGTTGCGCGGGGAACCGGGCGGGAGCCGAGTCCGCTACGGGCGGCGGCACGGCACGCCGACGGATGGCCGATCCATGGTGGGACTGGACGCGCGGTCCGGGTCCGGCGGTGAGAGCCATCAGCCGTCCGCGCCCCCAAGGTCCGCCGAGCGCTGCCGAGCGACATGCCGAGAGCAACCAGTGCTGCCGCCCGGCTGGGTTCATCGACGGCCGCACCGTGCCGCGGTGCTTCACCCCGGACCTGAGGAGATCGCCAGCCTGCGGGCGGCCGGCGTAGCCTGACCGGTCCCAGCCGGTGGATCCCCGCCTCCGCCCATTACGCCGATTGGGGGGTGTCCATTCCCGTGCCGTGGTGGGGTGGCCGCCGACTCCGCTACGAGTTCGCCTGACCCACCTCAGACTGGGGCCAATTCACTTTGTGACAACCGGCGTTAGGCGAGCGGGCCCGCGTGCGCCTCAGCCGCCTCCAGCGCCAGGCCCGTCACCACCAGCCGCTCCACTGCGGCCAGCTCCGGGGCCACCGCCCGGTCCGGGCCGGCGGACCCGGCCGCCGCCCGCACCCGTGCCGCCGCCGCCGCCGTCGCCGGCGCCGGCGCCAACGGCTCCCGGAACTCCAGGGCGCGCGTGGCGCTGAGGAGCTCGATGGCCAGGATGCGGCCGAGGTTGGTAACCACCTCCTGCAGCTTGCGGGCCGCGGCCCAGCCCATCGACACGTGGTCCTCCTGCATCCCTGAGGTGGGGATGGAGTCGACGCTGGCCGGCTGAGCCAGGCGCCGGTTCTCTGCTACCAGGGCGGCCGCTGTGTACTGGGCGATCATCAGTCCCGAGTTGACCCCCGCGTCGACGGCGAGGAAGGGCGGCAGGCCATGGGAGCGGGCTGGGTCCAGGAGGCGGTCGACGCGGCGCTCGGCGATGGCGCCGACCTCGCAGAGGGCGATGGCGCAGAAGTCGGCGGCGAAGGCCAGCGGCTCTCCGTGGAAGTTGCCGGTGGACTCCACCGCGCCGCTCTCCAGCACCACCGGGTTGTCCACCGCGGCCGCCAGCTCCCGGGCCGCCACTTCCACGGCGAAGGCGATGGTGTCGCGGGCGGCGCCGGCCACCTGTGGGGAGCAGCGGACCGAGTAGGAGTCCTGGACCAGGTGGTCCGAGTCGCGGTGGGAGGCCAGGATCGGGGAGCCGTCGAGGAGCCGGACCAGGTTGGCGGCGCTGCGGGCCTGGCCCGGGTGGGGGCGGATCGCCTGCAGCTCGGCCGCGAAGGGGCGGTCGGTCCCGAGGAGGGCCTCGCAGCTCATGGCGGCGGTGAGGTCCGCCGTGCGCAGGAGCCGGTCGGCGTCGTGGAGGGCCAGGATTAGCATCCCCAGCATGCCGTCCGTCCCGTTGATGAGCGCCAGCCCTTCCTTGACCTCCAGCCGCAGCGGCTCCAGTCCGGCGGCGCGGAGGGCCGGCCCGGCGGGGGTCGGCCCTCCCTGCGGGTCCAGGACCCAGCCCTCCCCGAGCAGGGCCAGCGACATGTGGGCCAGCGGGGCCAGGTCGCCGCTGCAGCCGAGCGAGCCGTGGGTCGGGACCACCGGTGTGAGCCCGGCGTTGAGGCAGGCCACCAGCAGCTCGGCCACGGCCGGCCGGGTCCCGGAGAGGCCCATGGCCAGGCTGCGCACCCGCAGGAGCATCATCGCCCGGACCACCTCCCGGGGCATGGCCGGCCCCATGCCGGCGGCGTGGGAGCGGATCAGGGCGTGCTGGAGGGCGGGCTGCTGCTCCACCGGGATCCGGGTCGCCGCCAGGGCGCCGAAGCCGGTGGAGATGCCGTAGACGGGGCGGGTGTCGGCGGCCGCGGCCAGCACCCGCTCCCGGCTGCGAGCCATCGCGGCCCGTGCCGCCGGAGCGATCGCCACCGGGGCGCCGCCGCGGGCGACCCGGACGACCTCGGCCGGGGTCAGCCCGGGGCCGTGGACGACCACCGAGGCCGCCGCGTCGGCGTCGGCCGGTGGCTGCGGGATCACCGGCCGCGCGCCACCCACTCCGCCAGGTGGGGCGCCTCCGTCCCGATGGTGGTCGACGGCCCGTGACCGGTGTGCACCACCGTGCTCGGCGGGAGGGTCAGCAGCCGCTCGGTCAGGGATCGAATCAGGGTCGGGAAGTCCGAGTAGGAGCGACCGGTCGCCCCGGGGCCGCCCTGGAAGAGGGTGTCGCCGGTCAGGACCGTCGCCAGCTCGGGCAGGTGCAGGCAGACCCCGCCCGGGGTGTGCCCCGGCGTCAGGAGGACCTCGATGGTGGTCCCGGCCACCGCGATCCGATCGCCGTCGCGCAGCCAGCGGTCGGGGCGGCGGGTGCCGTGGACGGCGGCCCACAGGATGGCATCGTCCGAGTGGATGCAGATCGGGGCGTCGACCTGGGCCGCCAGCGGCTGGGCGGCGTTGATGTGGTCGTTGTGCCCGTGGGTGCACAGGATCGCCCGGACGCGGCGCTCGCCCACCGCCTCGACGATGGCGGTGGCGTCGTGGGCGGGGTCGACGACCACCACCTCGCGGTCGTCACCCACCAACCACACGTTGTTGTCGACCGCGATGTCCTCGCCATCGAGCGAGAAGGTCCCGCTGGTGCGGACCTGGTCGATGCGGACCGTCACAGCACTACGACCGACCGCAGCACCTCCCCCCGCTGCATCCGGGCGAAGGCGCGCTCGACGTCCTCCAGGCCGATGGTCTCGGAGACGAAGCCGTCCAGATCGAGCTTGCCCCGCCGGTAGAGGTCGATGAGGACCGGGAAGTCGCGCGACGGCAGGCAGTCGCCGTACCAGGAGGCCTTCAACTGGCCGCCCCGGCCGAACACCTCGGCCAGGGGCAGCTCGATGGTGGCCGCCGGGGTGGGCACGCCGACCAGGACCAGGGTCCCGGCGTGGTCACGGGCGAGGAAGGCCTGCCGGTAGGTCAGCGGCAGGCCCACGGCGTCCACCACCAGGTCGGCGCCCACCCCGTCGGTGAGGGCGCGCACCCCCTGCACCGGATCGGTGGTGGCGGCGTCGATGACGTCGGTCGCTCCGAAGCCCTGGGCCCACTCCAGCTTGCGCCGGTCGACGTCGACGGCGATGACCCGGCGGGCGCCCGCCAGCGCCGCGCCGGCGATGGCGGCCATGCCCACCCCGCCGCAGCCGAAGACCGCGACGGTGTCCCCGGGGCCGGCGCGCCCGGTGTGGACCGCGGCGCCGTAGCCGGCCATGACCCCGCAGCCGATCAGGCCCGCTGCCTCGGGCCGGGCGGCGGGGTCGACCTTCACCGCCTGCCCGGCGGCCACCAGGGTCAGCTCGGCGAAGGCGCCGATGCCGAGGGCGGCGGTGAGGGGCGTCCCGTCGGCGAGCGTCATCCGCTGGTGGGCGTTGCGGCTGGCGAAGCAGTACCAGGGGCGGCCACGCCGGCAGGAGCGGCAGCTGCCGCAGGGATCGCGCCAGGCGATGACCACGAAGTCGCCGGGCCGCAGGGCGCCGCCGCCGTCCCCCACGGCCTCGACGGTCCCGGCCGCCTCATGCCCCAGGAGGAAGGGGAAGTCGCTGCCGATGGCGCCCTCGCGGTAGTGGAGGTCGGTGTGGCAGACCCCGCACGCCCGCACCCGGACCAGGACCTCGCCCGGCCCCGGGTCGGGCACCCGGATCGCCTCCACCGAGACCGGGGCGCCGGGACCCCGCGCCACCACGCCCCGCACCTCATGTCCCATGGGGCCCACCCTCCGGTCGCGATCGTCCAACCCGGCGGCCAGGATTATAGGCGCCCGGCCGGGCCGTCCCCGGCCGGTCCGGTGGCCTCATCGGACCGCCGTGGCATAGGGGATCAGCAGTTCGGCGGCGGTCAGCGACCCGTGGTGCCCGATGAGCTCCGCGAGGCGGCCGTCGATCGAGGGCTGCACGACCCCCGCGGTGCCCCGCGCGGCCACCACCAGGTCGCCGATGCGGGCCCGGACCCGGTCCAGCACCTGGGGACCGAACCAGCCTGCGGCGATCGCCGCCTCCCGCTCCAGGACCCAGGCGTGGCCGTCGAGGCGCTCCCGCCAGGTGGCGAGCACGTCCGCGACGGCGCCCGGCGCCACCACCAGGTGGCGCGCGCGCGGCTCACCGGCCACCATCCGCACCCCCGCCAGGAGCTGGGGCTCGCGATCGAGGTCGACCTTGTCCGCCTCGCGGAGGTCGACCATGCCGTGGTCTCCGGTCACCACCAGGCGGGTCCCCGCGGGCAGCCGCTCCAGGAGCATCGCCACGGCCTGGTCGACCAGTGCCAGGTGCACCCGCCAGGCGTCGGAGTCGACTCCTCGCACATGGCCCAGGAGGTCGAGCTCGGGATGGTAGGCGTAGACCAGGGTTCGCCCCGGGTCCCGCAGCACGCGGGCGGTCTCGGTGACGACATCGGCCAGGCTGTGGGCGGCGACGTGGGTGCCTCCCCGCAGGCTGGCCCGGGTCAGGCCGCTCTGGGTGAGCGCCGGCAAGCCGACCAGGGCCACCCTGACCCCCGTATCGGCCAGCCGCTCGAAGGCTGTCCGATCGGGCTGGAACTGCTCGGGAACGACAGTCTCGCGCAGGTCCACCGGGGCCCCGGGCCCGGCCAGCTCCCAGCGCAGCACGTTGAGGGGGCGGGGCTGTCCGGGGACCGGAATCGTGTAGCCCACCAGGCCGTGCTGGCCGGGCGGGCGACCGGTGCCCAGGGAGCTGAGGCTGGTGGCCGTGGTCGAGGGGAAGCCGGCGGTCATCGGCTCCCCGGCGAGCCCGGCGAGGGTGGGAGCGAGCGTCCGGTGGGCCTGGAGCAGCTGCGCGCCGAGCCCGTCGACCAGCAGGATGGCGGCGCGCTGGCAGGGGCCGAGCGCCAGCGGGTTGGTGAAGCCCGGTGCCCCCAGGGCGGTCGCGAGCGACGGCACCAGGTCGGCCAGCGAGCGATCGCCGTACCGAGGGATCAGTGGCTCCGTCGCGTCCCCTGTCATCCGCCGCCCGCCGTCCGCGTGAGGGGGAAGCCGCGGCGGCCGAGGGCCGCGGCGGCTTCCCCCCGCTCGTCCCAGGGGTGGGCGGTGCGTCCCACGATCTGGGTGGCCTCGTGCCCCTTGCCGGCGAGCAGGACGGTGTCGCCCGGCTGGGCCTGGGCGATGGCCCGGTCGATCGCCTGCTCGCGGTCGAGCACCACATGGACCGACTCGCCCGGCCGCCCCCCACCCTCCGCGGCCCCGGCCACGATCTCGGCGCAGATCGCCGCCGGGTCCTCCTCCCGGGGGTCCTCGCTGGTCACCACCACCTGGTCGGCCAGGCCGGCGGCGATCCGACCCATCTCGGCCCGCTTGGCCACGTCGCGCTCCCCAGCGCTGCCGAAGACCACCCACAGGTGGTTGGGCGTGGCCGACCGCAGTGCCTGCAGGACCTGGCCCAGCGCCGCTGGGGTGTGGGCGTAGTCGATGACCACCGTGAAGGGCTGGCCTCCGTCGACCCGCTCCATGCGCCCGGGGACCCGCTCCACTCGTTCCAAGCCCGCCACCAGGTCGGGCAGGGCGAGGTCCAGGCACAGGCCGGCGGCGAGCGCCGCCAGGGCGTTGGCGACGTTCCAGCGGCCGGGCATGCGGAGGGAGACCGGCGCCGGGCCGGCCGGCGTCTCCGCGGTGAAGCGGATCCCGTCGAGGTCGGGAACGACCGCCGTCGCTCGCAGATCGGCGGCCGGGTCACCGGCGGCGCTGTAGGTGCAGCGTCGGCCCACGGGGCGGGCCGCCAGGAGGGGGAAGGCCCGGGCGTCGTCCCGGTTCAGGACCGCGAACCCGCCGGGTTCGGCGGCGGCGCGGTCGAGCAGGCTGGCCTTGGCCGCGAAGTACGCCTCCCAGGAGCCGTGGAAGTCCAAGTGCTCGTGGGTGATGGCGGTGTAGACCGCTCCCTGGTAGCGCACCGCGTCCACGCGGTGCAGGGCCAGGGCGTGGGAGGTGGTCTCCAGGGCCACGTCCTGGCAGCCGTCGTCGACCATCGCCCGCAGCCGGGCCTGGATCTCCAGCGCCTCCAGCGTCGTCTGCCGGGTGCGGTTGGGCTCGACCGCCGTTCCCAGGCGGAAGTCGACGGTGGTCAGGCTGCCGGCCACCCGGCCGGCGGCCGCCAGCGCCGCCTGCAGGAGGGTGCAGGTGGTGGTCTTGCCGTCGGTGCCGGTGATCCCCACCACCCGGCAGCTGGCCGAGGGGTGCCCGAAGAAGGCCGCCGCCAGGGGAGCCAGCGCGGCCCGCGCGTCGGGCACCACCAGGCAGCGGTCGGGTGGGACCCCGGGCGGGACGGCCTCCACCACCGCCGCCACCGCCCCGGTGGCCAGGGCGCCCGCGACGAAGGCATGGCCGTCGGCATGCTGGCCCCGGACGGCCACGAAGACCGTGCCCGGGGTCACCGCACGGGAGTCGTAGGCGAGCCCTCGCACCTCCACGGCCGCCACCGCGGGGTGGGGCGCGCTCAGCCCCGCGGCACGGGCCAATCCGGTCCAGTCCACGGCGGTCAGGGTACGCGGCGTGGGGACGCCGCCGGGGGACAATCGTGCCGTGACACCCTCGCGCTTGACCGTCATGGAGCTGGAGGCGCCGGGTCCGGTGGCCCGGGGACCCCTCCGGCCGCGCTGGCGTCCGACCCCCGAGCCGGGTCCCGGCGAGGTGCGACTGCGGATCTCGGCGTGCGGGGTCTGCCGCACCGATCTCCAGCTGGTCGAGGGGGATCTGGCCCTGCACCGGCGACCGCTGGTGCCCGGCCACCAGGCGGTGGGGCGTGTCGAGGCGGTGGGCCCCGGCGTCTCCGGCCTGGCCCTCGGCGACCGCCTCGGGGTGGGATGGTTGGCGGGCGCCTGCGGCGGCTGCCCCGCCTGCCGGCGGGGGGCCGAGAACCTCTGCCCACGGGGGACCTTCACCGGCTGGGATCGAGACGGCGGGTACGCCACCCACCAGGTGGTGGCGGCCGACTTCACCCTGCCCCTCCCGGCGGCGATGGCGGACGAGGCGGTGGCGCCCTTGCTGTGCGCCGGGATCATCGGCTTCCGGGCCTGGCGGCTGACCGGGCTCTCCGCCGGGGCCCGCCTGGGGCTCTTCGGCTTCGGCTCCTCGGCCCACCTGGTCTGCCAGGTGGCGCGCCACGCCGGCTGCGCGGTCTATGTCAGCAGCCGGGGCGCGGCGGCCCGGGCCCGGGCGGAGCGGCTCGGTGCCGCCTGGGTCGGCGGGCCGGGTGAGCAGCCGCCGGTGCCCCTCGACGCCGCCATCACCTTTGCCCCCAGCGGCCGGGTGGTGGTGGAGGCGCTGGCCGCGCTCGATCGCGGGGGGATCTGCGTGGTCAACGCCATCCATCTCGACGGGGTCCCGGCCTTCCCCTACCCCCTGCTCTATGGCGAGCGGCGCCTCCAGAGCGTCGCCAACTACACCCGCGACGACGCCCGGGCCTTCCTGGCCCTGGCGGCGCGGATCCCCATCGTGCCCGAGATCGAGACCCACCCCCTTGCCGCCGCCAACCAGGCTCTCCAGCGCCTCCGGGCCGGGGCGGTCGAGGGCTCCCTGGTGCTCTCGGTCGGCCCCTCTTCATAGAGAGGGCTCGGCGGACTACCCGGCGCTGACCGCCGGGGCCCGGTCCGCCGGCCGGTGGGTGCCCGGGAGCAGCCAGGCCGCCAGCAGGGCCGCCAGCGCTGCCACCGTGGCGGCAGCCCCCAGGGCACCTACCAGCGAGGTGGCCACGATCATGCCCCCGATGCCGGCCCCGATCGGCGTCCCGGCGTAGTTGAGACTCATGGAGACCGCGAACGCCCGCCCGTACCAGGCCGGGTCGGTTCGTCGCTGCCGCATCGAGAACATCGCGGTCGTGAGGGGCCCGTCGGCGCCACCGACGACCACCAGCCCCAGCGCCGCCAGCAGGAGGGCACCGGTCCGCCCAGCGCCCAGCTCCCCCGCGGGGGTGGCGGCCAGCAGGACCGCCCCCAGGCCCAGGCCGCCGAGGGCGAGCATGCGCACGATCACCCGCCGCTCGCGAGCGTGGGTGCCGCGGTGCCCCGCGACCAAGCCGGCGCCGACCCCGGCCATCCCGCCGAGGGCCCACAGCAGGCCCACCATCGCCGGGCCGTCGTGGAGCCGGTGCAGGATCAGCACCGGTAGCCCGACCGTGAGGATGCCCCATCCGATCCCGGAGATCGAGAGGGCGATGGCCAGGCTGCGCAGGGTGGGGTGGGCCAGGACGTAGCGCAGTCCGGCAGCGGCCTCATGGAGCAGGGGCCCGGCGGCGGCCGGCGCTCCCTCCGGGACCCGGGATCCCCCCAGGAGCGCGGCGGCGGCGGCATAGGCGGTGGCCACCAGCAGGAGGGTGCCCCGGGCGCCGACGGTGGCCACCAGCCCCCCGGCCAGCGCGGGGCCGAGGATCGCGGACGCGGTGAGGCTGGCGCTGTCGAGGGCGTTGGCGCGGTCCCAGCCGGCGCGGGGGACGACGGCGGGCCAGACCGCCCTGGCCCCGGCGCCGCTGAGCGGGTAGGTGAGGCTGCTGATGGCCACCAGGGCCAGCATCAGCCAGGGGGTGAGCACCCCGGCCAGGGCGCACCCGCCGATGACCGCCAGGCCCACAGCGGCCACGCAGTAGTCGGCCAGGATCAGGCGGACCCGGCCGTGGCGATCGAGAAGGGTGCCCGCCACCGGGCTGAGGAGCTGGCCCGGGAGGATGGCGAGGACGCTGAGACCGGCGATCTGCGGGGAGCGGAACACCGTCAGGGAGAAGAGCACCAGGGCCACGGTCTGCATCTGGCCGCCGGTCCGGGCCAGAAGGAAGCTGGCGGAGATGCGTCGGAAGCCGGGCAAGGCCATGACGGCCCGGTAGGAGAGGTGCGGTCCGGACGACATCGGCCCAGCCTACTGGGGGGACCGGCCACCGCCCGGCTCGCCGCCGCCTCCCTATGATCCGCGCGGGGTGTCCCCGGTGAGGCCGGGGCGTGCCCGTCAGGAGGTGGTGCATGGCCGTGGTCGACCTCTCCAACCTGGTGGAGGACCTCCGCCGAGAGCTGGCGACCAGGGTCGCCGGGCGTCGGCGCGGCCACCGGCTGGGCATGGTCCTGGAGGCGGGTAACGCCGCCGGCGGCTCGTTCGCCCGCGCCCTCGACCGGGAGGCTGCGGCCGCCGGGATCGCGGTCGACCGCCGCGAGGTCACCGGCGCCGACCCGGAGGCCACTCTGCTGGCCCTGGACGCTCTGGTGGTCGATCCCACCGTCGACGGGGTGGTCGTCATGCAGCCGGTGAGCTCCCTCTCCCCGGCAGCGATCGCCGCTCACCTGCCGGCCAGCAAGGACGTGGAGGCGATCACCCCGACCGCGCGGGCCCAGGCCGCGGACGGGCTCCACCGGGGCACGCCGGTGGCCGAGGCCTGTCTGGCGGTCCTGGAGCACCTGGGGATCGACTGCGCCCGCAGCCGGATCTTGATCGTCGGCCACGGGCCGTCCGGCGGGCGGCCGATCACCCAGCGGCTGCTGGCCGCTGGGGCCCAGGTCTGTGTCGTCCAGCAGGACATCGCCGGGGTGGTGCCGGTGCCGCCGTACGACGTGCTGGTGACCGCCGTGGGCCAGGCGGGCGTCATCCCGCCGGAGGTCGTGCTCCCCGGGGCGACGGTCCTGGACGTCGGGACGGCGTTCGTGGAGGGCCGCCTGGTGGGGGACGTGGGCCCCGAGGCGGCCGCCCGTGCCGCCCGGGTCACCCCGGTGCCCGGGGGTGTGGGGCGGATCACCGCGATCTGCGCCCTGCTGTCGCTGACCGAGCTGGAGGGGCGGGTGCCGGGGCCGGTTGCGTCCTGGTCCCTGCTGGAGGCGGCGGCCCGGGTGCTGGCCCCGCGGGACCCGGCCGGGGGCGCGGCGGTGACCGCCATCACCGGGGCTCTGGGGGCTGCCCTCGACGGACTGTGCCGGCTGCGCGGGTCGCCGCAGGCGATCGCCGAGTCCGGTGGCCTGGCGGCCCGCCTGCTGCTGGCCGCCGACCGGGACCGGGACGCCTTCGGAGCCTACCAGCGGGCCGTGCGAGCCGGCGACCCGGAGACGATCGCCACCGCCCGGGCCGCCGCGCTCGCCGTTCCCGGTGAGATCGCGGCGGCGCTGGGCGAGCTCGTCGAGCGGCTGGCCGTCCTGCAGACCTCACCGGCGCTGGACCTGGACCGGACCCTGGCGCTGCAGGTGACGGAGGCCGCCCGGTCGGCGGTCCTGCGCCTCCAGCGTGAGTTCGCCAGCCAGGAGGGTTGAGCGGCTCGGGACAGGGCCGGGGGCCAGCCCGTGAAGGTGGGGCACCTCCCCGCTATCCTCAGCGCACCCAGTCCACCGGAGGAGCGCTATGCGCGACGACTGCCTCTTCTGCCGCATCGTCGACGGGCACCTGCCCGCCGACGTGGTGCATCGCGAGGACGGCATCGTGGTCTTCCGGGACATCAACCCGGTGGCGGAGACCCACGTCCTGGTCGTGCCAGAGGAGCACATCGCCGACCTGCGCGAGCTGGAGCCGTCCCAGGCCGACCTCTGGATGCGGCTGACCCGGGTGGCGACCGCGGTGGCCACCCGGCTCGGGCACGAGGCCGGCTACCGCTTCTACGTCAGCGCCGGGCCGGGTGGGGGGCAGACCGTGCCCCACCTGCACATCCACGTCCTGGGCGGCCGGATGAAGCGCTTCCCCCAGTAGCGGGTCCGCCGCCGCCGCCCGCTCAGGCGAACCCCGGTGGGGGCTCGAACCCGCCGAGTTCATCGGCCAGCAGGGCGGCGAGGGTGATGGTGGTGCGGTCCTCGAGGTACGGGCCGATGGCCTCCAGACCGATCGGGAGACCCGTCGCCGTCCGTCCGGCCGGGAACTCGGTGGCCGGCTGACCGCTGAGGGCTGCCAGGCCGGGCAGCACCTCCAGGTACGCGTACGGGAGGGTCGGACCCGCTCCGCGGTCCAGGGTGAGGGTGCGGGCGGGGAAAGGGAGTCCCGCGTCGATGTGGGGGAAGGCCGGGGTGATCGGGCTGGGCGAGAGCAGGACGTCCCAGTCGCGAAAGAACGCCCGCCACTGGCCCCGCTGGCGCTCGCGCCGGTGGTGGAGCCCGACCAGCTGGCGGGCGGAGGCCAGGATGCCGGCGGCCCGCGCGGCGCCCACGGGCGCCGGGGTCCGGCGCATGGCAGCCGCCACCCCCTCCCGCCGGGGGTCGGCGAGGTCGGCGAACATCATCACCCCGATCAGTTGGCTGTACAGCTCCTCGTGCCGGCGCAGGTCGAAGCCCTCCGGGAGGGCGAAGGCGACCCGGGCCCCGGCCCGTCGGAGCACGGCCGCGACCCGGTCCTGGGCCGCGCGGACCTCGGCGTCGACCGGCAGCCAGTCCACCTCGGGCACCAGGGCGACGCGGAAGTCGCGCAGCCGGTGGTGGCGGGCCGGGGGCAGGTCGAGGCGCCAGGCCGTGGCCTCGCCGGCCACCGGCCCGCCGATGACATCGAGGGCGAGGGCCAGGTCGCGGGCGTCTCGGGCGAGCGGCCCCAGGACTCCCATCACCACCGCCGGGTTGGGCAGCGCCGTTCCCGGGACGTGGCCGTGGCGAGGCGCCAGGGTCTCGCTGGGCCGGTGGCCGTACACCCCGCAGAAGGCGGCCGGGACGCGAATCGACCCCCCGATGTCGCTGCCGAACTCCATGGCGCTGAGCCCTGTGGCCAGCGCGGCCGCCCCGCCCCCGGTGCTCCCGCCGGGAGTGCGGGCGGAATCCCAGGGGTTGAGGGTCCGGCCGAAGAGCGGGTTGTCGGTCTGCCAGTCGGAGGTGTGCGTCGGGACGTTGGTCTTGCCCAGGAGCACCGCGCCGGCCTGCAGCACCGCCGCCGCCAGCGGGCTGTCCCGCTCGGCGCGCGCCCGGGCCCGCGCCGGTACCCCGGAGGTAGTGGGCAGGCCGGCGACGTCGATGGCATCCTTGATGGTGACGGGGAGTCCTTGGAGCAATCCCGGGACCGCCCCACGGGCCCGGGCGGCGTCGGCCCGGCGCGCCGCCTCCCGGGCGGACTCCAAGTTGGGGGTGACAATGGCGTTGAGGGCCGGGTTGTACCGGGCGATCCGCTCCAGGTGCAGGGCCAAGAGCTCCTCGGCGCCGATCTCGCCGGCGGCCAGCGCCCGCAGCTGGACATGGGCTGGGCGGAGCGGGAGGGGCCGGTCCGCCGCCCCGGACGTTCCACCTCCCATGGCGGGGGAGGATACCGGGCAGGCGGCCCCGGGGCGGTTCCCTGGGCTCAGGGACTGGGCAGGGGACGGCCCGAGGGGGTATTGTTGACCGAGACAGTCTGCTTTGACGGCAGTGGGCGGGGAGTGACAGGGGTAGTGGGCATGGCGAGCAGTTCTCGGGACCTAGTCAGCCGCGCTCGGGGCGTGATCCCCGAGGTGACGGCCCAGCAGGTCAAGGAGCGGATGGACCGCGGGGCGCTCGGGGTCCTGGTCGACGTGCGCGAGCAGGTCGAGGTCGACCAGGGGCAGATCCCCGGGGCGGTGCACGTACCGCGAGGCTTCCTCGAGTTCCAGATCGAAGAGCAGATCGCCGACCAGAGCACACCGATCACGCTCTACTGCGCCGGCGGGGTCCGCTCACTGCTGGCGGCCGAGACCCTGCGCCAGATGGGGTATTCACGGGTGGAGTCGATGGCCGGTGGCTTCAACGCGTGGAAGGATGCCGGCTACGGCTTCAGTCGGCCCCGGGCCTACACCGTCGAGCAGCGGGAGCGGTACAGCCGACACTTCCTCCTGCCAGAGGTCGGGGAGAGCGGCCAGGCCAAGCTGCTCGACAGCCGGGTCCTGCTGATCGGGGCCGGTGGGTTGGGCGCGCCAACGGCCCTCTACCTGGCCGCGGCCGGGGTGGGAACGATCGGGCTGGTGGACTTCGACGTTGTCGATCGGAGCAACCTCCAGCGCCAGATCATCCACACCGAGGAGCGGATCGGGATGCTGAAGACCGAGTCCGCCGCCGTCGCCATCCGGGCCCTCAACCCGGACGTCGCGGTGGTGCAGCACAACGTGCACCTGGACAGCGGGAACGCCGCGGACCTCTTCTCCCAGTACGACATCATCGTCAACGGCTGCGACAACTTCCCCACCCGCTACCTCGCCAACGACGTGGCGCTCTTCCTGCGCAAGCCCCTGGTCGACGGTGGCATCTTCCGCTTCGAGGGCCAGGCCACCACCATCCTGCCCTTCGAGTCCCCCTGCTACCGCTGCCGCTACCCGGCGCCTCCGCCACCCGAGGAGGCGCCCAGTTGCGCCGAGGCCGGGGTTCTGGGCGTGCTTCCGGGCCTGGTCGGCCTGGTCCAGGCCACTGAGGTGGTGAAGCTGGTCCTGGGGGTGGGCGAGCCGCTGAGTGGTCGCCTCCTGCACGTGGACGCCCTGTCCATGGAGTTCCGCGAGTTCAAGGTCCGCCGGGACCCGAACTGCCCGGTCTGCGGTGAGCGTCCGACCATCACGGAGCCCATCGACTACGAGGGGTTCTGCCTCAACCCCAATCTGCCGGTGATCGTGGCCCAGGCCGCGATCGACCAGGGGCAGGCCGGGTCGGCCCGCGACCAGTCGTCGGTCTCCGCCGCTGCCCACTGAGGCGCTCGGCGGGAACGGCCGGCCCGGGCACCGCTCCTGGACCGGCGGGTCCCCCGCGTCATCCGCTCCGGCCGGTCCGCGGTGATGGGCCTGCGCCCGTGGCGTCGGACCGCGCCCGGCGCGGGGACTGTCCTGCTCGCCCCTCGCCGTCGACAGGCTCCGCCGTCCCTGTGTCCGGCCGCCCGCCGGCCGGCGGCTCAGGCATCCGCGAACCTGGCTCCGGCGTCGGCCGAGCTTGGGTCGGTCTCGTGACGACCGCCGAGCTGTCGCCCCGGCTGGACCTTGGCGACTGGGCGGGGATCGCCGCCTCCACCCTCCTGCTGGCCACCTTCTTCCTCCCCTGGTACGGGATCTCCGTCGGGGCGGCGACGTTCACGGTCAACGGCTTTCGCAGCTGGGGCTGGCTGACCTTCGCGGCGCTGCTGGTGGTGGTGGCCCTGTTCCTCTTGGACCTGCGGCCCGGACCGGGCCTGCCGCGCCTGACCAGACTCGGGGGTCGGAGGGGGGTGCTGGTGGTTGGAGGCGCGGTGGAAGCCATGGGGGCCATCCTCTTCCTCCTCACCGCCACCAGCGGATCGGTGCTCGGGTTGTCGATCGGTCCCCGCTTCGGGGTCTTCGTCGCCCTGGTGGCCGCCGCCGTCACCATGATGGCGGGGTTCCTGAAGGGGCGAGGAACCCGCGGGTCGGCCTCCGGCCCTCTGCCTCCCGGACCCTGAAGTGGTCGGGGTGTGGCGCGTGCCCGTCCAGGGTAGACTGAACCGGTGAAGGCCGCATCCACGGTTACCATCGACGACCTGATGGTCGCCATCGAGACTGCGCGGGACAAGGTCATGGCGGACGAGGTCCGGTCCCTTGTCAAGTTCGGGATTCCCCGGGCAATGGCCCACCAGATGGTGGCGGCGCGCTACCAGCAGAAGGTTGTCGTGGAAGAGGGCGAGGCGGTCGAGGGCGAGGCCGCACCCTGGCCGGACATCAGCTGAGCGGGTAGAGGTCGGCGTATCTGGCCGGCTGGCCAGGACGCTACTCCCCGGGCGACCCTCTGGAGCCGGGAGCCGTCGCGTGCGACAGTGGAGCGGCATGAGCCGCGCCCCAGCGCAGGCGTGCCGTCGGACCCAGAGAGCGTGGACAGCGCTCAACGCCCCGCCCGTTACCGCAGCAGTCAGGCCTACGCGGGGCTCTTCACCTACCGGACTCTGCGCGTGGACCCCGAGCAGTTTCTTGTCGACCAGTTCGGTGTTGAGGTTCGGGTCGCGTCGCGATCGGGGAGTGAGTGGGCGGAGCGTGTGCAGGTGGTGTGTGCCGAGATCGACGCGCTTCCCCTGCAGGCCAAGGACGTGATCCGGCACGGCATTGACGAGATTCGCATTCAAGGGGACGAGTCGTTCGTCCCCGGCACCACCGGCACATGGAGCGCGGGCATCTTGCGCATCAATGCCGAGGCGCCCAGCCTGTTCCGCTCGCCGTGTCCCGAGGGGGTTGCCCGGACCAGGTCGACCGTCCTGCGGAGCACGATCCTCCACGAATGCGGCCACGCGCTGGTGGAGGATCCGCGGGTTGGGCTATTGCTGCGGGACTATGTTCGGCTGGTCGCTGCCGCCGGGTGGTTGCCGGACCCCCGAAAGGATCCGCTGGCGTACGGCCCCTGCGGAGACAGCCTCGACACGCTGACCGATCACTACGTCAGCGCCCTCCGAGAGATCGACAGCCGTTGGGAGCCGGATCGCTCGGTCGGTGCCATCGAGGGCCCAGGCACGTTCCAGTTGGATCGGGACATGATGGCGGTGCCTCCGCCCGGACCGCGGCCGGAGCTGCCGGGGCGACCGTCCCTGGGACTTCGGGCGCCGCGCGATCTTGCTCGAGCTCTGGCCACGGATGGTGAACGGGGCCTCCTGTCCGGAGGCCTCGAGGACTGCGGCATCTCCCTGGCGACGGTGGATCGGGCCATCAACCGGCGCCCGGCACCCTCCGTCTACGCCCAAGAGGGGGTCGCGGAAACGCCCGCCGAGCTCTTCCGCTGCCTTCACCAACGGACCCCTGGCGACCGCGTCTGGTCAGAGGCCATGCGGGAGGCCCGCCGCTGCCTGCTCGATCCCTGGCGGAAGGCGGAGCGCCTTGGACCACCCCGGGCCCTGGCGCCCGGCATCCTCGTTGTCAGCCCGCGCGGCTTCCGGCCGCGGAGTGATTCGCTCCGGCGGCGGCGCGCATCCAGGGGCAGGGAATGAGCCTCCTCCGCCACGAACTCAGGGATCCTGACACCGGGTCGACGGTAGTGGTCGAGGAGGCCCCGCTCACCTTGTCCGGCGACGAACACTTGCGTGCCCAGGTCGCCGGTTACCTGATCGGGCCCGTCGAGGTGCTGGCTCCCGCCATTCCGGAACACCCGTACGAGAGGGGGACGCGTGTCGAACTCCTGTGCCCCGATCAAGAGGGATGGCTCGACGCGTGTCTGGAACGAGCTGCGAGCGACCTCGGCCTTCAGCACCACCGGCGACTGACCAAGACGTAATCCAGAGGGCCGTGGGTGGATGTCGTTGCCTTCTATCGTTCGGCCGGCTACGCTCCCTCTTGCTCTGCGCCGCTGGGAGCGATGCCGGGAGGATGGCCCGCACCACGCAGGGCCCTTGGGTGAGCGGGATGGCGCGAAACTGTGGGCTTGCCATGACCAGCGGTCGGTTGTTGGCGCCACGGATGGCCTCAGTGCTACTGGTCGCGCTTGTATCGCCTGCGGTTGCCGCCGGATGCGGCGGCGGCGCGCCGATACGGATTCCCAAGCCCACGGCGGCGCATGCCACTCCGCTCCCCACGCCAGTGCAGTTGGCGCCTGGTGTCGCGGTGTCCCCGAGGCAGCTGACGATCCCTCCGTACACGATCAGCGGTGCGCATCCGCCTCCCGCGGGAACGCCGGTGCGCACCGTCATGCTCAATCTCGTGGAGGACAACTATATTGAGAATATTGCGATAGAACGAGCCAACAAGAGTCTCCTGAAGTTTGCCGATGCGGGTGCACTCCTGAGCGCTGAGGCAGCCACGATAGCCAGCAATCAGAGCAAGGGAATACACGTCACTTCAATTGTGGACCACATTGCGTCGGCGACTGTGGGATCACAGCAAGACCCCGGACTTCCCGGTACCACGCTGGCAGTAATTCTGAGCGGAACAGAGATAGCGGTTCACAAGGTTGGAGCGGCGGCGCCCGTCCAGCAGTCTTTGACATTCAATGTCATCGTATGGCTGCATGAATCCTCAGGGAAGTACTTGCTCGTGGATTTGGCCCGAGCATGAAGCTCGCAGTCGGCTTGCTTGCTGCGATGCTCGCTCTCGCCTCACTTCCGTCGCCGGTGGCGGCGAACTGGGGCTCAAGCAGCCAGACAACCACATGTACAGCTGCCAAGGCGCAGCTCTCCTTTGGATCCCAGTGTGTGCGCCCGCGCGGGCCGTCAGCGCCAACCCAACCGTCGTACGATCACCAGTGGGCACTGACGTTTCCCGGGATCGTGACGGGGTGCCGGCCGTACACGCAAGTCGTGTGGGCCATGGGTACGGCTGCGATCGGAGGGCTGGTGGGAGGCTCTCTGGAGACGCCAACTGGACAGCGTGTTCCGGCGCTCCGCTCCAATCCAAGATATGACTACGGCTGGGTGTGGAACATCCCGTGTGGAGCTGGGCGGATGCCTAGGTACATCGGATGGACCACAGCAGCGCGCACCCCGAACCCATGCCCCCCGGGCCGACCATTGCCGCAGTGCCGACCGGGGCTGTCCATTCCCGCTTTCCGGGCCACAGCTCGAGGACGGGTGCCGTCGGAGCGGCTGATCGCGGTCCCGGTCTCTGCAGTGGTGGGCGTGGTCACCCGGGTCCGCCTGGACCCTGCGCCGCGGGTGCAGTACGCTCGGATCAACGTCACCGTTCCGGATCTCGGCGACCAGGACTCGGCGGAATCGATCCACGTGGTGTGGGTCGTCACCGCCACCCCGCAGGTGACAGAGTGGAGCTGGCCGGATGGCTCGCGAAGCTTGGCCTCGGAGTGGATTCCGCAGACGGAGGAGCAGGGGGGAGTCATCGCGGCGACCGTGACCTACCGGCTGGTGGCCGCCGGCTACTGGTCGGACGGGGTGGTCCTGCACCGACTTCCGTCCGTGGTGGTGGGGACGATCTCCGTGGAGGCCCGGCTCCGACCGTACGACGTTCAGCAGGTCCAGCCCGTAGCCCCCTGACCGCCCGGTGGTGGCCGGTCGGCTCGTACACTGACTGGTCCCGGCAACCGGCCGCCTAGCTCAGCTGGTTAGAGCGCACGGTTCACATCCGTGAGGTCGAGGGTTCGAGTCCCCCGGCGGCCACCAGCCCGATGGGGCGCGCGCTTGTGAGGGCGACCGCGGCTCGGCGCGAGCACGTGACGGTGACGGCAGCCGGCGCGATCGGCAGATCGGGGCCGGACCGGAGTGCTCCCTCCGCTGCCGCTCTACGACCCTTCCGCCCCTCGCCATGCCAGGGCCGGACCCGTTGAGGGGAGGGGGATCATCCCGGCCCTGACGGGGTCATCCCCCCGCGTGGCGGTTCTGCCGTCCCGCACCAGAGGGGGCGGTGCGCACGTATGAGCGATCTGCGGTGGAGGTGTCCGTTCGATGAGATGGCTGTCGCCGTCAGCGCTCTGCGGGCGCCCCTCGGCGCGTGGCTCGAACGGACCCGCCGGGACCAGGAGGTCGTTGTCATGGATCGAGGCGTCACCGCCGTCCGTCCGCTCGGCGTGAGCGTGCCGACGCCGTTCTCGAACGGCTGAGCGCTGCGGGCGTCATCGACCGGCCCGAGCGGGCGGGGCGGTCGAGCGCTTCGGGTCGGTCCGGCCCCGGCTCCGCGCCCGGCACTCTGTCGCCGATCTCGTCAGCCAGGAGCGTCGCCGAGTGGTGGCACCCGGCTACTTCGACGCCAGCGCCCCCGTCAAGCTGGTGGCCGAGGACGCCGGCAGCGACGCGGTCGTCGATCTGTGGGGCGGCTGCGACCCGCCGGTCTCAAGCCGGCTGGCCTGGCCCGAGGCGCGTGCGGCGCTCGTCGCAGCTGACTGGCACCACGATCTCGCCGAGGGTGCCCCTGAGCTGGAAGAACAGGTCTGGGACCAGTACGGGGCCGCCCCCGGGCCGGTCGAGCGTCGTGGCGGCCTGATGGCCCGCCCCCCGGCTCTTGGAGGCGCGAGCGCCGTCCGCCTCGCTGGTGCCCTGGCCGTTGGAGAGGCGGATCTCGTGAGGGCGGTGTGGTGCCCACGGCTGCAGACCGCTGCTCCCGCCTCCCACCTCCGTGTCGCGGTGTCGCGCCAGGGTGGCTCGGCAGGTGGCGCCGCCGCCCGCGCTCCCCGTCTCGGTTGGGGGGCTCGACGGCGGCCAACGTCTTCGCACGGCGGCATCCCGGGCTCACAGATGCATGCGGGTCGCGAGGGGACTGGGCGGCGTGAGATCCTTACGGTCCCATGCGCAACCCAGGGAGTCGTGAGCTCCGGCGCCGGCAGGCGCGTCTTGAGACCCAGCAGCGGGCCGCCGTTCGAGAGCAGGTGCAGACCCCCCGCCAGGAGGAGCGCCTGCGGAGGGGCGGGCTCTTCATGGGGTACAGCCCCGGCCAGATCACCCGCCTAGCCCTGCTCACGGGCCTGGGGAGCGTGGTCGTGGTCCTGGCGGCGGTCTTCGGCCTCCTGGTCGAGATCGGGCAGCACGACCTCGCGCTCGGGATCGTCCTGGTCCTGATCGCCCTGGCGATGGCGATCACCGCCAACACGGTGACGGCGCCCGCGCTCCCGGCCGCCCGCCGGGACCGCAAGGCGGTGCCGGAGCAGATCCAGGGTCAGCTCGTGGGCGCGAGCCCGATGTCAGGGACCCCGGGGCTGGCCATGGTCGCCGTGAACGTCAACCGGGGGATCCAGGAGTTCCGGGTCCGGCCTGCCCTCTACGAGAAGCTGCAGGGAGGGGCGGTGGTGGTCGGCTTGGTCTACACCCCAGGCCTCCAGCACGTCACCAGCCTGACCGTGATCCGGCGCGACCGGATGGCGAAGATCAAGCCGCCGGTGATCACTCGAGCCATGCGGCTCACAGTCTGGCTGCCGTTCATCTCCATCGGGGCCCTGGTCGGCGGCCTGGGCCTGGGCGGGCTGATCGGGGCGCTCCTCCCCTTGGGCAGCAGCTTCCTCCACCCCCTGATCACCCTCCTGGTGGCGCTGGGCCTGGCCGCCCTGATCGCACTCGGGACCCGCCAGTACGCCCGCCGGCTCATGAAGGGCCTCGACCTGGGCCAATAGGCCCGCGGGTTCGGGGATGGTAGACTCCACGAGTCCCACGCCTGCGCCCGGCACGATGACCGGGCGCAAGCCCACAGGTGCAGGGAGGAAGACGCGCTTGGAGCGCGAGTACGAGCTCATGTACATCGTCCGGCCCGAGCTGGACGATGAGCAGGTCCGAGCCGCGATGGACGAGGTGACCACCATGGTCGCCAACCACGGCGGCGAGATCACCAAGCAATCCCTCTGGGGACGGCGTCGGCTGGCGTACACCATCGCCGGGTCCCGCGACGGCTACTACGTCCTGGCCGAGGCGCGCTTGCCCGGGGATGGCATCGGGGAGATCGAGCGGCAGCTCCGTCTCGCCGAGAACGTCATCCGCCACCTCATCACCACGGCCCAGGTCATCCAGGAGCCCGAGGAGCCCGCGGCGCGGGGGCGGGAGCGGTGGCGGGCCCGGGGGAGTCGCGCGCGGGCCCGGGGCGCGGCCGGTGCGGCGTCGGAGGGCGCGGACGAGGCGGCACCGGCCGGAGAGGCGGCCGCCACCGAGCCGGTCATCTCGACGGACGGAGATGAGGAGCCGGTGTCCGCGGTGGAGGCCCCGGCGGCCACCGAGCCCGAGGAGGCGTAGCCATGGCGGGATCCCTGAACCGGGTCATGCTGATCGGGCGGCTCACGGCCGACCCGGAGATGCGCTACCTCCCGAGCGGCCAGCCGGTCACCCAGCTGCGCATGGCGACCAACCGGTACGGCACCAGCCCCGATGGCGAGCGCCGGGAGTTCACCGACTACCACGACGTGGTGGTCTGGAACATCGGGCAGCGCAAGCTGGCCGAGCTGGCGGGGCAGTACCTTCACAAGGGCAGCCTGTTCTACGTCGAGGGCCGATTGCAGACACGCTCCTGGGAGGGCCAGGACGGGCAGAAGCGGTACCGAACCGAGGTCAACGCCCAGGACATCCAGTTCCTGGAGGCACGAGGCGCCGGCGGAGAGGGAGACGAGGGGAGCGGTCAGCGGTCGGCGCCCCTGCCGGTGCCCGGAGCAGGATCGTCGGAGCCTGCCGGCGATGTCGATCCCGATGACATTCCCTTCTGAGGAGCAGGACACAAGAGATGGCTGAAGCCAACCGCCGCCGCCCCCGCAAGGTCTGCAACTTCTGCCTGGAGCGGATGATCTATGTGGACTACAAGGAGGTGACCCGCCTGCGCCGCTACATCAGCGAGCGCGGCAAGATCCTCCCCCGGCGGGTGACCGGGACCTGTGCCCTTCATCAGCGGCGGCTCACCCTGGCGCTGAAGCGAGCCCGCCACCTGGCGCTCCTGCCCTTCAGCACCGACCAGCGCTGAGCGCCCAGGGGTAGCCCCCGGGGCCGGAGTTCGCAGCGCCGTCACTGGCCCTGGGCCGGCCGATGGGTCATACTGGCGGCGTTTCGATGCGTCACGGGCCAATCCGTCTTCTTCTCGTCCTGCTCCTGGCCCTTGGCACCGCCGGCGCGGTCGGCGGTGCCGCCCCTGGAGTCTCCCTGGCGGCAACACGCGCATCGGCCCCCATCCCGGCGCGGCCGGTGGCCCCCGCTCCGTTCGTGGTGGCGGTGGATCCCGGGCACGGAGGGAGCTACTCGCCGGCCCATCCCCACCGGCCCTGGGACCCCGGAGCCATCTCGCCGATCAACGGCCTCATGGAACGCGTGGTCACGCTGGCGGTGGGGCTGGACCTGCGGACCCTCCTGCAGGCGCAGGGGGTGCAGGTGGTCATGACCCGCACCCGCAACGTCTTCGTCAGCATCCCGCAGCGGATGGCCACAGCCATCGCCCACCACGCGCAGCTCTTCATCAGCATCCACTTCAACTACTTCCCCAAGCCACAGGTCGAGGGGCTGACGGTGCTCTACCCGGCGGCCAGCAGCCGCCCCTTCGCCCAGGCTGTCGACACCGCCCTGGCCAGCCGGCTGGCCCCGTACCAGGTGGGCAACCGGGGGCTCATGGCCTTCCCCCAGCTCTGGGTGAAGGCGCCGATGCCGGTGGTCACGGTGGAGGGTGCCTACCTGACCAATCCCCACGACGCCCAGTTGCTCCAGACGAGCGCCTTCCGAGAGGCGATCGCGCAGGGGATCCTCGCCGGCGTCCTGGCCTACGCGCCGCAGGTCCGTCAGCACCAGCTGGCCATGCAGCGCTACCGCGTCGCCCTGGCCACCTATCACCGAGCCCTGGCCCGGCGGCGGGCGCTGCTCGGTCGTGAGCAGCTCATGGCGCTGCGGGCCGCCCGGGCCGCCCGGACGACGCTGCCGCTCCTGCTCACCGTCGTGGTCGCGATCCTGCTCCTCTACCGCCGCTTCCTGCTGGGCCTCGCCCGCCGGCCGTGGGCCGCTCGGACCCGGCGCGCGGCCCGCTCCCACCGGCGGCCGGCGCTCCCCGGGCTGAGGCCGCTCCCGTCCATCCGCCTCCCCTGGGGCTCGCGTCGCCGGCGGGGCCGGGCC